>JAJCXW010000200.1 GCA_029263235.1 Acidimicrobiales bacterium
CCGGTGACTTCGACACGAAGGCCGAGCGACTCATGGTCGTCTTCATTGGCTTTGATCTCGGCGACAACGGTGCGAGCGGCATCGGTGACGATCAGAACCTCACCTGTGGCCTCGGTCTCGGGTGCGGAATCGACGGCGTGGGTCATCCGGAAAGGGTAGCGAGAACCTATATGGCATCGTCGGTGACGGACGTCAGCCGCACGATTCCATCTCGTCGCTCAGTTGGAGCCAGCTCTCTTCCGCACCTGCCAGCTCCGCCTCGCGCTCAGCTAGTTCACGGCCCACCGAAGCCAGTTCTCGGTGGTCGTGGCCAGCTTCGGCCAGCGTCACATGGAGCGCCTCGATCTGCTTCTCGAGACGAGCCACGAGCTTCTCGCACTTCGATAGCTCGTGGCGCACGGTGCTCCTTGAGCGGCTTCCCCCCGCCGGCTTGACCTTCTCTGACTTCTTTGCCTGAGACTTGGCAGCAGGATCGGGCAGAGACTTGCGGTCTTCAAGCCAGGCCGCATACCCGCCGGGCCAACGGCTGGCGGCAGAGTCATGGATCACCAACACATCGTCGACGGTTCGATCGAGGAAGGTGCGATCGTGACTCACCACCAACACGGCACCGGGCCAGTCGTCGAGAAAGTCCTCGAGGGCGCGAAGGGTGTCGAGGTCGAGGTCGTTGGTCGGTTCGTCGAGCAACAGCACGTTGGGTTTCGCGGCAAGCGTCAACACGAGTTGAAGGCGTCGGCGTTCGCCACCCGACAGGAGACCGATCGGGGAACGCTGAGTGTCGGCATCGAACCAGAACCTCTCGAGGAGGGCCGAGTCCCACCAATCAGGTTGAGCCCGATCGCCGGCCACGGCCTGACGAACCCGCATGGCGAGATCAAGCTCCCGGCCGGTCTGGTCGTGGAGACCGACCTCGGCGGTCGGCCCGGTGACTACTCGACCCGCCACGGGATCCCGCCGGCCCGCTATCACATCGAGAAGAGTCGACTTCCCGCAGCCGTTCGGACCGACGATCCCCAACCGTTCGCGTCGATCAAGCAGCAGGTCCAGACCGGTGACCAGGGGAGGCAGACCGTCGAAACCAATGGAGACGCCGTGGAGCTCGACAACCTGGTCGCCAAGCCGCGGCGTGCCCTGGTGGAGCGAACCAAGGCTGAGTTCGCCGTCGCGAGCTGCAGCCTGAGGGCCGCCAGCGATGAGTTCGTTGGCCCGCTCGATCCGCGACCGGCTCTTGCGGGTGCGAGCCTTGGCCCCACGCCGTAGCCACGCCAGCTCGGTGCGAGCGAGATTCCGCCGCGTCGATTCCGAAGCTGCCGCTCGTTCCTCGCGTTGTGCCCGACCCTCGAGGTAACCCGCGTACCCGCCTTCATGGATGTAGGACGAGCCACGGTCGAGTTCGAGGATTCGTGTCGAGACGCGGTCGAGCACGTGCCGGTCGTGGGTGACGATCACCAGCCCGCCACGGAAACGCCGCAGCTCCTCCTCGAGCCATTCGATGGCATCGACATCCAGATGGTTGGTCGGCTCGTCGAGAATCAACAGATCGGCGTCGGCGACCAAGGCGCGGGCCAGCGCCACCCGCTTCTCCTGTCCCCCCGACAGTTCCGACGTGGGCCGGTCGAACAGATCTCCCAGACCCAACCGGTCGAGGACGGCCTCACCTCGCCACCCGGCACCAACGGCCTGTCGGACGGTTCCCGCTGCCAGTTCGGTGACCTGATCAAGCGTGGCGACGGTGACGCCACTCCCTCGTCTGAGATCGCCTCCCTCTGCAGATCGGGTGCCGGCAAGCACGTCGAGCAGGGTCGTCTTGCCCGTGCCGTTGATCCCCACCACACCCAACCGATCGCCGGTCGACACTGTGATCGACACGTCGGCGAAGAGCGGACGGTCGGGCCGCATCATCGAGATATTGGATGCATCTACCAGAATCACCAACGCAGGCTATTGCGTCTCGCGGCAGTCGCTGACCGACCGGTTGGCCCGCCTTCTCCCCCTCGCTCGACCGGGCGTAGTCTCGGTGGTAGAGCCCGGCACGCTCGCCGGCGATACGTACCCGACGACAAGGCCCTACGACCAGACTCGACGACAAGACTCGACGACAAGACTCGACGACAAGTGAGGTGGATGTGGACTCGCCAGATCAATCCTCGAGAGTGACAACCAGCGGACCAGTCGCCGTCCTGGCATCCGTGGCTGCCTTCGTGGCAATCGTCGCAGTTCTGATTGTCACCCTCGGCGACCACACCGACTCAGGGAGTTCGGATGGTGTCGCCATCCCATCCTCCACCTCCTCGGCCGCAGACCCGTCGGCGACCACCACCTCCCCGCTGTCGGCGACGTCAACTGTGCCGTTGTCGACCGGCCCGCAAGCAGTGGGGGCCGCGCCCGCCGACATCGCCACCGCCACCGTGCTCTTGGCCCAACTCGACGACGACGGCAATCACGTCTGTTACATCGGGTCCGGCAGCATCATCGATCCAACCGGGATCATCCTGACCAACGCCCACGTGGTGATGAGCGATCCAACGTGTAGCTACACGAAGCTCGGTGTCGAGATCACCACCCGAACCGATACTCCCCCGGAGTTGCTGTACCTCGCCGAAGTGGCCGGCTACGACGCGGCACTCGACCTGGCGACCGTCCGCATCATCTCCGATCTCGAAGGCGATCCGGTCGATCTCACCGGACTCCCATTCCTGGAGCTCGGGGATTCCGACACTGTTGAAGTCGGTGATCACATCTCCATGATTGGTTACCCGGCCATCGGAGGCAGCACCGTCACCGTCACCGAGGGCATCGTCTCCGGGTTCGCCAGCGAGCCGGCGGTGACAGACAACCGGGCATGGATCAAAACCGACGCCACCGTCTCCGGAGGAAACAGCGGGGGCGCAGCCACCAACGACGAGGGGCAACTGATCGGGGTTCCCACCACGGCCGGGATACAGGGACAGCTCACGGTCGACTGCCGAGTTCTCGAGGACACCAACGGTGATGGCTTGGTGAACAGCGCCGACAGTTGTGTTCCGATCGGAGGCTTCCTCAACGGACTT
Organism: Acidimicrobiales bacterium; assembly: GCA_029263235.1. Taxonomy (GTDB): domain Bacteria; phylum Actinomycetota; class Acidimicrobiia; order Acidimicrobiales; family Aldehydirespiratoraceae; genus SZUA-87. The sequence continues at coordinate 3,051 of JAJCXW010000200.1, forward strand.
CGACCACTGAAGCTGGCCGCTCCGGTCATAGCTGCGGCCAACCGTGGAGAGACGACCGATGAGTGGCGTGATCGCCGCACGGTCGATCCGATCGACGTTCTGACCACGGCCTCTGCCGGAAACTTGGTGTTCTCGCTCGGAGTCAACCCCGACGATACTCCGTCGGAGATCATCACGACCGTGCCGTCATCGGCCGAATCAGTCTGCGCCTTCTGGGACTACTCCGGCATGGTCGACGGAGCCAGCTACGACGCGATCTGGATGATCGACGGCACTGTGCTCGAGAGTGCCAGCTACCTGGACAACACCTGGGCCGGAGGAGAAGCAGGATCGTGGTGGGCTTGCATGCAGGCTCCCGCTGAGATCACTTCCGTGGCGGCCGAATTCGCATTCCTGGTGGAGGGAGAGTTTCTGACCTCCGAAGCGATCTACGCGGGCGACGTCCACCAACCCATCAAGGTCAGAATCAACAACCGATCCGAAGAGACGGTCTGCTACATCTTCGCCAGCCCGACTGCCGCCCTTGGCTGGGGCCAGGATGAACTCGCGGCCTCTGAAGTTGTCTCCCCGGACCAATTCGTCGAGCTACCGCTCACCACCGGCCGGTGGGATGTCATGTTGCAGGATTGTGATCAGAACACCCTCGACATCGTCGAGGGCATTAACGCGACCGGCGATTTCACGTACGACTATCCCGTGGTGGCCGGCTGACACGCGGCTGGGGTCAACGTCCGTCAATTCGGCTCTTCAACGCCGAGAACGCCAGTGTCTGGCTCACGATGCCCAGCCCGATGATCGCGATCATGCCCTTGGCCAACTCGCCGAACTGCCATCCGACGAACAGCGACCGCAGCCCGGCGAGTAGATAGGTCACTGGGTTGTAGCGAGCGACCTCCGCCAGCCAGCCGGTCATCGACTCGAGAGGCAGAAATGTCGTGGTCATGAACGCGAACGGGAAGAAGAGAATGAAGCTGGCGTTGACCGCGCTCGGGTTTCCGGTCCGTAACGCTATGGCGTAGGGGAAACCAGTGAATGCCACACCCCACGACGCCCCCATCAAGAGGAAGACCACCACACCGAGCACTCCCGTCGGGAATCGGACCCCGATAGCGAACCCGAGAATCGTGACCGGGATGGAGAGCAGCAAGACCAGCACGAAGTCCGACACCATGAGCCCGAGTAAGAGAGCGCGTCTCGACACCGGGGTCAGCAGTAGTCGATCGAAGTAGCCGTCCTGGATGTCGAGCACCAGTGCCGACGCCCTCGAGATACCGGTGACCGCAAAGATGATTGCCACCGGCAACTGGAACGCCTTGTAGTCGATCTCCAGTTCTGTGAAACCGGCAACATCTTGCAGCGCACCGATGTTGACGACGAGGAAGAACGTGGGCACCGCCAACGCCGGCAGAACGAACTCGAGATCTCTGGGGAGTTGTTGCAGCGCCCTGATCGCCACCGATCCGACATCGCGAAAGAACCCCGCTGGGCGCGCCGTGATCGGCTGACTCATCGAAATCGCCCGTTCATGTGTCTCCCCCTTCGAGGTGAGATCCGGTGACGTGGAGGAACACGTCGTCAAGAGTCGGCGTGCGCAGCGCCAGTTCGTCGACCACGCACCCCGCCCGATCGAGTGCCACCGCCACCGGACTGAGAGCTCGGCCACCGTCCTTGGTGACCGCCCGAACCTCGTGTTCGTAGCGTTCAATCCGGTCGACCCCGGGAACGGCGGCGAGGACCTCCGCGACCCTGTCGGAGTCGCCAGCGACCTTCACCACCACCACATCATCGCCAACCGATCGCTTCAGCTCGGCCGGGGAACCTTCCACCACGATCCGGCCGTGATCGATGACTCCCACACGATGGGCCAAGGTGTCGGCTTCCTCCAGGTACTGCGTGGTCAGAAAGACCGTCATCCCCAGCTCACGATTCAACCGGCGCACCTCTTCCCACACACGGAGTCGGCCCGGCGGGTCCAGTCCGGTGGTCGGCTCATCCAGAAACAGCACAGAGGGATTGTGGACAAGAGACGCCGCCAGATCGAGCCTTCGGCGCATGCCGCCGGAGTAGGTTCCCACCAGGTGATCGATGGCGTTCATGTCGATCAGTGGCGCCAGCTCATCAATTCGTTTCGAAATCTCGGTTGACCTGAGACCGAAGAGTCTTCCTTGGGTCGTGATGATCTCCCGACCGGTCATCTTCGGGTCGAGAGATGCCTCCTGGAGTGCCACTCCGATCGCCAAGCGCACCTCACCGGGATGATCCGAGACATCGAGGTCGGCAACAGAGGCCGATCCCGACGTCGGAGCCAGCAAGGTGCAGAGCATTCTGACAACAGTCGACTTGCCAGCGCCGTTGGGACCGAGAAATCCGTATATCTCGCCGCGCTCCACCGAAAGGTCGATGGAGTCGACCGCAAGGTTGTCGCCGAAACGCCTCGTCAGAGATTCTGCTCGAATCAAGTTCTTCCCTCGGGAGTTCGCTGGTTAGCGTGCCAGCATGGGATCACCGATCACAACAACAATTTCGGAGCACGTGGCGATCGTCCGGTTCGACGACGGCAAGGCCAACGCTCTCGGTCACGAAGCAATCGATGCATTTCACCGCGCCCTCGACGAGGCCGAGGAAGCGGCATCCGCTGTGGCGATCATCGGCCGACCCGGCCGATTCAGCGCCGGGTTCGATCTCAATGAGATGAAGCAGGGCCCCGAGGCCTCCCAGGCGTTGGTTCGCCGCGGCGCCGAGCTCCTGCTGCGCCTGTATGGCTTTCCCATGCCGGTCGTGGCCGGTTGCACCGGCCACGCCCTTGCCGCCGGGGCGCTCATCCTGCTCTCCTGCGATGAACGGATCGGCATCGACGGCGACACCAAGATCGGTCTGCCCGAAGTCGCGATCGGCATGCCGCTCCCCCGATTCGGCACCGAACTAGCCCGTGATCGACTCACCAACCGCCAATTCACGAGGGCGGCATTGCTGGCGACCTCCTACTCGCCAGTCGAGGCGGTCGAGGCCGGATTTCTGGACGAGATCGTCGCCGACGATCTGGAGGAGACCGTGATAGGCCGAGCATCCGAGCTCGGTTCCAGACTGAGCAAGGCCGGGTTCAGAATCACCCGCCAGAACGCTCGCGGGAAGATGATCACCGGCGTCATGGCCGAGCTCGAGGCCGATGTCTCCACGTTCTCGGTCTCTGGCAACTGACCCCGAACCCGGGAACATAGGACCCGCTCATTGGGTTGATTAGATCGAACCATTCCGGGAGATCAGATGAGTAATCAACAGGCCGACACGCTCGAGTTCTACTGGCGGCCGGGCTGTGGTTTCTGCATGATGCTCGATCGCAGCCTCACTCGTGCTGGTGTCAGTTTCGAGAAGCACAACATCTGGGACAGTCCGGCCGATGCCGCCACTGTCCGCAAGCACGCCAACGGCAACGAGACAGTGCCAACGGTCGTCCTGGGCGGCTCGGCCTTGGTCAACCCGTCGGCCGATGCGGTGATGACTCTCCTGTCGGAGAAGGCACCCGATCTTCTGCCCGAAGGATGGGAACCACGAGGACAGCGTCGGGGAAAGTCGACCGTACGCCGGCTTCTCGGGGGCTGAACAGGGGTCGGCTGTAGTCTCCGACTCCGATGGTCGACTACGACGCAATTCTTGTTATCTCGTTCGGTGGCCCTGAAGGGCCCGACGATGTCGTGCCCTTCTTGGAGAACGTCACTCGCGGTCGGAAGATCCCCCCGTCCCGTCTCCGAGAGGTCGAGCAGCGCTACCAGCAACGGGGCGGGGTGAGTCCCATCAATGAACAGTGCCGAAGGCTGATCGACCGCCTCCGCACCGAACTCGCGGGCCACGCCATCGACCTGCCCATCTATTGGGGCAACCGCAACTGGCATCCGATGCTCGCAGACACGATCGCCGATATGGCCGCCGACGGGGTCGAGAACGCGCTGGCCCTCGTGACTTCGGCCTACAGCTCCTACCCGAGCTGTCGCCAGTACCTCGACGACATCGAGGTGGCACGAGCCGAGGTCGGGGCCGGTGCGCCTCGCATCGACAAGATTCGGCCCTACTTCGACCACCCCGGCTTCGTGGAGCCGTTCGTTCGCTCGACCGGCCGCGCTCTCGACGACCTTGGCAGACCCGGCAAGCATGACGCCGCAACCCGCCTGGTGTTCACCGCACACTCCATTCCGACGTCGATGGCAGCCGGATGCGACTACGAGCAACAACTAGGCGACGTCGCGATGCTGGTAGCGGCCCGACAGACGCCTGCTCTCGACTGGGATCTCGTATGGCAGAGTCGGTCTGGGGCCCCCACCGACCCGTGGCTCGAGCCCGATGTCAACGATCATCTTCGCCAGTCGGCCGACCAAGGAGTCGAGTCTGCAGTGATCGTTCCGATCGGATTCGTGTTCGATCACATGGAGGTTGTCTTCGACCTTGATGAGGAAGCTGCCGCCACCGCAGCTGAGGTCGGTATCGAGATCAGGCGGGCCGATACGCCCGCCACCGTCCCCGACCCCGAGTTCGTGAGCATGTGCCGGGAACTGATCGAAGAACGTCTCGACCCGGCCCGGGAGGCTCCAACGGTGAGCGAATCGACTCGGCGCGCCCACACCTGTCCGCCCGATTGCTGTCGGCCGATCTGAACGATCGGATTCGCGCGGACCGCGAGTGGTCCCCCACATGACGCGCGATTCTTCCTACCATCTCCTCATAATCGAGCATGAGATCAAGCACGAGGGGGTGGTCGATCGTGAATCACACCCGGATAGCCGCCGAGGCGATCCGGTACCGACTCAACTTGGTCAAGTCGCCCCTGGTGCAACTCTCCGATCTCGAATTGGAGAAGATGGCCGGAGCAACCGTGGCCGCCGCCGACCCCCTAGTCGACGCGGCAATTCGTCGAATCGGCACCGCCTGGACCCAAGCAGGCTTGGAGCCGACCGCACTGTGTCACGGTTGGGACTGCCCGGCAGTGCGAGAACTGTTCGGCCACAACCCCGATCTGGTCGATGCGCTCGACGACATCGTGCGGTTCGCAACCCGCTCGATCGCGGCCTGACCGACCAGCAACCGTCGCCCACTGGGCCTGTCGCCACTCGCGCGTATCCACGTCCGGCGAAATGGTTCGCTAGCTTGGACAAGTGCCGACAATCGCCGTGGTCAATCAAAAGGGCGGGGTGGGCAAGACCACAGTCGCTCTCGGTCTTGCTGCAACCGCGTGGTCCCGCAACATCGACTGCCTGGTGATCGATCTCGATCCTCAGGCCAACGCCACCACCGGACTAGGCATATGGGATGCTCCGTTCAGCGTGGATCAGGCGCTCGCCGAGGAACGACCCGGGGCGATTTCAGGTCTGCGAGTGCCCTCTGGGTGGCCCAACGAGAACGGTCGGCCTCCATCGGTGGTGCCCTCGACTCCGGCCCTGGCCGCTCGCGAGCCACAACTTCTCACCGATCCGATCGGGGCCAACGACCGCCTGGCGGTTGCACTCGAAGGGGTCCGGCACGATGTGATCATCATCGACTGCCCTCCCTCGCTCGGCCTCCTCACCGTCAACGGCCTGTTCGCAGCCGACAGAGCTCTCGTCGTCACCGAGCCGGGGGCGTGGGCTTCGGACGGAGTGGGCCAGATCCTCAGGACGGTCCATCGAATCTCCAATCGCCGACAGACGCCGCTCGAGGTCGCCGGCGTGGCCGTCAATCGCCTTGGACGCACCCGCGACGCCCGCTACTGGGACCAACAGCTCCGCTCCGACCACGGCGATATTGTTCTGCCTGCGGTTCACATGAGAGCCGCCGTGCCCGAAGCATCGGCCGGATCATTGCCGATCCACGCACTGGGAACTCGACCGGGCGCCCAAGAAGCCGCCGCCGAGTTCGATAATCTCTTCGACCTGGTCATGACCTCGGAGGTCGCACATGGCGTATGACCCTCAGAAGAACCATCGTCGTCCGGCTCCGGCCGAGGAGGGTCCGGCGCCAGTCGACGCCCTCATTGCCGAGGAACCACCGATGGTGGCCGATGATCCGCCGGCCGGCCCTGCCGTTACTCCTCCAGCCGCCGACCCGCCGCCCGACGCATTGCTACTGAATACCGGGCTTGTCGCGGCACTGGGAGCAATCTTCACGCTTCTCTTGGCCCGCTACCTCTGGCGCAGACGATCGTTACCTGTTTCCGGGGAGTGAACCCTGGCGACGAATGACCTCGCCCTGGCCTTCGCCGCACATGTCGAGATAAGGGCACCATCCACACAGCGGGCCGGTCTTGGTCGGGAAGTCGTCTTCGGCGCACGACCGTCCGATCGAGTCCCATGTGCCGACCAGCGATTCGGTTACCCGATCGAGGCTCTTCGGCGTGACATCGGCGGAAACCTCGAGGTGTTTCTGACCAAGAAAGAACAGCCGGGCTCGCACCGGCTGCTCGCCGGTGGATTCAGCGATCGCGGCGGCGTAGAGCAACACCTGCGGTAGTCGCTTGCTGCGGTAGCGCTCGGCCGGGGCGTTTCCGGACTTGTAGTCGGTGACAACCAACCCATCGGTCTCGACGTCGAGACGATCGACGATTCCCCGGAAAGGCACGCCGGCCAGAACAGCCTTCACATTCTGTTCGGTGGACCTCACCTCGACATCGGCAGGAGGCTCGAGCTTCCAGAGATTCTCGACCGCATTCCAAGCCTTCCATCGGAAGCCACGGGCGGCGTCGGAGTCGAGTTCCAGGGCCATGAAGTCGGGGTCGGCCTCGACATCGGGCCATTCCTGCCTGGCGATCTCTCGTGCTCGCTCGGTGGTGCGGTCGGCCGAATCGGATTGCATCAACAGTTCGAGAATGCGATGGGCGAAACTACCGACCAGGGCGGCCTCGCCCGGAGGGTCGGCGAGATGCTCGACGTAGCGCCAACGCCAGCGCTTGGCGCACTGTTCGTAGGTGGAAGCCCCTGATGGCGAAAGGTGCCCCGGACGCTCGATCGTGGTGGACGAGGCCGAATCGACGGGCGTTGCCTGCGAAGTCATCGGTGTAGTTCTACATCACCGCTGTGACACGTGGGCCCAAGAGCCCTCAGATGTCGAGGGTCGACTTGTCGATGAGAGCCGAATTCTTCAAGAGGAAGTCGCGGCGCTTCGACACGTCGTTGCCCATCAACACGTCGAACATCTCGACGGCGTCGGCTGCTTCTTTGCCATCGTCCATGGTGAGCCGGCGCAGTGTGCGGGTGGCCGGATCGAGAGCGCAATGACGAAGCTCGTCGACGTTCATCTCGCCGAGCCCCTTGAAGCGCTGCCACTTTATGTTTTCGCGCTTGCGATTTCCCTGGCAGAGCTCGTCGGTGACGCTCTCACGTTCCTCATCGCTGAAGACCCGGTAAGTCTCGTTTCCGATTTTGGTCGTGAACAAGGGGGGTTGAGCCGCGTAGACGTTGCCAGCCTCGAGCATCGGCTTCATGTAGCGATGGATCAGTGTGAGTAGCAGACAGCGAATGTGGCTCCCGTCGACATCGGCGTCGCACAGGATCACGATTCGGCCGTAGCGCGCGTCGTCAAGGTTGAAGTCCTTGCCGGCACCCGCACCGACCGCGGTGAACAACGCCTTGGCCTCGGCGTTGTCGAGCACCTGCTTGACCGACGCCTTGGCCGCGTTGACCACCTTGCCCCTCAAAGGCAGGATCGCCATCGTTTCGCTGTCGCGACCTCGCTTGGCGGGTCCGGCCGCGGAATCACCCTCGACCAATATCAGCTCGGCCTCAGAGCCATGAACCCGACAGTCGGCGAGCTTCTGAGGCATGCCCGTGGATCCGAGACTGGCCGCCTTTCGTTTGGTCTCGAGGACCTGCTTGGAGGCGACCCGGTTGAGTACGGCGTTGGTGATCTTGTCGGTGATCGCCTTTACGTGTGAGCGGGGACCTCCGCCCGGGTCGAACCACTCCTTCAGCTGGTCGTAAAGGATCTTCGCCACAATGCCCTCGACCGCAGGGGTGCCGAGCTCCTGTTTGGTCTGGCCCCGGAACTGAGGTTCGGGGAACGTGACCTTGACGGCCGCCACAAGGCCCTCCTGAGCATCGTCCTTCACAGCGCGGTGCTGGTTGGTCTTGGCCAGCTTGGCGAGCTTGCGACTGTCCTTGAGGATCGTGTTGTTGATCGCACGGGTGAGGGTCTTGTCGAAGCCGGCGAGATGGGTGCCGCCGTGGGTGGTCGGAATGGTGTTGACGAACGACACAACGGTGGTGTCGTAGCCCTTCACCCAGCGCATGGCGATATCGACCGTGCACTCCCGCACGACGTCGGTCATCTTGCCGTGGACGGGCACCTTCTCGGTGAACGAGTCGATGCCGTTGATGGCGATCACCTGGTTGACGTTGTCGCCGATCGAGAGATGATCGACGAGGTCGCTCAATCCACCCCGAGAGACGAAGGTGAACTTGTCGGGGCGGCCCCCCGCTCGACGATCGTCGACGGTGACGCGCATCCCCGGCACGAGGAAGCAGGCGTTGGTGCAACGCTCACAGATCTCGTCGACATCGACCTTGGCCTCCTGATCGAAGATCTCGAAATCGGGCCAGAAGCGGACTCTCGTGCCGGTCTTGTTCTTCGAGATGCGCTTGATCTTGTCGATCTTGTGGTCGGCTTTGAATCGCGAGCCGTTGAAGTGTCCGGCAACCCGTTCCTTGAACGAGAGCTGGTGGGTCGCCCCCTCACGGTCGACCTCGGCCACCAACTTGGCAGACAAGGCGTTGACCACTGATGCTCCCACGCCATGCAGGCCACCCGAGGAGGTGTAGGCGCCACCACCGAACTTTCCTCCGGCGTGGAGCTCGGTGAACACCACTTCGAGAGCCGAGACCTTGCGCTTGGTGTGGGTATCGACCGGTATGCCACGGCCGTCGTCGCAGACCTCGATGGAATTGTCGCGATGCAAGATGACATCGACCTTCTTGGCGAATCCGGCCGATGCCTCGTCGACGGCGTTGTCGATCAGCTCCCAGACCAGGTGCATGAGGCCATCGGATCCGGTGCCACCGATGTACATGCCGGGTCGTTTGCGAACCGCGTCGAGACCCTCGAGGGTTTGGATCGCATCGGCGTCGTAGTCGCGTGCGGCCACGTGTTTCGGAGTCATGTCACCACCGACCCGGAGCGATCACCCGGATCTGGCGCTCTGATCGGACGGCAACGAGATCTCGGCGGGTGGCGTCGACCCACAGCGGCACCGGATGGGGGTCGAGCTTGCGGGGATCGTCGTCGTCGGACATCTGACCCAGCAGACCGTGGGGCGAGCCGACCCACACCAGAGTGACGAACTCTCCGGAGTTCATTCTCACGAGTCTCACGCCTTGGGTGTTGCGTCCCTTGGCGGGGATCTCGTCGACCGACGTGGCCTTCACCCCCGACTCGGACGTGGCGACGAGTATGACGTCACCACCGGCGATGGTGCCGGCCCCCGAGACCACAGAACCCGAGCGAATCTTCATTCCCCCGACCCCGCCCGCACCGCGTCCTTGGATGCTGATTGCTCCGGCGGCGGTGCGAAGCACCTGACCATCGGAGGAGACCATGACGAAGTCGAGTTCATCGGAGGCAAGGAATGCAGCCACCACCGACGCCGAGTCCTTCAGCGCGATGATCGTTCGACCAGAGCCGGTGGCCAACACTTCGTCAGGGGTGAGTCGCTTGGTGACTCCACTGGACGTGACAACCAGAAGCGGTGTGTCGGATTGCTCCACCAGCGACAGGACCCGCTCGCCGCGATTGAGGCCGAGCACCTGCGAGACGTCGGTGCCGCGAGTGCGCCCGGCGGTGTCGGGGAGGTCGGCGCCGCGGATCGTGAACACCCTGCCTTCGGAGGTGACCGCCGCTACTGGTGTGGTGGTGGTGGACAGCAGCCGCGTGCGCACCAGATCGTGTCGGCCGGACGTGGCGCGTTTCCCGCCATCGGCCGGAGCCGACCCGATGTTGGCGGAACTGGAAACGGTGATCAAGCAGGGTTCGTCGGTGATCTCCGTTGGTGCAGGAGAGGTGGTGGCCGGTCCGTCGAACGTAGGGATGTCGGCCGGCTGGACGATCTCGGCTCGGCGCGGCCGGGCGTGATCGGCCACCAACTCTCGAAGCTCCTTGAGCACGATCGTGCGCCGTCGCTGATCCGAACCCAGGATCTTGTCGTAATCGGATATGTCGGATCTCAGCAACGCCATCTCCTCGTCGAGTTCGAGCTTTGCCAGTGCGGTGAGACGACGAAGCGGCATTTCCAGAATGTGGGCGGCCTGGACCTGCGACAGGTCGAAGCGTTCCATGAGCTTGACCCGGGCCTCCCCTGAATCTTGCGACGACCGGATGATGGCCACGACCTCGTCGATGGCGTCGAGGGCCGTGATCAGACCCTCCACGATGTGGAGTCGGTCTCTGGCCTTCTCGAGACGATGCCGGGTGCGGCGGACGATGACATCGAGCCGGTGGTCGATGTAGTGGCGACAGATGTCGTAGAGGCCCAAAGTGGTGGGTACACCGTCGACCAACACAACATTGTTGATTCCGAAGGTCTCCTCGAGCGAGGTGAGCCGGTAGAGGTCCGCCAGCACGGCCTGGGGATTGAGGCCGGCCTTCACATCGATCTGGATTCTGACCCCGTTGGGGTCGGTGTGATCTGCGAGATTGCGGATTCCCGTGACACCGGCGATCTTGCCGGAGTTGGCGAGATCCTGGACCTTGGCGATGATCCGCTCAGCCCCGACGAGGTAGGGCAGCTCGGTGACGACGATCGCCTGTCGACCCTGAGAGATCTGTTCGACATGGGCCCGGGCCCGAATCCGGAAGGCGCCGCGGCCGGTTTCGTAGGCATCTCGCAGCCCGTCGTCGATGATGATCCCTCCCGACGGGAAGTCGGGGCCCGGCAGCACCTCCAGCAGCTCGTCGACGGTGGGCTTGGGGCGGCGCTTGTTCATCACCAACTCGATGGCCGCCTCGACCTCGACAAGATTATGGGGCGCCATGTTGGTAGCCATACCGACGGCGATGCCACTGGTTCCGTTGACGAGGATGTTGGGTAGCGCGGCCGGAAGCACCACCGGCTCGTCGCCCTCGCCGTCGTAGGTAGTGCGGAAGTCGACGGTGTCCTCGTCGAGTTCGCTCACCATTCGCATGGCCGATGCTGCGAGTCGACACTCGGTGTAGCGCGCCGCAGCGGGAGGGTCATCGAGGCTGCCGAAGTTGCCCTGGGGATCGATGAACGGAACCATCCGGGAGAAGTCCTGACCCATTCGGGTGAGGGCGTCGTATATGGCGGAGTCGCCGTGGGGGTGGTAGCGGCCCATGGTGTCGCCGACGATGCGAGCCGACTTGCGAAACGGCGTGCCGGGCTTGATGCCCATCTGCAGCATCGACCAGAGGATTCGACGCTGAACCGGCTTGAGGCCGTCGCGCACGTCGGGGATGGCACGCGATGTGATGACCGAGAGCGAATAGGCGAGGAACGACTCGCTCATCTCCTCGGCGACCGGCACATCGATCACTTCACGGGCGTAGTTGGGTTCGAACTCGAGTTGTCGGGGCACTGATTCTCCGTGTCGCCGGGATTCCTTCACGAACAGGTGTTCGGCAGCCTACATGCGGCGCCAACACTCGCTTCGACGGTAGCGAACCCGGGAGCATCCAAGAGGGAGTATCAAAGGATTGGTCCTCAACACCGACTGTCTGAATGCCGACAGGTACTCTCGATCAGACAATCAGCAGATAACCAGCAACGAAAGAGATCCAAGATGCGTCGACTAATCATCGTGTCCGTAGTCATCACGTTGTTCGCGACGGCGTGCGGCGACAGCGGCGGCGGACTCGCCGCCGGACTGGGTGGTGGGGGCAACTGGTGCGACCTCGCCATCGATATCGAGGATTCCAGCGACGAGCTGGACGATCCCTCGGCCGAGGGAATCCGCCGATTCGCCGACCAGATCGATGCCGCGAAGGACTCCGCCCCTTCCGAAATCCGCTCCGACGTGAAGCTCTTGGCTGACTTCATCGGCGACCTGGCCGACGCCGTGGACGCCAACGACGGCAACATCATCTTGGCGTTCGACGACATGACCGCCCAGCTCACCGATCCCAGCTTCGAAGAGGCCGGCGACCGGATCAGCGCCTACAACGAACGCGAATGCGGGATAGTCGACGACAGCTCTCCGGACACATTCGACGACGACGAGGGCGATGGCGACGGTGACGGCGGGATCTTCGGCGATGTCGATCCCGACGACGAAGTCGACGACTTCGACGATTCTGACATCCCCCAGGAAGGGATCATCGCTGGGCTGGCCGACAGCCTCGGTATCACCGACGAACAGGCTCGCTGCTTGGTCACCAAGGTCGACTTTCTCGAAGATGTCGAGCCCGACCTCTCTGTGCTGTTCGACGTGTTCGGCGACTGCGGCATCGATCCGCTGAGTTTGGGCGGCTGAGCCCACACCACCACCGACGGTCAGTCCCCGAAGTCGGGATTCCAGGCGTAGCGCAGAGCGCGCGGTAGCGCCCAGATCCCGGCTTCGGTGAGCTGTCCCTCTCGGCTCACCCCGATCTCCTGCCACATCTGGCCACACACCTCCAAGGCCCACTCGACCCGCTGACGATCACTCTTGGGGATGCTGGAAGTGACCTCAGGGCAGGAGTTGATGAGGTCCACAAGGTGTGACGATGCGGCGGCCGCTCCCTCCCCTTCTCGCACGAGGCCGAGCACGACCCCCAGCCAGTCGGCCCACTCCAGAATGGCCACGGCTTCGCGAGCATCACCATCGAGCGGCTCCATCCGACTGGGGGCCACTGAGGCCGCCAGCGCTGCCAGCACCACCTGATCGTCGGGTTCGTCGAGGTCGACCGGCCCACGCGACGCTGCCAACCACTGGGCAACCGAACCATCGCTCCGAGCGGCGACACGCAGTCGGTCGGCAGCGACGGCCACGCCCTCCGGCGCAGGGACCGACTCAGACCCAGCCTGGCCCAGAGCGCGGTCCAGGACATCAAGCGCGAACGCGTTGTCGTCCGGGTTGCGTTCGGGAAGATCCGGGACCTCGTCGACGGTCCGAACCGGTACGACCCAGGAGTGATCCACGAGTGTCGACAGACGGGCCACGATCAGACGCCCGTTGATCACGAGCGACTCACTGGGCCTCTCGGTGACCGACATCGCATCAGCGACCCGCCGAGCGAGCGGGATCGGATCGTGGGGCTCGACGTGGAGATCGACATCGGGATCCTCCGCCAATTCGACCACGTCGGAAGGGCCAACCGTGATGTCGCCGAGCATCTCGGGGTGACCGGGTATGAGGTCGATTGCCAGGGCATGGCCCGCGCCCGAGGAATCGGCGAAGCGAAACACCGCCGACACGCCCCTTCGATTCGTGAAGATCCACGCCCCGTCGCATCGCGAGGTGCCCAGCGAACTCAGCCAGCCCGGAACGTCGGGTCCAGAGCCGCCCGACTCGCCCGACTCCGCGGTCTCCCCTGCTTCTCCGGTCGCTGCGGCCCCTGCGGTTGCTCCGGTCTCTGCGATCCCTGCGATCCCTGCGATCCCTGGCGATGGCTGCGAAACTGCCCGAACCGCGGCGGCCACAACCGAGGCCTGAACTCCTGGGGTGGAGTCGAGAACATGGAGCAGCAGCGCTTCGGGTGGCCCGACGACGACTTCGGCGGCCATCGCCATGAGGTCGCTGGCCCACACCTCGGCCCGAGGTGCGTCGAGATCGTGGAGGGCCGCGGCCTGCTCTATGGCCTGTTCAACCAGGGCCGACAATGATTCGCTCACGAGACCGCGAGGATACTGGGCCCCGAGCCAGCCCGAGCCTGAAGCAATCCCGAAGCAATAGGGTCTTGCCGTGCCCGAACTACCCGAGGTCGAGACGATCAGAGTCCAGCTCAAGCCCCGGCTGCTCGACTCGTCGATAGTCGACGCCGGCTCCCACTGGTCGGCCAAGTTCACACCGGCGATGGAAGCAGTCGGCAGCGAGCTCGTCGACATCAGACGGCGAGGCAAGTACCTCATCTTCGAAGTCGACAGCGGCAGCACCAGCGACCTTGGGCATGACCTGATCATCCATCTGGGAATGACTGGTCGCCTCGCCGTGGTCAGCGAAGCCGATCTTGATCATCCTCATCTGCGGGCATGGTGGCGGCTCGCCGATGGCGACACCTTGACCTTCCACGACGCTCGGCGCTTCGGCCGGATCCATTGGGTGCCGCGAGGCCACTATGCCGGCATCGCCACACTCGCGGCGCTCGGGCCCGAACCATTCGATGAAGAGTTCACGGCCCAGCACCTACTCGAGGCCACCAAGCGGAGTGCCCGCCACCTCAAGACACAGATCCTCTCGCAGCGCCCCGTCGCCGGGGTGGGCAACATATATGCCGACGAGGCGTTCTGGATGGCCCGTATCAACCCCGCGGCCCGGCAACTGTCGAAGCCAAGGGCGATCCGACTGGTCGAGGCGATCCGCGTCGCTCTGCAGTCCGGGCTCGACAACGGAGGCACGACCCTGCGCGACTACGTCGACTCGCAGGGACAAACGGGCGAGAATCAACATCGCCTGTTTTGCTACGGACGTAGCGGCGAACCCTGCGAACGCTGCAGCACCATCATGCGCCGTCGCGAACTCGACGGACGGGGCACCACATGGTGCCCCGTGTGTCAGGCCCGCTGACTCCCCGACCGGCCGGCTGCTCCAGGCGACACTCTGAGCAAGGCCAGTAGGGCTCCGGCCACCACGCCCACGACCACCACGAACAACAAGCCGCCGAGAGGCTGCGAGTCCATCACGTCGACCGGGGTATCGGCCCCAACCGCTGCGACGCTCACCGCAGCGAGCACTAGATCGATAGCGAGATGCACCGCCGACGGAGGCGTGTCGGCACTTCCGAAACACGCACAGCTCGACAAGCCGAGCCTCATCGCTCGACCCACCAGCCCAGCGAACAACAGATACAACGCGGCAACCACCAATGCCGGGAAGGTGCCACCGACCACCAGCCCGACCACCCCGACCGCGATCTCGAATCCTCCGATGAGCCGTACTGCCCCATTCTGCCGTGGCCCGACACCAGAACCAGAACTAGAACCAGAACCGATGCTGCCTAGGAACTCGACGGTGGGAGCCGGATCACGCACCTTCAAAAGTCCCGAAACGATGAGCAGCACCGCGGCCGCCGCGTGAACTCCACTCACCGCGTCGATCACCAGGCCCATCACCATGCCCATCACCGGTCCATCACCAGATCCATCACTTGACCATATGGTCGCCGGCATGGTTGTAGACAGCCGGTCGCATCCTCGATTTGTTGCGATGCGGTGCCGCAATCCCCCGCCACTACGGTGAACAGATGGCAGGTGAGCGACCCGACTTCTACGACCTCATCGCCTCGAACCGGCGACGCACCTGGCTGCTGATGTTCGCCTTCTTCGTACTGCTCGTGCTGGTCGGCACGTTCGTGTCGTTGTTTCTCGGACTCGGGTTGATCGGCACGTTCATTGCCGCCGCCGTGGCCGTGTGGATCACCGTCGGCTCCTACTACAAGGGCGACACGCTGGCGCTGCGATCCACCCGGGCGGTGCCGGCCCCACGAACGGAGTACCCACGGCTCCACAATCTCGTCGAGGAGATCTCGCTCGCGGCCGGCATCACCCCACCGGCGTTGTATGTGGTGCACGACCCTTCACCCAACGCTTTCGCCACTGGACGCGACCCGGAGCACGCCTCCGTGGCGGTGACGACCGGGCTCATCGACAAGATGAACCGGGCCGAACTGGAGGGGGTCCTCGCCCACGAGATTGCCCACGTTCGCAACCGCGACACGCTCGTCATGACCGTGGCGGTGGCCACGGCCGGCTCGATCGCCTTCGTGTCCGACATCTTCTGGCGAATGCTCTACTGGGGGGCGCTGGCCGGCGGAGGTGCGTCGCGTCGACGACGCTCCAACAACCAATCCTCGGGAG
The DNA here is from genome assembly GCA_029263235.1 of Acidimicrobiales bacterium. GTDB lineage: Bacteria > Actinomycetota > Acidimicrobiia > Acidimicrobiales > Aldehydirespiratoraceae > SZUA-87. Next base: position 19,009 of record JAJCXW010000200.1, read on the forward strand.
CCAATCCACTGATCCTGATCGGCTTTCTGGTCGTTGTGATCCTCGCCCCGCTGGCGGCCGCTCTTCTCAAGGCGGCGGTGTCTCGCAGCCGTGAGTCCCTGGCCGACGCCACCGCCGTGGAGTTCACCCGCTATCCGAGCGGACTGCGCCAGGCGCTGGAGAAGCTCGATGCCGACATCACCGTGGTGACCCGCACGTCGCACGCCACATCTCATCTCTGGATCGAATCTCCCGACGACCACGAGACCAAGGCCAAGGGCCGACGCTTCAACGACATGTTCAACACCCACCCCCCGCTGAGCGAGCGAATCGGCATCCTGCGGGCCATGGAAGGGCTTCCTCCCTACGAAGGGCCGGATCCGGCAGTGGCCGAGTCGCTCCGCACGCTTCAGGAGAGCAGCTGGGAATCGTCACCTCAGGGAATCGGTTCCCAGTCCCGCCGTCCCGCTGCCAACCCCGGCTACAAGCCGGCATCGTCCTCGGTCAACCTCCAATCGATATTCGGCGGCGCCGGAGAGGTCGCCCATTCCGACCCCGATCCGACCCATGCACCTGCCGGCTGGTACGCCGAGCCGTCGGGTGAGACCGGAGTCCTGCGCTACTGGGACGGCTCGACCTGGACACCACACCGACACGTCATCCCCGACGGCAACCAGCTACGACCCCCGGCCCGATGAGCAGCCCAGACACCAGCAGCGATCAGAGTCCCGGTCGAGACACCGTTGGCGTGGGCCCTCACCCCCGGCCATGGCCCGACGATCCCAGACTCGACCCGTCGCTTCTGGCCGACGGCGACCGGCGCAACGTCTCCGACCGCTACCGCTACTGGACGGTCGAGGCGATCGTCGCCGATCTCGACACCCGGCGTCACCCGTTCCACGTCGCGATCGAAAACTGGGAACACGACCACAACATCGGCACCGTCGTTCGCACCGCTAACGCCTTTCTGGCCCGCGAGATCCACATCGTGGGCAAGCGGCGATGGAACCGGCGCGGGGCGATGATGACCAACGTCTACCAACACGTCGTGAAGCACCCCACCATCGACGATCTCGTCGAGTGGGCCGAGTCCGAACAGCTCCCGATCATCGGCATCGACAATGTCGAAGGAGCAGTGCCCCTGGAGAGCTCTCAACTACCGGAGCGCTGCGTGATGTTGTTCGGGCAGGAAGGGCCAGGGCTGAGTGAGCCGGCCAAGAACGCAGCCGAGATGGTCTGCTCGATCTCGCAGTACGGCTCGACCCGATCGATCAACGCCGGGGTCGCCGCCGGGATCGCCATGCATTCATGGATTCAGCGCTGGGCCGAACTCCCGCCAGCTTGAGGGTGGCTCAGCCCTCGACCAGATCAGCCCTCAACCAACGAGGTGAGTTCATCGTCGCTGGGAATCTCGACCCCGGGGACGTAGTAGGTGTAGAGGCCCTGCACGGCCCGTTCGAGATCGGCCCAATCCGTGTTGGACGACTCAGTGTCAGACGACTCAGTGTCAGACGACCCAGGGTCGGACAGTTGAGCGGTGACCATCGATCCGTAGATGTGAACCGAAGCAACCCCACCGGCGTCGAACAGACGCTTGGCGAGACGGTCGGGAGGGCGATCACCGGTGATCTCGGTGTCGGCGTCGTAGCGTTCGTGACCCATGCCGGTGAGGCTGCGGTTGAGTTCGAAGCGAACGATGCCGGGCCGGGGCGAGGCGGTTCGTATGAGCGTGACTGGTTGTCCCATGACGAATCGCAGACTAGCGGGACACTCGGCCTAGCGGGATGTTCTGCGCCAAGCCCACGCCGCCGTGCCGATCGAAACAGTCGCCAGAACGGCATGCACGATCTTGAAGCCCACCGAGTGATCACGAAATGAGATCAGCACGACACGGATGAGCCAGTAGCCGGTGGTCCACGCCGCGAACGCCGCCATTGTTGGTAGCAGATCGGGGCGGCCGGTACGCACGCTGACGATCAGCACCAGCGCCAACGCCACAAAAATGAACACCGGGAATATCCGCAGGACGACATCGCCGACCGATAGATCGTCCTCGGTGAAGATGAGCCTGGTGCGGGTGGCCCACATGAACAGAGTCCAGGCGATCACCGTGTAGACCGCGGCCCGGGCTGAAGCAAGCATCAAGACAGTCCCACCATCAAAACAGCCCCACCATCAAAACAGCTCTATTTGGGGCTCGGCTCCGGGATCGACCCTTGGGGTACGCGACCATCGCAGATCGTCCATGAACGACCAGCTTCGTCGATGCACCGAGCACGGGCCCATGGCGGCGAGTGCCGCCTTGTGGCGCGGACACGGATAGCCCTTGTTGGAGGCCATGTTGTAGCCGGGATGTTGCACGTGGAGCTTCCGCATGAGTCGATCCCTGGTGACTTTGGCGATGATCGACGCCGCCGCAATCGACAAGCTGATCGTGTCGCCCTTGACGATAGTGGTGGTGTCGATGCCATCGACGAACCTCCAGTTGCCGTCGACCAGCACATGGTCGACCGGCACGGCCAGACCATCGATAGCCCGACGCGCCGCCAGTTTCTGAGCGGCCGACATCCCCAGCGAGTCGCACTCGGCCGGCGATGCATGGCCGACCGAAATATGGTGGGCCCAGTCGACGACGCGGTCGTGCATGACCTCGCGTTCGGACTCCGTGAGCATCTTCGAATCGCGCACCTTGTAGAGCCTGCGATCTCGCGGCACGATCACCGCGGCAAGGGTGAGGGGGCCGGCCCACGACCCTCGTCCCACCTCGTCGATTCCCGCCACAAATCGATGTCCTGTATTCCAGAGATCATGCTCGAAGTCGAGACCAGGCGAGCGCCCCTTGAGCGAAGCCCGAAGAGAGGAGGATCGAGAGGAGGATCGAGGTGAGGATCCGGCCACAGTTTCAGCCTTGGGCAATTGGCGCGGCCAGAAGCGCCTCTGATTGGCGTTCCGACGACGACCACGTCGGGTCGAGTCCCGAGCAGGTGATCCTGGCGGTCTCCGGGCCACCATCACGTTCCCAGAGGAGGGCCGGGCGGGCCCCGTGCCATCGGAGGCTGAACGACATCGTGCCGACATGGGTAACGAGGCCGCGCACATCGACGGTCTGCCCCAGCCAACTGGCTGGAACCGTCGGCAACAAGTCGACATAGCAGTCCTCCAACGGTCCGAGCAGACGATCGAGAACCGCCACCGCTCCCCGCGCCACCGGTGAACTCGGCCCGGCGGGCCCGGCTGACCCGGCTGGCCCGACTGACCCGGCCGAGTCTGCTGATGCTGCCCCTGCCGTCTGCCTCGGCCTGTTCTCGCTACTCCCACTGTTCCGGCGCGCAGCCAGCTGGCGCAGGTCGGCGGCCAGCCGAGAGTTGTTGCTTGCCGGAATCCGGTCCTGGTCCTGGCCCAGATTCAACTCCAGAGCCAGCGCCGCGGCCGATAGCGATGCCGAGTCGAGGGCATCGCCGGCAGAGTCGATCAGACCGCCGATCAGAAGGTCGAGACCCGACTCCTCGCCGGCCCGGAGCTCTCTCGATGCCAGCGCCAAGATTGCCGCGTTGGCAGTGGGCCCTTCCAGCAGCCCGTCCTCGGCCGCCACAACGAGGGCTTGTCTGGCTCGATCGGCTTCGCCGTGAAGGCCTGCCGTGTCGAGGTGGGGGGCGGCTTCGGCTGCAACCAGCAGATCGGCCGAGCCGGCCGCCACCACCAGGTCGGGAACCACCCGTCGCCACGCCTCGCCCAGCTGCTTGTCGGGGACCTCGATCGTGGCGGCATTTCGAGTCACCGCCCGCCAGCCAGAAGCCAGATCGGCCGGTCTCACCGAAGCAACACCAGTGATCGGGTCAGTCGGAGCAGCCGGGTCAGCCGGGTTAGTCGGGTCGGTCGGGTCAGCCGGGCCGGGAATCACCATCATCAGCGATGCTTGGTGAGGCAAGGCGAACACCATTCCCGATTGGCCCCCCGACTCGTCGACATCGACTCCTGCCGACCGTGCTGTGGGTTCGTCGGCAATCTCTCGCCAGGCTCCGGCCGTCACCGCCCCGGCCCCACGAAACGGCGCGAGGATCACGCCGCTGTCGAGACGCATCTCAGACCTGTCGACGGTGAGGCGACTGGTCCGGCCCCGTCCACCAGTCCCCGACACATGCATCACACATCCCAAGGCGACACCACTCGGAGAGGCATTGACGAACTCGACGACCAGGGTTCGGTCCAAGCCATCGACCGCCGAGCCGACCCGACAGATCAAGTCCCCACCCGGAATCCGCATAGCGGTCTCGAACACGGGAGTGTCGTCGATGCGGGTCTGACGAACCGCCGCTTCGTCGTGGGCAATGTGCCAACGATCATCGGCTCCGGCGCCCCATTCAAATCGCCAGGAGCCATCGAGCGCACCGATCGTGCCATCCGGCCCGACGATCGCCGTCGGCCCGTCGACATCACCGATGATCGTGCCTGTGATCGTTTCTGTGATCGGCTCAGCCCCGCCATCGTTCGCCCGGCGCGGCCAGATCGACTTACCCAACCTGATTGACCTGATTGACCTGATTGGTCCAGCCGGCATCAGTCGGGGGCGTGCTCACTGGTGGCGGGTCGACGGACCAGTCCACGGTAGGCATCGGTGGCGCTCCGGCCCTCTTCGACCACGGCCCTCATCTCCTCGGCGATCGGCATGCTCACGCCATGGATCCGGCCCAGTTCGCAGACAATCGGAGCCGACTTCACGCCCTCCGCGACCTGATTCATCTCTTCGATGATCTCGTCGAGGGGACGCCCGCGGCCAAGCTGCTCGCCGACGTATCGGTTGCGACTCTGCGGGCTGATACAGGTAGCGATCAGATCGCCGAGACCAGCCAGACCGGCGAACGTGGCAGCCTCACCACCCATCGCCACTCCCAGACGGGTCAGTTCCGCCAGTCCTCGGGTGATCACCGCGGCGCGGGTGTTGTCGCCGGTCTCGAGACCGTCGGCCATGCCAGCGGCGAGGGCGATCACGTTCTTGAGGGCCCCTCCGAGCTCGCTGCCGATCACGTCCTGGTTGGTGTAGACCCGGAACAGTTGCGATGAGAACACGTCCTGTAGTCGCACGGCAATCGTGGGGTCGGTCATCGCCACCACTGCGGCGGCGGCGTTGCCGGCAAGAATCTCCTTGGCCAGGTTGGGTCCGGTGAGAACACCGACCGGATGACCGGGCAACTCCTCCTCGGCCAGTTCGGTCATGCGCTTTCCGGTTCCGAGTTCGAGGCCCTTGGCCAATGACACGACCGGCACCCACGGCCGGAGGTAGGGCGCGACGTCTCGAAGCGTGTCCCGGAACCCCTTCGAGGGCACTCCCATCACCAGCAGATCGGCGGCTCCCACCACCGACGCCAGGTCGGTCGAGGAAGTGAGGCCGGGGTGGAGCTTGTATCCCTCGAGGTAGCGGGGGTTCTCGTGGTCCGAATTGATCGCGGCGGCGACATCCTCGCGGCGGCTGTGAAGAACCGTCTCGGTGTTGTGGGCGCACAGATGGGCGACGGTGGTGCCCCAGGACCCGGCTCCGATCACGGCTACTCGTATGTGCATCCAGTCACCATAGACGGACCCGACCCAGCCGGCCCTGGCCCATAGACTTTCCACGTGACTCCAGACATCGCAGGCACAACAGGCAGAGCAGGCAGAGTCGTGTTGATTCCGATCAGATCGTTTGACGATGCCAAGTCGCGTCTGGCTGGTGCACTGTCGGCCGAGGATCGACGCCACCTGGCGCGGGCAATGGCCGAGGTCGTGGTGAGAGCGGCCCGCGATCTACCCGTATGGATCGTGACCGACAACGCCGATGTGGCTGAGTGGGCACCAACGGTCGACGCCAAGGCAGTGGCGGTCGACCGCACCGGACTCACGAGTTCGATCGCCGCGGCTACCCAGATGGCTTCGGATCAGGGGTTCGCCCGCACGATCATCGCCCATGGCGACCTTCCCTACGCCGTTGATCTCACCATCGTCGATGGGCCCGGCCTGGCCATCTCCCCCGACCGGCGGCGCGACGGCTCCAACGTGCTGTCGGTCCCGACCGATGCGGGGTTTCGCTTTGCCTACGGTCCGGGTTCGTTCCACGCTCACCTAGCCGAGGCCGACCGCCTCGGACTCGTGGTCAATGTCGTCGACATCCCCGGTCTGGCGTGGGACATCGACGATCCGGAGGACCTGCCCCCCGACTGGGCCGAGCTGATTGTCAGAAGCCAGTCGGGAGCCAGCCAGCCGGACCAGCCCAGCCAGCCGGGCCAGACCAGCCAAGCAAGAGAGGCCGACCACGGTGCGAATTGATCTACCAGTACCGGAGGTCGCCTTGGCGATCGCCGCCCATCCCGACGATGTCGAGTTCGACTGCGGCGCCACCTTCGCCAAGTGGTCGGAGGCCGGAACGGTCGTTCATCACCTCATCTGCACCGACGGATCGAAGGGGTCGTGGGATTCGTCGGTCGACACCGCTGCTCTGGTTGCGCTGCGCCGCGTCGAGCAATCGGAGGCGGCCCGCCGTCTGGGCTCGACCGGTGAGGTTCGGTTCCTCGAGCAGGTCGACGGGGAACTCGGCCATGGCCTCGATCTGCGGGGCGAGGTTGCCCGGGTCATACGCGAGCTGAAGCCGCAGGTCGTGCTGGGGCACGATCCCTGGCGTCGTTGGAGAATCCACCCCGACCATCGCGCCGCCGGCTGGCTCGCTGTCGAGGGAGTCGTGGCGGCACGAGACCCTCACTTCTATCCCGAGCAAGGAATCGCTCATCATCGGCCCGACTCGCTTCTCTTGTTCGACACCGACGGCGCCGACCACGTCGAGATGGTCGCTCAGCGCCATGTCGATGCCAAGATCGATGCGTTGCTGGCCCACGAGAGCCAGTTCGAGACCACGTTGTACATCGATCTGGCCGAGGACGATGCCGACAAGCAGACCTCTCAGTCGGCCGAATTCGGTAAGCGAATGATCGACGAGTGCCGCGAGGCCGGCCGCCTGGCCGGTGTGCCTCTCGCCGAAGCATTCCATCTCATCGACGACATCTGAATCCCACAAACGACAGGATCGGCATTGTCTGAGATGGTGCCAGTGCCGGCACCGTTTGATTAGGCCAAGCCAAGCCAAGCCAAGTCAGGTCAGGTCAGCGAGCGAGCAGGTCGTCGATCAGGCCGGCCATCTCTATGGGCTTGTCGCCCTGGATCGAATGTCCGGCCCCGGCGACCACGATGTGGACCGTGTCGGGGCGTCGCCTCATCCATTCCTCGACATCTTCTTCGCCGACCACACTCCACTTCCCGCCCTGCCAGAGGGTGATCGGTACCTGAACCATGTCGACCTCCGCCCACAGGTCGCTGAACGCCACTGGATTGTCATTGCCTGCAGCAGAATCAGCTCTGATGCGGTCCCAGCGCCAGGTCCAACGACCGTCGGCCATCTCGTAGGCGTTGTGGAGCACTCCTCGCCGGAGCGACTGCTCGCTGCGGCCTTTGTTGAACTCGATGGTTCGGCCGAGGATCTCATCGAAGTCGGCGAAGTACTCGGGGCCATCGACAAAGGCGACGATCGGCTCGGCTTTGGCCCGGTCGGTGCCAGGGGTGACGTCGACGACACCGAGTCGCCGAACCAGCTCGGGATGTTCGGCCGCCAGACAGATGGCGGTCATCCCACCCAACGACATGCCGACCACGGCCTCGGCCTCCGGCGCCAGTTGCCGGACCATCACCGCGATGTCGTCGGCCATGTCGATCGGTGAATAGGAGTGGCTGGGCCGATGATCGGAGTGTCCGTGGCCGGGAAGATCGATCGCCAACAGCGGCCGACCGAGCGCCAAGGCAACGGTGTCCCAGGTGTGAGCATTCTGCGCACCGCCGTGTATGAGCACGACCTCGGGTGGCTCTGTCCCCCAGACCAGAGCGGAGAGACCGATTCCCGACGCCAGCATGATCGTCTCGCGCCGAACCGAAGGCGGGCCGTCGAAAGCGATGTCGTACTCCTCGGCGTTCTCGTGGAACATTCCGAACTCGTCGTATGCGGCCATATCGGGACGCTAGCCCGGCTTCGCTGGCCGCCGGCCGGTTGGCCGACAGACCCAGGTGCCGTCGGATTGTCGGTGCAAACGGATGTGGCCCTCGTGGAGCAGCGTGTGACACCGGGGGCACAGAAGAACCAGCATGTCGAGGTCGGTGTTGCCGCCCTCTTGCCATTCGCGAACATGGTGGGTGTGGCAGCGGTTGGTCGGGGCGTTGCAGTTGACGCAGCCGCCGTCTCTCACCGAGGCCATCAGCCGTTGTGAGCCGTTGGCGAGCCGACGGCTTCGTCCGACCCACAGCGGCCGGCCCGGCCCATTGAACAGTGCGCCCTGCCAGGTGGTGTCGGCGGGCAGATGGTCGAGCACCATGGCGGGGATGGGCCCGGAATCGAGGATCTCGCATCGCCCCTCAGGATTGGTGCCGTCGACGACTCCAACGTCGGCGACGACAACGACCGTGGTGACCACTCGGCCGGACTTCGGAGACGATTCGGTGTTGTCGGGCGGGTGCGAACTGGCCGCACCGAGGAGCCTCGCCACCGCGTCGCACCTACGTTGGGCGGGAGTGCGGATGTCGTCTGGACAGCCGTCGCGGCCTCCGTCGCTTCGCCACAGCGCATCGGTCTCGGCATCGAGCCGGGCCAGCGCTCCGGCCCCGGCGACCGGATCGAACTCGGCGTGCACGACGACCATTCCGCCGTCGCCGGTGAACCAGCATCCCTGACGCTCCTGAATCTGACCCTGCAGAACCTTCTCGAGGTCGGCGGAACTCTGACGGCCACGAGTCCAGTTTCGAATCTCGCGGGCTGCCATGTCGGCGGGCCGTGAGCCAACGAGATCGAGCAGCTTGGTGTCGGCATCGACGGCTTCGGCGCCAGCGGACTCGGCGGCACGAACCAGAGAGTCGACCGCCTCGACCGGAATGAGTCCGGCCTCGAGGCCCTCGGACACGTTGGGCATCGCTGCCAGGGTCTCGGCTCGGCGACTCCTCTTCTTGGCCTCGCGGTCGCTGCAATGGGTGGCGGACCTCAAGACCACCGCGGCATCGGCGCCACGATCGCCGAGCTGGGAGATCGCACCGGCGAACCGAGCCTCGACGGCATCGAGCGTGCCACGTAGTCGGCCGAGCGCCGACAGTCCGTCGACCAGCCCACCACGAGACAGCCCAGCCGGAGACAGGGCACGCACCTCCTCGGTAACCCGATCGAAGACGTCATCGAACATGTGTACGACACTAAGGAAGAGGTGTGACATTCTCGGCTGGCGGGTCGAAATATGTTGATGTGTGTCAACCCAGCGACCGTGGCTCTGCGTGATACTCCCGTGGATGCGGATCAGACCGAACTCGATCAGCGCGAACACGCGCTCGTGACCGAGCCCGTTGATGTGATCGGGTTCGACGACTGGTACCGCCGCGAGTTTCGCCCGGTGGTCGCACTGGTGTTCACACTGTCCGGTAGCTCGGGCGCCGCCGAAGAGCTTGCCCAGGACGCGTTCATCGAAGCGCACCGGCGCTGGAAGTCGATCTCCGGCTACGACGACCCCGGTGCATGGGTCCGCAAAGTGGCCATGAACAAGGCCCGCTCAAGACTCCGCCGCCGAGCCGCCGAGGCCCGGGCCTACGCCCGCCACGCCGGCAGGCACCGCCAGCTCCCTCACGAGATGACCGACCCCGCCACCGAGTTCTGGAACGAGGTGAGGGCACTTCCCCGCCAGCAGACGGCAGTCGTGGCCCTCCACTATCTCGACAACCGCCCGGTCACCGAAATCGCCGCGATTCTCGGCATCTCGCCAGGAACCGTCAAGACCCACATGCATCGCGCCCGCGCCACTCTCGCCACTCGCCTCGACTGCTCGGAGGAGATATGAATCGCCTGGAGGATCTCGCCCACCATTCCGTCGGATCGGCTCACGACAGCGTGGCGGACCTGCCCATTCCTCCGACACCGGGCCAAGGCACGTCGCGCCGCGTGGCAGCCGCAGCGGTGGCCCTCGCCGGCGCAGCCGCAATCATCGCGCTGATCGCCTCTTCGGGTGGCGGTCAGACCCCGGTGGACGTCACCGCCTCGCCGACATCGCTTCCCGGGAACACCACCAGCGCACTTCCCGCCGCCGATGGAGGCCCCTACTTCGAGTTCGACGTACCAGAGGGCTGGACTCTCACGGTTCGCACAGGCACCAACGATCCGGCGGGGATCGCGAGAGTCAGTGCCTCCCAGTTCTACGGCGCCGGCTCCGGGAATCTTCCATTCAGGGATGCCGACCTGGCGATCACAATCATCGAACTTCCCGAACGTATTGGCCAGGACGAGTCGGTTGGTGGTGACGTCATCGTCCGCGGTCACTCAGGCGCGTCCTCCAGTGAAGCCGGAGGTCTCGAGTCGATACGTTGGTTTGAGCGTGGGAATCTCATGCTCGGGTTACGGTCGCAACACTACGACGCCAACGAGATGATCGGGATCGCCGCCAGCATCTCCGTCGACGGCTTCAGCGTGACACTCCCGGATCCGCCCGACAGCTTGGCGCTCGTCGCCTCGATCGGATGGTCGAACTCCGACGAGTCACATCTCACTGATATCTGGGCCATCTCCATCACCGATCCCGACTCTCGGACGAGCATGCTCCTGTCCTCGATTCAGACACATTCCGGGCTGCTCGAACTCGACACCTATCCAGATCCATCTACAAGGAGGGTCGAGGTCGCCGTGCGCGGCACGCTGGGCGTGCTGGGGCGAGAAACTCCCGACGCGAGCGGACAGGAATCGTCCTCCATTCTCTGGATTGAGGAAGGCCAGGCAATGATCCTCACCATTGATGGAGCCGGCGATCCCGTGGACGTTGCCAACTCACTCCATCGAATCAGCAGGACTCGATTCGAGGAGCTGCTCGCCGCCCATCCGGCTCCGATGAGCATCAATCCCCTCGTTCCGTCAGCCGAACCCGATCCCGTTGATTCGTCAGTCAAAGAGGATCAAACCCCCTGAGACCCTCCGCCGACTCAGCCGGCGGCGGCTCGGCTGCTTCGCCTCACCCGGCGGGTGGCGGCGCCGACCACCGGGTCCCAGCCGAACATCCTCCATGCCACGAGCGCTCCGATCGCAGCCCAGATCACCATCACCCCGAGATGCCCCCACTCGATGGCGGGCGCCTCGCTGAACGGGCTCATGGCCTCGCCGAACGACAGCGCGAAGTGTTTGAGCGGGAAGACGTTTCCCAGCAACTCGAGCCAGTCGGGTACATCACGCGACTCGCCCAGGCTGACGAACACCTGCGACACGAATGCCAACGGAAGGATCGTGGAGTTGGCGATTCCGGGAGCGGCTGCGGCCGACCTGGCGACAGCCGCCAACGCCACGCCGAGGAGGGCGAAGCAGATGGTGCCGACCACGAAGGCAAGAGCAGCGGCCGGCATCTTCGCCGCCTCGATGTTGACGTCGTAGGCCAGGACTCCGAGGCCGACCATCACCACGGTGGAAACGAAAGCGATCCACACCCCCGACAGGACCACTCCGGCGAGATACATCCACGGTGGCAGCGGCGTGCCACGCACCCTCTTCAGGATTCCTTCGTCGCGGCGCATCGAGAGATTCATTCCGATGTTGGTGTAGGTCGCGGATGCCGCCGCAAACACGGCCAGACCGGGGGCATAGAACTGAGCCGTCTTCACGCTGCCGTAGGTGGTGTCGATGGTGTCGTTTCCGAACAGGGCCACGAACAGCACCAGCATGATCATGGGTAGTCCGAGCGTGAAGAACGCCCCGACCGGGACACGCCAGAAGGCCCGATTCTGAGCCCGGGTCTGCCGCCAGAGCATCGAGACCGTTGAGACCACCGAAATGCGCCCGCTCATGATTCGGCCTCGCCGTCGTCCTGGGCCAGCAGGTCGAGATAGGCATCTTCAAGGCCGCCTCTGCTGACGGTGAGGCCCTCGAGTTCGACCCCTCTGGCCATCGCCCACGATGTGAGGTGAGCCAGGTCGGCGGTGGGCGAAGGCGTGACGACCTCGATCTCGCGGGACCTTCCGACGACCCTGCCCACCAGTGGTTCGAGGAGGTCGCCGGCGGGACTGTCGACCAACGGCAGCCGGAACGTGATCTTGGTATCGGTGGATGCGGCGTTTCGAAGATCGTCGGGCGTTCCCACCGCCACGATCCGTCCCTCGTTGAGGACCGCCACCCGATCGGCGAGATGTTCGGCCTCGTCGAGGTAGTGGGTGGTGAGCACGATCGTGCGTCCGAGGCTGGTGAGGTTGTCGATCAGTTCCCAGCTGCGTCGACGAGCCCCCGGATCGAATCCGGTGGTGGGTTCGTCGAGGAAGATCAGGTCGGGGTCGCCCACCAGACCGAGAGCCAGATCAACCCGCCGCTGTTGGCCGCCCGACAGCGTGGAGACCCGATCATCGGCCTTTTCGTCGAGCCCCACCAGTTCGATCAACTCGTCGACATCGCGGCGGCGGGTGTACGACGCCCGATAGAGCTCGAGCACTTCGCGCACTGATAGCTCACGGTCGATTCCGGACGACTGCAGGACGATCCCGAACCGGTCGCGCATGGCACGGCCACCGCTCGCCGGGTCGAAGCCCAGCACCGAAACCTCGCCTGAGGTCCGCTTACGGTGACCCTCGAGGATCTCGATCGTGGTGGTCTTCCCCGCCCCGTTGGGACCGAGGAGGGCGAACACCTCTCCCTCTTCGATGTCGAACGACATGCCGTCGACAGCGCGCGACGACCCGTATGTCTTCACGAGGTCGCGGACCTCGATGGCTGCGCTCATGTTCAGCCGAGCGCGGGATTCAACGTGTAGGTGCCGGTGATCGACGACGACGCCAACACCCGGCCCGACATGGCGGCCCGTAGCTCAGCAATGCCGTAGCCGGTGGCGAGACCCAGCGAGTCGGTGTCGATGGCGTGCACCGAATAGACGTAGTGGTGAACGATCTCGTCGTTGGATGGCGGGCACGGCCCGTCGTAGCCGAAGTAGGTGCCGCCCATGTCGGGGTCGCCCTCGAACCAGCCGGTGTAGTCGTTGCGGCCGCGAGCACCGCCGCATGCTCCCCCGTCGACCGACTTGCCCCTCGCCACGATGCCGTCGGCCTCCGCGCCTTCGTCGAGTCCGGTGCACGACGCCGGTATGTCGGCCAGAAGCCAGTGGACGAACTCGACGCGGGGCAGGCTCGCCGGCACCGTGCGACCCTCGACGTTGACGTCGGTTCCGTCCGACGGGCAGTCGGGGTCTGAGCACGTGATGACGAACGATCGGGTGCCGTCGGGGGCTCCGGTCCAAGAAATCTTGGGACTCAGGTTGTCGCCCATCTCGGCTCCGGCGCAGAACGCGAATTTCGACGGAATCGGCTCACCGTCGCTGATACCACCAATCTGAATCTCGAAGCTCATGTCTCCTCCTTCGTCGACACTCCGCAATCTAGCCACCCGGCGACCCCCACAACGGAGCGGGCTCCGGCATCATGTACCGATGCAACCGCTGCCCGGGATGAGCATCGTCGGAGAGTACCCGAGTCGTCTCGGTGCCGATCTGGCCTCCGCGCTTCTGCTCGAGGCTGGTTTCGAATCGACTGTGCTCGGCGACCCGGCCTACAGCGTCGCTCCTCATCACGTGGTGGAGCGCAGCTTCAGGATCGCGGTGCGCGACGAAGTGGCCGACATCGCCGTGACGCTGCTCACCGACGACCGGGCCGTCGACGATGAAGCCGAGCTCCTCGACTCGATTCTTCACATGCACCGCTTCGCCGATCGCCCGAAATGGGTTCGATGGTCGACGGTGATAGTTCTCGTGTCGTTCGCCGGTCCGATCCTGGCGTTGGCGAGCCTGCTGCTGCTTGACACGGCCAACGGCCTCTTCCCCTGATCCCGACCCGACTCAAGCCCCTCGAACTGACATACCCAGAGCGCGGGCCGTGTGGGCCTGACGAAGATCGAAGGTGAGGATGGCGGTGCCGGCACCGGCTCTCTGCGCGGCCGCCAGATGGATCGAGTCGAGTGATCGACACAGGGTCTGCTCGGCGATGATGGCGGCCTCACCGCAGGTGACCGCATCGAGTGCCACCAACGCGAAGGCATCGAGGTCGGTGGCGAAGCGGCGGCGGGCATCGGCGAGTGACGACCCCTCGAGGAGCCGTGCCAAGTTTCGGCGAACCTCGATTTCGGTGATCCGGGAGGTGATCAGCACCGGATCCGAAGCCATCAGTTCGACGGATAGAGGCGAGTCGTGTTCGTCGACGTAGCGCTTGAGTAGAGCGCTCGTGTCGACGTAGAGAGTCATCCACGGTCCTCGTCGAGAACATCGAGAACCGACCGGCTGGAGCGATGCCGCGACACGTCCTCGAGATGGGTACGACGGGCCGGCTCAATCCATCCCTCTTCGACGCCGCGTTCGACAGCGGAGGTCTCCGGTAGCGCGACGATGCGCGCAATCGGAGTGCCTCTGTCGGTGACGATCACCTGTTGACCACTGGCCGCCAGACCGAGGTACTCCGATAGTTTCGCCTTCAGTTCCCGAACTCCGACATCCATGTAGTCACATTATCATTCCAATGTGACTACATCAATCGGCAGCCGAGCGATACCCGCCAATAGCGCTCAGCCCTGGCCGCCCGATGCCTCCGAAACCGAGGCCTTGCCGGCCTTGATCCACGGCATCATGTCGCGTAGTTCCTTGCCGACCTTTTCGACCAACTGCTCGTGGCCGGCGGCCTCGAGCGCATGGAAGTTGGGACGACCAGCCCGAGACTCGGCCACCCATTCATCGGCGAACTGGCCACTCTGGATCTCGGAGAGAATCTGCTTCATCTCGGCCTTCACCGCGTCGTTGACGATCCGGGGGCCACGAGTGAGGTCGCCGTACTCAGCGGTATCGGACACCGAGTAGCGCATACCGGCGATGCCCTCTTCGTACATGAGGTCGACGATGAGCTTGAGCTCGTGGAGGCACTCGAAGTAGGCGATCTCCGGCTGATAGCCGGCGTCGGTGAGCGTCTCGAACCCGGCCTGGACCAGAGCGGTGGCGCCACCGCACAACACGGCCTGCTCTCCGAACAAGTCGGTCTCGGTCTCTTCGGTGAACGTGGTCTCGATCACGCCGGCTCGGGCACCACCGATGGCATCGGCGTAAGCGAGAGCCAGCTCCTTGGCCGACCCGCTCGGGTTTTGCTCGACTGCGATCAGACACGGGACGCCGCCGCCCTCGGTGTAGGTGCGACGCACGAGATGGCCGGGGCCCTTGGGGGCGACCATGCACACATCGAGTCCGGCATCGGGCTGGATGAAGTCGTATCGAATGTTGAAGCCGTGGGCGAAGAACAGCGCATCACCATCGCTCATGTTGGAAGCGATGTGCTCGTCGTAGATGCTAGCCATCTCCGTGTCGGGCATCAGCATCATCACAAGGTCGGCCTCGGCCACGGCATCGGCGATCGACCTCACCCTGAGTCCGGCCGCCTCGGCCTTGTCCTTGGAGGACGAGCCATCGCGAAGACCGACTCGCACGTCGATTCCCGACTCCTTCAGGTTGAGCGCATGGGCGTGGCCCTGGGAGCCGTATCCCAGGATCGCGACCTTGCGATCGGCGATCACGGAGCGATCAGCGTCTGATTCGTAGTAGATGTTGGCCACAGCAGGCACCCTTTTCTTGAGACTCTTCTTGGATTTGTGAGACTTGTTCGGTGTTGATCTTGGTCCGGTTCAGGATTTCTCTTCGAGGCTCGGCAGAGCCACCCGTCCGGTTCGCTGGAGTTCGACTATGCCGTAAGGACGAAGAAGTTCCTCGAATTCGTCGAGACGGGCCGGGCGGGCAGCCAGCGAGAGCATCATCTCGCGTTGGTTCTCGTTGAGGACGTACGCCCGGAATTCATCAACCAGTTCGAGAACCGTGCTCCGGTGGCCCTCCTCCACCTCGACGGTCACGAGCATCAGCTCGCGATCGACCGACGACTGCGGATCGAGCTCACGAATGTTGACGACATTGATGAGCTTGTCGAGCTGCTTCACGACCTGTTCGAGCGGAGCTGACTCCACATCCACGGTGAACGTGATTCGGCTGAAGCTCTCGTCGTCGGTGGGAGCCACCGCGAGCGATTCGATGTTGAAGCCACGCCGGGAAAAGAGTCCCGCAACGCGTGCGAGCACGCCGGGCTTGTTCTCGACGGTGGTGACGATCGTGTGGAACCTGTTGTGAGGCATCTTCACTCCCCTCGCTGTGCCGGGTGAACGACGACATCGGAATTGGTACGGCCCGACGGGACCATCGGGAACACGTTCTCCCGGGGGTCGGTGCGGAACTCGACGACCACCGGACGGTCGTTGATCTCGTTGGCTTCGGCGATCGCCGGGGCGACCTCCTCGGGCGAATCGACTCTGATTGCAGCGCATCCCATTGCTTCGGACCATTTGACGTAGTTGGGCACGTCGGGGCCGAGCTCGACGCCGCTGAAACGTTCGTCGTAAAAGAGATCCTGCCACTGACGGACCATGCCGAGGTAGCCATTGTTGAGCAGAGCCACCTTGATCGGGATCTTCGACACCGAAGCGGTGACCAGCTCCTGGGCGGTCATCTGGAAACATCCGTCGCCATCGATGGCCCACACACGACGGTCGGGCATTCCGACCTTCGCTCCGATCGCGGCCGGAATCGAGAATCCCATCGTTCCCAGACCACCCGAGTTGATCCAGGTATAGGGATGATCGAACTTCCAGTACTGGCTGGCGTACATCTGATGTTGGCCAACCCCCGACGCCACGATCGTGTCGGCCGGATTGGAGTCACGCAGCTGCTCGATGACGTATTGCGGTTTCAGGAGATCGCCGGGTTGCGACTGTTCGTAGAACATCGGGAATCGCTCCTGCCAGCCCGACAGGGTGGATCGCCAAGCGCCACGCTCGGCCTGAGATTCGACGCCCATCTCCTTCGTGCACTCGATGAGGGCCTCGATCACCAGCTTGGCGTCGCCGCGAACACCGACATCAACCTTTCGGACCTTGCCGATCTCGGCCTCGTCGATGTCGACATGGACGATCTTGGCGTCGGGGGCGAACCCATCGAGTCGGCCGGTCACCCGATCATCGAATCGGGCGCCGAGCGAAACCAGCAGGTCGGACTCTTGGAGAGCGCTGACAGCCGTGTAGTTACCGTGCATGCCGGGCATGCCCAAGCAGAGTTCGTGGCTGTCGGGGAAGGCGCCCCGGGCCATGAGTGTGGTGACGACTGGAATTCCGGTGAGCTCGGCGAACTCGAGCAGCACCTCGGCGGCTCGTGCCTTGAGAATTCCTCCGCCCACGTAGAGCACCGGACGCACCGCGTCACGGATCAATTCGGTCGCCGCTCTCACCGCGTCAGGGTCGCCGGTGCCGGCTGGGCGGTAACCGGGCAGCTCCATGTCGGAATCGCGGGCCTCGTACCACTGCATCGCCGAACGGGGGTTGTTCGCGTCGACGATGTCCTTCGGTATGTCGATCAGAACCGGGCCGGGGCGGCCCGTCGTGGCGATGTGGAACGCTTCGTGGACGATCCGCGGAATGTCGGCCGCTTCGGTGACCAAGAAGTTGTGCTTGGTGACGGCCATGGTTATGCCGGTGGTGTCGCACTCTTGGAAGGCGTCGGTTCCGATGGCGGCGTAGGGCACCTGACCGGTGATGCACACCATCGGCACCGAATCGATGTGGGCGTCGCAGAGGGGTGTGACGATGTTGGTGGCACCAGGCCCGCTGGTGACGAGGGCAACACCCGGACGCCCGGTGGCGTGGGCGTAGCCCTGAGCCATGTGCCCGGCCCCCTGCTCGTGGCGCACGAGAATGTGACGCATCGACGAGTCGAGGATCGGGTCGTAGATCGGGAGGGTGGCACCACCCGGGAGACCGAACACGACATCGACACCCTCGCGTTCGAGCGCCCGTACGAGCGCCACGCCGCCATTGATGGTGTCGCCTGGTGCGGGGGTGTCTGTGGTCATGCTTTGCTCCGGATCGGGGCTTGGACGGACAGTGTTGTCGAGATTCGGGTTTGGGATTCGTTGGGCCGAAAACACGAAACGACCTCCCACTGGGAGGTCGTGGCGCACAGTCGGCTCGGAACGCGAGCGTGCGCTAGCTGGTACCTACTACAAGTCGGATCACGGCGACGCTGCTCACGGTCGACAAGTATGACGGGTCATCGTCGCTGTGGCAACGCGGCTCGCCCGTCTCTCTCAGGGTTCATCGGGTTGGAGGAGCCAGCCCTCGACCAGCGGAGCGATCACTTCGATGGCCAGAGGCTCCGACGCGTCGAGATCGACATGGAGTCCGTCCGATCTCGGATACGTCCCATCGGACCCTGATTCGTCGAGCACTCGACCCAGATCAAACAGCGCGACATCAGACTCGGCGGCCGCTAGTTCGGTGACGAAAGAGTTGTAGACGGCCAGTCGCACCGGGTCGGCCATCGATCCGAATAGACCATGACGCTCCGGATCGAGAATCTGTGGTGCGGTGGTGAGAACCAGCACCGCACCCAGCGAGCGAGCCTCGTCGATTCGGGCGTCGTAGACCTGACGCAGACTCTCCATCAGGTCGGGGTCGAGAACCGAAGCCCAAGTGCCATCGGGTCGTTGGTGGTCGGCCAACACCGATCCGTGGTCGATCATCAGCACGAGATCGGGAACTGCCACCAACTGGTGGACGCCTATCCGGCAGGGACTTTCGAAACTGAACTCCCCGAGGTAGCCGTAGGTGACCTTGTAGGTCCTCCACTCGGTGAGCGGGTCGATCAGAGCCGAGCAACCCTCGACCGAACCGTCGATCACCGCCATTGTCTGGCTGGTGTCGCCATATGTCCGCAGCCCGGCCGCTATCTGTGTGGCCGTCGAGTCGCCGATCACGGCCACCGTCGGTACCTCGGGAATGGTGCTCTCCGGAACGGTGGTGACGACGACCGCTGATGCCGATACTGGTCCCGTGGCCGATGTGGCTGAAGTGGTCGATGGGGCCGCGGCGTCTGAATCGGACGTGGCGATCCACGCCGGCAGAGAAGCGGCCTGAGCCGAGTCGGCGAGACCGAGGGGCCGGTCGAGAACCAGACCCAGTCCGCCGGCGACCAGTGCCAGAACAAGTGCTGCGGCTCCCAGAGAAGCCAACGGCCGCGAGATCCGGCGTTGGCGCCGAATCGGATCCTCGACGAGGCGGTAGGAGATCTCGGCCAGACCCAGAGTCAGAGCGAGGATGACCACCGGATGGAGATCGGTCAGCACGATCAGGGGCCAGTGAAACAGGTAGATGGCATACGAACGCAGACCCAGCCACCTCCACAGACCGTTCGACATCAAGCGGGAGTACCTGTCGTCACGCAGACAGGCCACGATCAGCACGACCCATGCGACCGAGATCGCCGCCGGGAGCCCGCGAAAGACGATCGATGACGACTCCCCCACTGTGAACACGGCGTAGACGCTCACCGCCGCGGCGATCGGCCACAGCCGTGCCGCTTTGACCACGCCGGGGCGGCGTCGCACGGCCAGCGCCAAGGCTGCTCCGGCCACGATCTCGGCGGCTCTCACCGGGCTGGCGAAATATGAGTCGGCCGAATCCCACCACACGATCTGACCGAGCGCTGCGATCAGCGCTCCTCCGGCCACCACCGCAACCGGACGCCTCGTCCACGCGATCAGCAGCGGAATGGTGAGATAGAACTGCTCCTCGATCGCCAGCGACCACATGTGGGCAAGGGGCTTCACCGATTGATCGAAGATGGCGCCGTATCCGTCGGAGCTGGCCATCTCACGCCAGTTGGCGCTGTTGAGAACGGCCCAGAATCCGTCGAGCGCCACCCTTCGAGCCGAGTCGTGCTCGACGACCAGCACTGCGGCCACGACCACCCCGATGGTGATCAGTCCGGCGGGCAGGAGTCGCCTGACCCGTCGACGGTAGAACCGGAGGAGGTCCACCGAACCGTCCGAGAGTTCATCGTCGAGCAGTCCCACGACGAGGAACCCCGAAAGGGAGAAGAAGAGGCTGACCCCCAGCCATCCGCCTGTCATGGTGTCGGGCCACAGGTGGTAGATCACGACCGCCACCACCGCGAATCCCCGTAGCCCGTCGAGCGCGGGAATGTGAATCCCCGGACCCACGAGGCGAGAGTCCTCGTCGGCCGGACCGTCGGGAGACGGCTCTACGGAATCAATTGACGTGTCGAGCATGGCGATCTTGGAGGTAGGGCAGAACCGAGAGTACCGGCCTGCTCTCGACCATCCCCTTCGGAGATGGTCTGTCTACGCTGCGGCGATGAAACCAACAGGGGGGCGCCGAATCCGGGGGTGGGGTGCCGACGACCGGGAGATTCTGAGGCTGGCTCTCCCCTCGCTCGGCGCTCTGATTGCCGAACCCCTCTACGTTCTGGCCGACACCGCTGTCGTGGGGCGACTCGGAACCGAACAGCTGGGAGGGCTCGCCATTGCCTCGTCGTTGCTCCTGATCGGCCACGCCGTGTTCATCTTCCTGGCCTACGGCACCACCTCAGCGGTGGCCCGGCTACTCGGGGCAGGAGAGGGACGACGGGCCGCTCATCAGGCTGTACAGAGCGTTTGGCTCGCCTTGTCGATCGGAGCGGTGTTCTCACTCGTGATCCTCGCGTTGTCGGGGCCGCTCGTCGGGCTGATGGGTGCCGGAGGAGCCATTCGTACCAACGCTCTCATCTACCTTCGCTTCAGTCTTCTGGGGGTGCCGGCAATGCTGGTGAGCCTGGCCGGAGTCGGCTACCTGAGAGGCCTTCAGGACACCCGCAGACCGCTGCAAGTGGCAGTTGGGACGGCCCTGTTCAATCTGGTGGCCGAGATCATTCTCATTCACGGGTTCGGGTTCGGGATCGGAGCATCGGCGCTCACCACGGTGGCCGCTCAGGTCATCTCCGCCGTCATCTACATCGGCTGGATACGCAAGGCCGTGGGCGAGCACCGGGTCGGCCTCCGGCCGGAACGATCGGCGATGTTCCGGCTCGCCGGAGATGGCGTCGACCTCTTCATCCGTACCGCCGCGCTACGAGGCGGCCTGACCGTGACCCTCGCCGTCGCGTCGCGGATCGGGCCCGACGACTTGGCGGCCCACGAGATCGCGTTCGAGATATGGATGGTGATGGTGTTGGCTCTCGACGCGGTGGCCATCGCCGCTCAGGCCCTCGTGGGTCGGGCTCTCGGAGCCGGAGATGCCGACGGGGCGAGAGCGATCGGCCGACGGGCCATCACGTGGGGGGCGGTCGCCGGTGTGGCGTTGGGCGGTACGGCGCTCGTCTTCTCGCCGCTCCTGCCGTCGATCTTCAGCAACGACCCTGCGGTCACCGGGCTGGCGTCGTTCCTGTTGATCCACGTGGCGTTGTCGCAACCGATCGGTGGCGTCGTGTTCGCGCTCGACGGGGTCCTGATCGGAGCAGGCGATCTTCGCTATCTGGCCTTCGCCATGGTGGCGGCCACAGTTGGTCTGACCGGCTTCGGTCTGCTGGTGCTCGTCACCGACGCCGGTATCGGCTGGTTGTGGGCCGGTCTCGAGATCTGGCTGGTGCTCCGGATGGTCACGCTGCTCATTCGCTTTCGAGGAACCGGTTGGCAGGTTCTCGGGTCCAGTCGCCAAGGCGAAGGCCAATAGGGCGGCAACCGGTGGGGCGTCGGTCTGGTTCAGCCTGCCGAACGCTGGGCCAAGAGTTCGGCCACGGCCCGACCGTCGGCCTGCCCCCTGGTGGAACGCATGATCTCACCGGTGAAGAAACCCTGCATCTTCTTGCGGTCGCCATCGTCTCCACCGACGAAACGAGTCCACTCATCAGGATGTTCGGCAATCAGCTGATCGACGATCCCGGCGAGATCATCGGTGGGCATGGCCTCGAATCCGCGGCTCTCGGCGATCGGCCCGGGCTCTCCGCCGGTGTCGACCATTTCGGAGAGCACCTGCTTGACCTGCGTCGCGGTGAGTTCGCCCGTCGTCTCCATCCGGATCAGGTCGGCGAGCGCACCGGCAGTGATCTTCGAGAAATCGTCGACGGCGAGGTCGTGCTGCAGACGGGTGACCACCTTTTCGGGATCGGCACCCTCACCGATGGCGGCTATCGCCAGTTCGTCCTGACCCCGATCGACGAGTGTGGCGATCACGTCGACAGAGACAGATGCCGCCGGAACAAGTTGCCTCAGGGCAGTGCGACGCGCCGAAGGACGGGCCGGCATGGCATCGTCGATAGTCGCTATCTCCGCGGCGCTCGGAACCAACCGAACCAGATCGGGTTCCTGGAAGTAGCGGTAGTCGTCGGCGTCTTCCTTCGACCGGCCCGGGGTCGAACGGCCGGCCGCCTCGTCCCAATGACGGGTCTCCTGGCGAGGACTCTCGCCGTTGGAGTAGAGGTCGATCTGGCGCAGGGCTTCATATTCGATGGCTCGTCCCATCGACCGAATCGAGTTGATGTTCTTGAGCTCACACCGGGTGCGAAGTTCCTCGCTACCCATCGGACGCACCGAGACGTTGGCATCGACCCTCATCGAGCCTTCCTCCATGCGGGCATCGGACACCGCGATCGCGAGAAGAATGTCGCGTAGTCCGCTCACGTAGGCCTTGGCGTGCTCGATCGTGTCGAGGCACGGATGACTCACGATCTCGACCAACGGCACTCCGGCCCGGTTGTAATCGACCAGGGAGTGAACGGCATCGTTGATCCGACCGCCGCCACCAACGTGGGTCGACTTACCGGTGTCCTCCTCGATGTGGGCTCTCTCGACCCCGACTCTGAACCCGTCGGCCAGCATGAGCTCACCATCGAAGCTGGTGGGCTGGTCGTATTGGGTCGTCTGATAGTCCTTGGGCATGTCGGGGTAGAAGTAGTTCTTCCTGGCCATCACCGACGGACCGACCTCGCATTGCAGAGCCCGACCGAGCTGCATTGCGTACTTCACGGCCGTGCCGTTGATGACCGGCAGCGATCCCGGCAGACCGAGACAGACCGGACAGATGTTGGTGTTGGGTTCGCTGCCGAACTGATTCGCGCATCCGCAGAACAATTTGGTGGCGGTGGCCAACTCGACGTGGACTTCCAGACCAACCACCAGCTCCCAGCCTTCGGGCAATGTGGGTTCGATCAACCAGGTCATCGGGCACCGCCCTTCGAGGCCACGTCCTCGAGTACGGCCGCCACGCTGAAGATGGTGGGCTCGGACTGGGCCGGACCGAGAATCTGGACACCTATGGGCAGACCATCATCGCCGACCCCGAACGGGACCGAGATAGCCGGGTGGCCCGAGAGGTTGGACGGGATGGTGCAGACATCGTTGACGTACATCGCCATCGGGTCGGCGGTCTTGTCGCCGAAACCGAAGGCTGTGGTGGGCGAGGTGGGGGTCACGAGCACGTCGACCTTCTCGTAGGCCGCCGCGAAATCCCGGAGGATGAGGGTCCGAACCTTGAGGGCCTTGCCGTAGAACGCGTCGTAGTAGCCGGCCGACAATGCGTAGGTGCCCAGCATGATGCGCCGCTTGACCTCGTCGCCGAATCCAGCCGACCGCGAGGCGGTGTTCATCTCGCCCGTGGTCGGGGCATCGACACGAAGTCCGTAACGCACGCCGTCGTAGCGCGACAAGTTGCTCGAAGCCTCGGCTGGAGCGATCAGGTAGTAGGCACTCAATCCGAGCGTGGCCGACGGCACTGACACCTCGGACACTTCAGCGCCCGCGGCCTCGAGTGCGGCGACAGCCTGGGTTGTTCGGGCGATCACGTCGGGGGAAATGCCTTCCACCCCTCCGGGGCCACCGGCAAGTTCGGTGAGCACTCCCACACGGAGACCATCCACCCCACGGTCGAGGGCATCGAGGATCGACGGGGCAGGGGCCTCGATCGAGGTGGAATCGCGGGGGTCGTGTCCGCCGATCGACTCCAGCAGGACCGCGGCATCGGCGACCGTGGTGGCGAAGGGGCCGATCTGATCAAGAGACGAGGCAAAGGCGATCAGGCCGTAGCGTGACACCGCCCCGTAGGTGGGTTTGGCACCGACCACGCCGCAGAGCGCGGCGGGTTGGCGGATCGATCCGCCAGTGTCGGAGCCGATCGCCAGAGGAGCGAACGCGGCCGCAACCGCGGCTGCCGATCCGCCGCTGGAACCGCCAGGGACCTTCGACGTGTCGTGGGGATTGCGGGTCGGTCCGAACGCCGAGTTCTCGGTGGAGGACCCCATGGCGAACTCGTCGAGATTGGTCTTGCCGATGGTGACTGCTCCGGCCGCCGCCAAGCGGTCGACGACTGTGGCGTTGTAGGGAGGTAGCCAGCCGTCGAGGATTCGCGACGAGCAGGTGGTCGGGATTCCACGGGTGCAAGTGTTGTCCTTGACCGCCACCGGAACCCCGGCGAGCGGACCGGGGTCGCGACCCTCGGCCACCGCCGAGTCGACCGCTTCGGCCTGGCTTCGAGCCAGGTCGGCGGTGACGAGATTGAAGGCATGGATCTCACCGTCGCGTTCCTCGATCCGAGCCAGGTGCTCATCAAGGACATCGACGGCGCTTCGTTCACCGGCCCGAACAGCCGCCGAAAGCTCGATGGCGGTCACGGTTCTTCTCCCAGAACCGGGGGCACTCGAAACATGTGATCCTCCGCGAACGGGGCCTGAGCCAGCACCTCGTCGCGGTCGATCGAAGGAGTGATCTCGTCGGCCCGAAACACGTTCACGAGAGGAAGCGGATGCGAGGTCGGGGGCACGTCGTCGACCTCGAGCGATTCGACGTCGGCAGCGTGCTCGAGCACTCGGGCCAACTGCTCGGTGAAGGCGTCGACCTCGTCGGGCGCCAACTCGAGACGAGCCAGCCTGGCGACGTGGATGACCTCGTCACGGGTGATGCGATCAGACATGGGGGCAAAGGATAGAGGCGGTCGCGGTCTACGCTGCGGGACGTGTCCCCCCATCCCTTCCTCAGCTCCGACTGGATCACCGCGGTGAAGGCCATCCGCGACGAATACGGGGACGCTGTCGGGCCTCAGGCCATCGACCTCGCAGCCAACGTGGTCATCACCTCGACTCCGTTCGACGCCGATGTCAGAGGACACCTCGACGCCAGAGGGTCGACCATCATGCTCGAGGAAGGCCACCTCGACGATCCTGATTTCACCATCGAGATGCCCTACGACGTGGCCCGCCAGATATTCGTGGATCGAGATCCGCAGGCACTGATTCCGGTGCTTTTCGGCGGCAAGGTGAAACTCACCGGCGACTCCTCGAAGATTCTTCTTCTGGCCGGAGCGTTCGTTCCTCCGGAGCCGGGATCCGACGCCGCCGCAGTGCCCCGGGAAGTCCTCACGAGGATCGACACCGTCACCGAATGACCGTTTGGCTCAACCCTTGAGCTGAGTGGCGATCACGACCTCGGTGCCGAACGCGTGGACTTCGTCGGCCGGGGGGTCGGTGGCCAATACCGGCAGAGCGACGTTGCCCTGAACAAGGGTGACCACGAACCCATCGGCTTGAAGAATCGCAGTGGCTTCGCTGACATCGAGGCCGATCACGTTGGGGATCGGACGAGGCGCCGGCCCGTCGGAAACGACTACCTCGACGGTGGTGCCACGATCCTCCAACGCTCCCGGCGACGGCAGGAAGTCGATCACACTCCCAGCCGGGACACTCTCGGAATTGCGATGGCTCTCTACCGGGCTGAACCCGGCCAGCAACAGCAGGTCGGTGGCCTCGGCCACGTCGAGGCTCACGGGCACATCAGGAACAAACCTTCGGGCCGGCCCGTCGGACACCAACAGGTCGATCGAGGTTCCGGGATCGAGTTCGGTCACTCCGGCGGCCAGCCCGACATCGATCACCTGATCGGGCGGAGCCGTCTCGCTGTGCTCCCGGCTGACTCGGCCGACCTCCAGGCCAACCACTTCGAGACGGTCGGTTGCCTCATCGAGTGATACACCGATAAGTGTCGGCACGACCACCAGTTCCTCACCGAGCGAGACGTAAATCGTCACGGTCTCGCCCTCTTCGAGAGTGGTGCCCGCAACCGGCTCGGTGCTGACCACCTCCCCTTCAACCGTGCCCGCCTCACGAACATCTACCACTTCGAGTAGCCAACCGAGCTCTTCGATCTGCAGGGTTGCTCCGGCCTGGTCGACTCCCGCCATGTCGGGAATCGGATGGGCGACGGGCTGGCTGGCCAGCCACACCGCGGTTCCTCCTGCCGTGGCCAGGGCCACCAACAAGACCGCGGCCGCCATCCACGGCCAACGCCGCCGGCGGCCTCGCACTCGCCGCGTGCCGCGGGCGGGTGGTGGAGAATCATCGGATTCGGAAGCGGGGACCTCGCCCAGGCGAGTGGCATCGTTGGCAGCCCGGGCCGAATCGGGGTCGAGCGCCCCGACCAGTGGAATCGGATCGGGGCGCGAGAGCGAAGATGCCGATTGCATGAGCAACGAAACGAACTCTCCAGCGGAGGGCCGATCCTCGGGACGAAGCGAACCGGCGCGGCGCAACGCGCCCTGCATCGGGCCGGTGTCGAGATGCGGTTCGAAGGGAGCATCGGCTCGGGCCATCAACGTGGCGACAGCGGTGTCGGACACAAAGGGAACTTCCCCGGAGACGATCTCGTTGATCACCAGCGCCAGAGCGTAGACATCGGCGGGCGGCCCGACCCGCTCACCACGAGCCT
The DNA here is from genome assembly GCA_029263235.1 of Acidimicrobiales bacterium. GTDB lineage: Bacteria > Actinomycetota > Acidimicrobiia > Acidimicrobiales > Aldehydirespiratoraceae > SZUA-87. The sequence continues at coordinate 45,637 of JAJCXW010000200.1, forward strand.
GTTCGGGAGCGGCGTATCGAACCGTGCCGACCATCGACGAATCGGGTTCGGTCCAGCCAGCCTCAGCCAGGGCTCGGGCCAGCCCGAAGTCGGCGATCCGCAGGCGGGCTCCCTCGCCGAACAGAAGATTGGCGGGCTTGATGTCGCGGTGCACCAAGCCTTGTTGGTGGGCGTACTCGAGTCCCCGGCCGGCCTCGAGCCCTATGAGCAGCCCCTGCGAGGGGGTGAGGAGAGTTCCGGACGCCAGGATCGAGGCGAGGCTGCCGCCCGCCAAGTACTCGGTGACCAGATACGGCACCTCGTCGTGACCCCAGTCGTAGACCCCGAGAACGTGAGGATGGTTGAGAGATGCAGCTGAGTGGGCCTCAGCCCGAAAGCGTCGGAGGAAGGTGTCGTCGTCGGCAAGCGCTTCGTGCAGGATCTTGATTGCCACCCGGCGTCGGAGAGTGACATCGTCGGCGAGGAACACTCGGGCGGAAGCGCCGGTGCCTATGGGCGCGACAATGCGGTAGCGGCCTCCCAGCACTCGGCCGATCTCACCATCTAGGTCTCCAATCGTCATCTCTCAAAACGTAGCCCCATGAGAGCCGCCGACGGTGGCTTCTACCCGAGCCGTACACTCCCGAGCGTGACAAGACGGAGCAAGACCATTTTCGCTGCCCTCCTGCTCTCCGGAATGTCGATGTTCGTCATTGCCGGTCTGATCGGCCGCGACAGTGCCACTGACGTGTCGGTCTCGCAGAATCCCGCCATCGATGAGCTGATTCCCAACCGAGGCGATGAGGTGTTGCAACAAGCATCCGTCGGTATCGATCTGGCGCCGGAGTTCCGCCTTCTTTCACTCGTGATCTCACCCAATCTCAACTGCACCGGTGGGGTCGAGGTGATCGACTTCACCAACCAGCTCGAGGGACTCAACCGATACGTCTATGTGGCTGACTCAGGCAAGCCTCTCGGGTCCCTGTCGGCGGACGACAACTGTGCGGTAGCGATCTTCGAAGAGACATCACGACCGGGCTCCACGCAGAGAATCGACTGGCAATTCACGGTCAACTGAGCAGCCCCCAGCGGCGGCGGGGCCGCATCGACCACAGGACAAGACCGATTTCTCTAGGATCCAGCAGATGAAGTTCAGAGCCTGGCTGGCGCTGCTGGTCGTCTCCTCAGTTGTCGCCACATCCGTCGCCGCGGCCGGCGAAGTCGAGGATGCGGTGGCCGCGACCAGCCACACTCCCGCCCAGTACGCGGCCACCCTTGATCTGGCCGAACTCGATGGTCTGGCACCGTTGGGCCCCCCACCTGTGATCACCGGCGACATCGCTCTCGATGCTCGGATTCGAGCAATCGCGGAGGCGCGTGGCTACAGGCTCCGACCGAGTCCGGGCCGGCCGCTCATGACCGTCGACGGCCGCTTTCTTCAGCCGGAGGCCGCGGCGGGGTGGATGTCGTTGAAGGCAGCCGCGGCCGCCAACGGGCACTTTCTCTCTATCACCTCTGCCTACCGCGATGTCGCTTCGCAGTTCCGCAGCTTCCGGCAACGACTCAACGGAACCTCCGATGCGTCGATCGACACCGCGCTGCGCACCGTCGCGGCACCGGGCTACTCGAAACACCACACCGGCTACACCATCGACATCAAGTCATCCACCGCATTCGGATTCGCGTTTCGCGGCTCGCCGGCCTACGCCTGGCTTGCGGCCGACAGTTTCGCCAATGCCAAGGCCCACGGCTGGATCCCCAGCTACCCAGAGGGCGCTGTTCTGGTAGGGCCCAACCCCGAACCCTGGGAGTTCGTCTGGGTCGGGTCGATCAACATCATCTGTGGCGACTTCCAGCCGACCGTCGATCGGCCGTTCTGCGACACCATCGGCTCGGCATTCGCGGCCGACATCAACTGGCTGATGGCCCAACAGATCACGGCCGGCTGCCGAGTCGACCGTTTCTGCACCTCGGGGCTTCTGACCCGGGCGGAGGCCGCCACCATGATGTGGAGGATGGTCGGGTCTCCGACCCAGGCAGCGACATCCACCGACTTCACCGATGTACCCGGCCACGCCTTCTACGCGGTTCCGGTGCGATGGATGGTCGACAACGGCTACACCAGTGGCACAAGTACCACCACCTTCGAGCCCGACGAGCCGGCGACCCGGGCCCAGTTCGTCACCGTCCTCTGGAGACTGGCCGGGCAGCCCGAACCTCTCGAGCCCCTGCGATTCGACGACGTCAATCCAAGTGATTTCGCGGCTACGGCCATCACTTGGGCGGCCGAGTTGGGCATTACCCATGGCACCTCACTCACGAGTTTTTCTCCCGGATCCACCGCCAGCCGCGGCGAAGCCTCGGCCTTTCTGCATCGGTATTTCCTGGCCACGACCCTGTGATGGGATGATCGGCGGGTGAAAGAGCAGGTCCTACGGCGATGTCAGGATGCCCTCCCTGAATGGAGGGGGCTCCACACCGACGACTTCGAGTTCGACGACCCCAAAGGGTTCTCGTCGTTCACGATGGGGGTCCGGAGCCGCCGCGACGTCGAGCCGCCAGCGGTGCTCTACCGGCATCTGGCCGGAAAGGAGAACGCCATTCTCGACTTCGACACTGAGCGGCGCACGTTTCTGCTGCTCGGACGGGAGAGGATCGCCGCCCACTGTCACCACTACGACAACACGTGTCGGATCGAAGCCTTCTACCGGGGACGCACCCTGACCGCCGACGACGTGTTCAACCCGGCACACCAACGAGGGGTCGCCGATCAGCTCTTCCGGTTCCACCAACTCGAGCCCGACGGCCTTCCGGACCGAACCTTCTTCGAGCTCCTTCACGAGCAGTGGGGTGAGATGGCCCGCTCGGTATTGGGCGAGCATCGATCAGAGTTCCCGCCCGATGAGCAAGCGTTGTGCGACGATCTCGACGCGATCCACCATCCCGACACGATCGCCAAGGTGCTGCGCTGCCTGCCCGACCGACCGCCGGTGTTCTGCCACAACGACACCTACCACGGCAACGTCATGCTGCTCGACGACGGATCCATCAAGCTGCTCGACTTCGAATTCTCGTGTCTGAACCACATTGCTTTCGACTTCGCCAACCTGTTCGCCGAGACGGTCATGGAGCACGGTCTGGTCGATCCGCCGCATTTCCGAATCGCCGAGCCTCGATTCACCGATGCCGACCTCGCTTCCTTGATCGGCTTCTACCTCGACAACATCGAGTTCGCTGGCACGGCCGAACGTTCCACCGAACTGTCGTTGCTGGTCGAGGAAACCCGTCGGGCCCTACTGCTCTCCGACTACATGTACGCCATGGCGGCGCTCCCACTCGCCCTCGAACCAATCCAGAAGATTCGTTTCATTCCCTACGCCCATCAACGGTTCCGGAAGTTCCTCGCTTCCTGGGATCGGGAGTTCGCTGATCAGGTCGACGGAGGTAGTTGATTCCATGCCCCTACCGTCGAGTCGCGACCGCGAACAGGTCCGTGCCGGACTGGCCGACTGGATTTCCGGTCAGGTCGGTGCGCTGGTCGAAATCGACCGACTCGATATTCCCGACGGTGCCGGCTTCTCGTCGGAGACCTATCTCTTCGATGCGACCTGGGCGGGCATGACCCACGCTCTTGTCTGCCGGATGGCACCCGAGACCGCTGATATGCCGGTGTTCGCTAGCTACGACCTGGGTCTTCAGGTCGATTCGATGTCGATCGTGCGCGACCATGCCGCCGCGGTGCCGGTTCCCGAAGTCCGCTGGTTCGAGCCCTCGCCCCTGCCGCTCGGCGGCGAGTTCTACATCATGGATCGTGTCGCCGGCCGCGGCGCCCCCGACAATCCGCCCTACGTGTTCGGGTCCTGGGTCACCGAAGCCACCCCGGCTCAGCGGCGAGTGGTACAGGACCACTGCGCCGACCTGATGGCAGGAATCCACGCCATTGAAGTCGACGACCGTATCCATACGATCCTGTCGCGCCCGAAATGGGGGGAAACCCCTCTCGATCAGCACCTAAATCATCAGCGCTGGTACTACGACTGGGCCAGAGGCGATCTCGACTTCCCATTGATCGAACGAGCCCTCGATTGGCTCGACTCCAATCGTCCAACCAGCGATCCAGTTGGAATCAACTGGGGCGACGCCCGTGTCGGAAACATCCTCTTCGACACCGAAGGAGCCTTCGAACCAACTGCGGTGGTCGACTGGGAGATGGCGTGCCTAGGGGCGCCCGCTGCCGATGTCACCTGGCAGCTGATGCTCCACCACTTCTTCCTCGATGTTGCCGACGTGATGGGGATGGGCAACCCGGTTCCGGACTTCCTGCACGTCGCCGACTTCGTCGGACGATACGAGGCCACCGCCGGCCACCGCCTCACCGATCTCGAGTGGTACTACGTGTTCGGTCATCTCAGGTTCGCGATCATCACGCTGCGGACCAGCCGTAGGGCGATCCTCGCCGGCGACATGCAACCCCACGACGACCCCCAGAATCTCGTCAACAATCGTCGGTTGCTCGAGGCTTCACTGGCCGGCTCGAATCCCTACTGGGATCTCTGAGCAACCAGGGACGGCGATATCCGCTCAGCCGGGCAGCCGACCGGTGTCGAGCAGCGCCATGAACGCCGCCTCGTCGATGATCGGCACACCCGCCGCGTCGGCCTTCGACACCTTCGAGGCCCCGGGCTCGGCCCCCACGACCAGAGCCATCGTCTTCTTGGAGACGCTGCCGGGCGACTTCCCCCCGCGGCTGACTATGGCCTCTCGGGCTCCGTCGCGAGTGAAGCCTTCGAGGGTGCCGCTCACCACAACCACCTGATCAGCGAGGGTCTGAGGTTGCGAGGTATCGCGTTGGGTAGCGGTGGTGGTGAGCCCGGCGGCCACCAGCCGATCGATGAGGTCGATGGTGTCGGGCCTTCGAAACCAGTTGTGAACCGACTGGGCAATCACTTCACCGAACCCGTCGACCGCGGCGAGGTCGTCGACCGACGCACCGGTGATGCCGCCCATCGAACCGAACGCCGCGGCAAGAGTCTGGGCGTTGACCTGCCCTATCTCTGGGATTCGCAGACCGAACAGCAGGTTGCCCAGCGGCCTCGTCTTGGATGTCTCGATGGCGTCGCGGAGATTGTCGACCGATTTCTGGCCGAATCGCTCGAACTCCAGCAACTTGTCGAAGTCGAGCGAATAGAGATCGGCCACATCAGAAAGGAGGCCCTCTGAAACGAAGAGGTCGACGTTCTTCTCGCCGAGCCACTCGATGTCCATGGCGTAGCGACTGGCGAAATGCTCGATTCGGCCACGAATCTGACGCGGACAGTGGAAGTTGACACAGAACGTGGCGGCAACACCCTCGCTGCGCACCAGCGGTTGGCCACAGACCGGACAGTCGTTCGGAAAGCGCCAAGGCGACGAGTGGCCGGTGCGAGCCGACACGACCGGGCCGACAACTTCGGGGATGACATCGCCCGCCCTGCGGACGATCACCGTGTCGCCCGGCCTCACGTCCTTGACCGCCACCTGATCCTGATTGTGGAGCGTGGCGGTGCTCACATCGACGCCGCCGACTCTCACGGTCTGGAGCCGGGCAAACGGTGTGGCCTGACCCGACGGCCCGATCGACACCTCTATGTCGATGAGAGTGGTGGTGGCTTCCTCCGGCGGGAGCTTGTAGGCGATCGCCCAGCGAGGGGCCTTGGCATCGGCGCCCAGCTCGGCCTGGAGCCCGAGATCATCGACCTTGATCACCACCCCGTCGAACTCGTAGTCGAAGTCGTGTCGGGCCGATTTCAGCTCGACGATACGGTCGGCCACCTCCTCGACCGAAGCCAACGACAAGCTATGTTCGTTGACGGGCAGACCCAGGGATCCGAGCCATTCGAGGGTCTGGGTGTGGGAGGTGAGCTCGGGGCCGTTGTCGACCACACCCAACTGGTAGCAGAAGAACGAGAGATTTCGCTCGGCGGTGATCGCCGCATCCTTCTGTCGGAGAGATCCAGCCGCGGTGTTGCGAGGATTGATGAAGAGCTTCGGGGGCCGCCCGGCGGCTTCGGCCAACTCAACCTGGCGAACATTGAGTGCCTTGAAGGCACTGACACGCATGTAGACCTCGCCTCGCACCTCGAGAACTCGAGGCGCATTGGCTGGAAGCCGGTGGGGAATGTCGGTGATCGTCATCACATTCCTGGTGACATCTTCACCAACTCGGCCATCGCCGCGGGTGGCCCCCTGCACGAGGACTCCGTCTTCGTAGCGCAACGAGATCGCGAGGCCATCGAACTTCAACTCGGTGGCGAAGGCCGGCACCGGACGATCTTCGAGGCGCTTCACCGCCCGGTCGCTCCATGCGCTCAACTCCTCGATGCCGAAAGCATTGTGGAGAGACATCATCGGCATCTCGTGCACCACGGGTGCGAAGGTCTCGTTGCGGGGGCCACCCACGACCTGGCTGGGCGAATCGGCAGTGACGAGTTGGGGATGTGAGTGTTCGATCTCGATGAGCTCTCTCAACAACTTGTCGTAGTCGGCGTCGGGAATCTCCGGATCGTCGAGCTCGTAATAGCGCTCGGCGTGATGGGCGATCACAGCCTTCAGTTGGGCGATCCGGGCAGCCGGACCACCATCGCCAGTGTCTGGGGCCTCGGAGCTCATATCGGATCGCGCAGTCATCTGACAGCGATTCTACTCGGCCGCGGTGACACCGTTGGCTGCCGCAGGGCTCCACCACGGTGGCGATACGGTGGTCGGCCTTGACCACCCATCCCGGTACCGAAGACCCGACGCTGTCCTCGGGACGACTCCAGAGAGCAGCGTTGGCAGCCGGTCCCGTGGCTGTTTGGGCAGCTCAGCCCTTCACCTCCGGAGAGCTGATCGGCGAGGCGCTGGATCCCACCCGCAACGGATTCCGCGGCGCGGTGTCGTGGATGGCGTGGATCGCCTGGGCTGTGGTGCTGCTGGCACTGACGATTCCACGACCACCCGCTCTCACCCTGGGCCGTATCGGGTCAGCGGCAGCGTTTCCTGCCGCCATCTGGGCTGCTCTCGAAATCGACTCCAACTCGATCATCCTGGTCGGACTGATCGCCGCGGCAATCGCTGGCCTGGTCCCGATGCTCGCGTCGGTCGGCGAGCGCTTCATCGACGGCGCCAGCTACGGCGACGAACGTCGTTTCGCCCTGAGGCCGCCCGGCACGGTGATGGCGATCCTCCTGCTGCCCACCTGGGCGTTCACCGTCGTCGCGATCTCACTCGGTCCGCTTCTTCTCGCCGACAGCCGTTGGATTCTCGGGGGGCTGGCCACTGCCCTCGGGATTCCGGGAGCCCTCGTGGGCTACCGGGCACTCAGCCGACTCACCGATCGTTTCCTCGTCATGGTTCCCAACGGACTTGTGATCCACGATCTCTCCCTGTTGGCCCAGCCGGTTCTGATCAATCGGAACCAGCTCGAGTCGATCGGTCCGGCTCGGGTCGATTCGGAAGCAGAGGACCTCACATCTCAGGCTCTCGGGCTGGCCCTCGAGGTGCGGCTCATCGAACCAATCACCCTGCCGATCGTGTCGGCTCGCGGACAGGCCGACGAACGTTCGATGAGGGCCCTGATGGTTTCGCCCAGCCGGCCGGCCGAGGTGCTGTCCACCGCCGCCGAGCGAGGCTTCGTCATCGGCTGACCCGCTGTTGCCGCTGGGATCGTGGCTCCCCGGCCAGACCCCAGCGGCGAGGGATCGCCGCAGAACTATTTCGTTGGTGTTCAAGCTCGCTACTCAGAGCGAACCACCATCTGGCGGAGCATCTCACAGGAATCGCCGCTTGACGTTGTGCAATTTGGTGCATGCCATGCAACAATGGTGTCGTGGACAGCCCCAAACCCGAGTCGGAGCTTCGCAGCGTCATATCGGACGGTTTGTCGCGCCTCGACCGTTCCCAGGGCGGCCGCTACATGTCGACCATCGCCCGACGCCTGGGGGTCGACCGGTCGACCGTGAGTCGATGGCGACAACACCAAGCGACCGCCCGACCGGACCATTGTGAGGAACTCGCCCGAAACTGGCCGAGTTTCTTCGATCTCGATCACCTCCTCGACCTCCACTACCGATCGCTGCAGATCGATCCGGTCAATTCCCGTCGAACCGCTGGCGTCGAGACATTCTTCGACACGGCATCTCTTCTGCGGGCGGCCACCGTAGACATTCTGGTTGATCCTCCCATCGCCACCGACCGTGTCATCCGCCTCGCCGCCTTCCATCTCGAACAGGTCGGAACTGACGCATTGACAACAGATCGACTCTTCGCCGGCGAACCGGCTGAGCGACTTGTAGCCCTCAGAGAGTCGATAACAGAACGGGCCCAACAGGGCTGGGATGTCAAGGTGGTGATCAGCGCAGGCAACAGCGAGCGATTGGCATCGATCAACGGCATGGTGCGGGCGATCGACGGACCGGAGGTTGAAATCTTCGCCTACCCGTTCCGCGTGCCCCTCGTGATCGCCCCACTGATCATAGCGAACCGAACAGTCATATTCACCTACGATCACCGGCGGTGGGAGCTCCCCGGATCGGCGATGATCGTCAGATCACGTACGGCGGCCGACTGGGCCAGCCGATACTTCGATGAGCTGATATCGGACGCGCCGTTCCAGCTCCGCCGACCATCCGGCATCGATCAGTCCGAACTCGACCGTTTCGCACAGGCTATGGATCAGAGGCCCTACTGAACCAGCGATCTGCCCCGGCCGAAGATCAGGGACGAGCCGCGATGCCGCCACCGATCACCGTGTCGTCGGAGTAGGCGACAACACTCTGACCCATGGCAATCCGGCGATGCGGCTGGTCCCAGCGAACCGTCATCGTCGCCACGTCGATCTGACCGCGGGCGGGGACTCCGTGGGCCGAACACTGCACGTCGACCGATCCCGTGGACGGCTCGTCGAACCACTGCCACGACTCGAGGTTGGTCGACGCCGTATCGAGCGAAGACCGCTCACCCACGGTGACGACCGCCGACGCCGTATCGATGTCGATCACATAGTGGGGGTCGGTTCCGCCCACGAGCCCGAGACCCTTGCGTTGCCCGATGGTCACCAACTCCACAGCGTCGACCGAACCCACTTCATGGCCCTCGGAGTCGACGACCTTTCCTCGTCGCAGCGGAATGCGATCGCCGAGAAACAACGCTCGGCCGTGCTGATTGGTGATGAAGCACACGTCCTGGCTCTCGGGCTTGGTGGCCGTGCGAAGACCCATGTCGGCAGCGATGCGTCGAACATCGGCCTTGGTCATCGAACCGACCGGCAGCATCAAGCGGTCGAGCACCGGCTGGTCGAGGACATGCAGCACATATGACTGGTCCTTGCCCGGGTCGGCCCCGCGGGCGAGCCTCGATCCTCGAGCCGTTTGCACGATCCGGGCGTGGTGGCCGGTGGCGATGCGGGAGAAACCGAGCGCCTCGGCCCGGTTGAGAAGCCGGTCGAACTTGAGGTGTCGATTGCATTCGATGCACGGGTTGGGGGTCCGTCCGGCGGCATGGTCGGCGGCATACGGCGCGACCACATCGCGCTCGAAATCGTCGCCGAAATTGAACACGTGGTGCTCGATACCGAGTTGATCTGCGACACGACGAGCGTCGTCGACGTCGCTGACCGCGCAACATCCCGTGTCGCTCTCACCGCCCCACAGCTTCATGGTGACCGCCACGATCTCGTGTCCGGCCTCCTGGAGAATCGCCGCCGCCACCGACGAGTCGACACCGCCCGACATGGCAACCATCACCGGTCCGTTGGGCCGTTCGCCCACCGGCGACACGATCAGCCCCCGCCGAAACGAGTCAGACGCTCCACGGCCTGGGGGATCAGCCGGAGCGCCGAATCCACATCGGCACGTGTGCTCGACGGCCCCAACGACAATCTCAGCGATCCGATCGCCAGATCGCGTGGAATACCCATCGACGCCAACACGTGGGACGGCTCTTGTGCCCCCGCCGAGCACGACGACGCTGCCGAGGCACGAAGACCGTGCGAATCGAGCAGGAACAGAAGGGCTTCGGCCTCGACCTGACGCAGACAGACATGCGCGAATCCGGCGGCAATGTGCGACATGTCGCCCTCGGGCGCGGCGCTGACCACCACCTGATCGCCGAGTCCGGCCACGAGTCCGTCCAGGAGACGATCACGAAGCTTCCGGACACGTGCCACATCGTCGTGGCGGACTCGGACCGTTGCATCGACCGCCGCCGCCAGAGCGACCGCCCCAGCCACATCGGGAGTCCCGGCCCGGCGACCCTGCTCCTGTCCCCCACCGAGAATCAGGGGATCGAGCTCCAGCCCACCGCGCACGATCAATGCGCCCGTGCCGACCGGGCCGCCGATCTTGTGTCCGGTGATCGAGATGAGATCGAACTCCTGGGTGGCGTCGGCGACATCGAGCCACTGCACGGCCTGAACCGCGTCGGTGTGCAACAGGGCACCTGGAGATCGTTCCCGCACGGTTTCGGCGATCTCACCCAGCGGCGCCACAACGCCGATCTCGTTGTTGACCGCCATCACCGAGACGAGCGATACATCGGCGGCGGAGCCGAGAATCTCCGCCAGGTGACCCACATCGGGAACCCCATCGGGTCTGAGACGAAAGGTGAGTCCCCCGGCGTGCTCCACCGGCTCGAGCACAGCATGATGCTCTCCGGCGCTGCAGACAACGGTGCCCCCACGTGAAGCCAACACTCCTCTGACCGCGAGATTATCGGCCTCGGATCCTCCGCTGGTGAACACCACCTCCGAAGCCTCACAGCCAATGGCTGCGGCTACGACGTCGCGTGCGTCGTCGAGAGCTCTCCGGGCGTCTCGAGAAGCCTTGTGGGCACCGGTGGGGTTGGCTTGGTGCAGGTTCGAGGCGGCGATCCATGCGTCGCGGGCCTCGTCGCGCAACGGCGAACTGGCTGCATGATCAAGGTAGATCTCATCGCCGTCCATCACAGCAGCCTATGGACTCGAGCAACCGGCCCGGACTCAGGTTCCGGGAGGCGGCGGCAACGACGATTGCGGCGGAGTCTCCGATTCCTGCTGTACGCGAGATGCCACACATGCCAGCCAGGTTTCGGGATGCAGCCCCTCGGGAGCTGGAGCATCGATGCTGGTGGACACCCGATCGGCGAGCTGAGTGGCCAACATGACCCGCGAATCATCGGAAAGTTCGGGTACTCGGATGATGAACGATCGGATCAGGGCGGTCTGGGAGATGTCGAGCGACGAGATGTCGAGCGAATCGACGATCGGATGCATTCCCCACGGAGTGGGGATGTCGACCTCACGCTCGGCGATCGTCGAACGGCTCTGACGTTCCCGCACGACATAGGTGCCGGCTGCCATGTCGCCGAGTCGTTGCCCCTCGGCGTTGGTCAGCGCCGATACCACGGCGGCCCCGCCGAACGTGATCAGAATATCGATGATCTGCATCATGCTCCGGATGGCCGAATGGCGCAGCCTTACAGGTCCACCCTCGACGGTGATCACTCTCAGCCCCACTGCATATTTGCCGACGGTTCTCCCCCGCCAAATCGTCTCGAGAGCCATCGGGTAGAGAAACACCAGAGCGAAGACGAGGATCAACACGATGACCAAGGCGAACGTGGTGGATGCCACAGCAAGAGCGACGGCAAGGTTGGAGAACACTCCGAGCGCCACGACCAAAATGAAGGTGTCGATCATCCGCGCCAGCATCCGAGACGCGATACCAGCTCTCTCGAAGTCGAGTATCACCCCTTCGGGTGTGACTATCCCTCTCTCCACACGATCTAACCTAGGCCCACAGTGGACGTCGATCAGTTCATCCGTCGAAACGAACCGGCATGGCAACGTCTGAGTGAGGTCACTCGATTGGTTCGTTCGCGTCGCTCCTCCAAGCGGCTCAACGGCGCCGAACTCGACGAGACCATCGAGCTCTACCAGCGGGTTTCGGCCCATCTCAGCTACTCACGCACCTGGTACGGCGATGCTCCGATCACGTCGAGGCTGACCAGCCTCGTGGGCGATGCCAGAGCCGCCATCTACGGCCCCGGCGATCGCGGCGGAAACGCTCTGCTCAGATTCTTCTCACGCGAGTTCCCGGCGGCCGTGTGGCGGGGCCGGAAGTTTGTGCTGATAGCGGCCATGCTCCTACTGATCCCCGCTATCTACGTGGGGACCTGGATGACATTCTCCGACTCGGCCCTCGATGCGGCCGCCCCTTCGGCTCTACGCGAGTCCTATGTGCAGCAAGACTTCGCCGACTACTACTCCTCTCAACCCGCCGCCGAGTTCTCCACTCAGGTTCTCGTCAACAACATCCAGGTCTCATTCCTTGCCTACGCCATGGGGATCTTCGCCGGGGTGGGAACGATCATCGTGCTGGTGGTCAACGGACTCGGGATCGGCCAGGCCGGAGGTCTGTTCCACGCAGCCGGGGAAGCACCACGATTCTGGGGATTGATACTCCCCCATGGGTTGATCGAGATCACCGCGGTCTGCGTGGCCGGAGGAGCCGGACTCCAACTTGGGTGGGCGCTCATCAGCCCGGGTGATCACAGCCGGTCGGAGGCCGTGGCCCACGAGGGTCGCCATTCAGTGCCAGTGGTGGTCGGGCTCATCCTGGTGTTCATCATCGCCGGGCTGATCGAAGGCTTCGTGACCCCGAGCCCCCTCCCCACCTGGACCCGAGTCGGAATCGGAGTGGTGGTGGAGTCGACATTCATCCTCTATGTCGTGGGCTATGGCCGTCGAGCCGAAGCGGAGCTCGATCGGGCTGAACGCTCAGAGACGGCCGGTCGCCTTCACGTTGAGGTAGATGTCGGCCAGTCGGCCGGGTAGCTCTCCGGCCGGAGCGTCGACAACCAGAGCACCGAGGGATCGCAGCCCAGTAGCCGCCCGCTCACGATCCTTCAGAGCAGCTGCTGCCGCCGCCCGGCGTCGAGCCTGATCGCCGTCGGTCACCTCGCCCCGCGCCCAACCCACCACAGCGGGGTCGCTGGAGGCGGCCACCACGACCAGATGGGTCTTCGTCACGAGAGGCAGCGCCGGCAACAGGGTCTCGGTGACGACCTGAGCCACAAGGTCGGTGTGGATCACCAGCATGGTGCGCCTACGAAACCGGGCGAGAGTCGAGGCGAACGCGCTCTTGTAGTCGGACTCCACCAACGCTGGTTCGATGTCGAACATGGCGGACGTGACCGCCCCCAGCTGCGATCGTCGATTCGACGCCGCCAGCACCGTGTGCACGCTTCGGTCGAAGACCACGAGGCCACACCGGTCGCCGATACCAGTGGCCACTGCCGTGAGGGTCATCGCCGCGTCCATGGCGTGTTCCAGACGGGGGACCTTCTCGACTCTTCCGGCCATCACCCGACCGGAATCGAGGAGATTGACCACCGTCTGGTTTCGCTCGGCACGAAAGGTGCGAACGATCGGATGACCAGCACGCGCCGTTGCCGCCCAGTCGACCCTCCTCGACTCGTCGTCGACCGTGTATTCACGAAGCTGATCAAACTCTGTGCCTGATCCGCGCAGCTTCGACGACCGAACACCGACGTGCAGAAGGCGAGCCCGATTGATCCGGATCTCGGCTTCCTTCCACGATCGGAAGTAGGGGTGAACCCGAATCTCCGCGGGTACCTGACGAATGCCTTGCCGGGCCATCAACCCGAGTCGTCCCTCGGCTCGAATCACCACCTCCGACACCTCAAACCTTCCGCGGCGGGCCGGCCGTACGGAGTTCCTCAACTCCGCTGTGGTGCGAGGTGGAATCTCGAGGACAGACCTTCGGATTGTCGGCTGGAGTGAGGGCGCCAACTCATCGGCGACTCCGACCCGGAGGGTGCGATCGAGGGGATTCGACACGAACCACGTGGCCTCGGACTCTCCCCCCATCGTGGCTATCATTGGAAGGTCGCGGCGAAACCCGACGGAATCAGGGGCCGGGGCGCTGACGAAGTCCTGCAGCGCCAGACCAAGCGACAGCAACAGCCAGCCCACCAGGGTCACCGGAGCAAGGTCGGGGGCCGCCACGGCCACCGCAATCTGCGCCACAGCGCCAACCGCTACGAGGACGGCCAGCCGACGGGTGGGCACGGGCACGATCGAGTCCCGTCAGCGGGGAACGGGTGTTGAGGCCAGGACAGAGTCGAGGACGGTCTCCACCGAGACACCCTCGAGCTCGAGTTCGGGGCGCAGCAGTAGCCGGTGGCCCAGAGCGGGGCGAGCAATGGTCTTGACCTCGTCGGGAGTCACGAAGTCGCGGCCCGACAGCCAGGCCCAGGCCTTGGAGGCGTGAAGATGCGCCGCCGCCCCGCGGGGCGAGACTCCGAGCAACACCGCCGGATGTTCACGGGTCGCCCGGGCCAAATCGATCACGTAGCGCCGCACTGGGTCCTCCACGCGGAGGTCGACGATCGCACGACGGCCTGCCTCGAGATCGGCCACAGTGGCCACCGGGGTCACGCCGGCTCCAGAAATATCGTGGGGATCGAATCCCTCGTCGTGGCGTCGAACCACCTCTAGTTCCTGTTCGGCCGACGGATAGCCGACATCGAGCTTGAACATGAAACGGTCGAGCTGAGCTTCGGGCAGCGGGTAGGTGCCTTCGTACTCGATCGGGTTCTGGGTGGCGATCACCACAAACGGCGACGGCAGAGGTCTGGTGACTCCATCACCGGAGACCTGCCGTTCCTCCATCGCTTCGAGCAGGGCAGCCTGGGTCTTGGGTGGGGTGCGATTGATCTCGTCGGCGATCAACAGGTTGGTGAAGACCGGGCCCTGACGGAACCTGAAGTCGCCTGTCCGGTCTAGGACGAGTTGGCCGAGCACATCGGAGGGCATCAGGTCGGGGGTGAACTGCACTCTCTTCACATCCAGATCGAGAGCAGCTCCGAGTGTTTTCACCACAAGCGTTTTGGCGACCCCCGGCACCCCTTCCAGAAGTACGTGGCCCTTGACGAGAATCGCGGCGATCAGCCCGGAGACGATGCCGTCCTGGCCGACCACGACCTTGGAGACCTCGCGACGGACCGCTCGCACCGCGTCCAGAGATGAGTTGGCCGATGCGTCGGGCTCACCACCGATCGGATCGTCGGAATCAGTCATCCTGAACCTCCTGGCACATTTGATCGAGTAGCCGAGCGAACTCGACGAGCTCACGGTCGTCGCGAACATCGGTGGTCTTCAACACACGTATGATGGCATCAGCTTCCAGTTGGGACCGCGACTCCGCGATCTCGGCCAGCCGTTGGTCGGACACGTTCGGCGGCAGCCCGAGGGTTCGACTCAGATCTGTCCGGAATCCGGCCACCAGATGATCGACCGTCGCTGGCTGACCGAGCCGTCCGAGAAGACGGCCCCGAGCCAACACCAGTTCGCTGCCGGCGATCTTCACCGGTTGGTCATCAGCAATCGGCCGGCCCAACCGTCTCGACTTGGCCAGCACGTACACGAGCCACGCCAGCGCCAGATCGAGGGCCACCCAGCGCAAGTACTCGGGCATGAGATCGAACAGGCTTCGCGAGCCGTCACCGACTCGTCGGGCCCGACGCGGCGATCCATCTGGGGCCGGAGTGGCTGTGAACTCCGGTGCCCTCAGCGAACGACGGAGAACCGCCACAGCGGTATCGGAGGTCGGCGCCATGAGAGCGACCGCCAACACAGAGTTGTCGGCTTCGTCGAGGAGGTCGTTGTCGAACCCGCCACCCCCTCCGATCGATATCACCACACCATCGCCCCTACGACGGAGGTCGACGAAGGATGCGGACCGGTCGCCGAAACAGTGCCCGTCGGAGCCGGTGCTGTCGTAGAGAATCGCGCCCCGCACTCTCACGGTTTCGACTCCGCTGAGATCGCCAAGGTCGCCGAGGTCGCAGGATCCTCGGCCCAGCTCCGGCAGATCACCGTCCTCCGACGACTCGACGCCGGCGATCTCGGGCACGAACGGGGATCCCGGGTCGGTCACCACCAGCACGCCGCCGGCGAACACCCACGAATCGAGAGCCACTGTGGCTGTGAGATCGAGCCGGTCGACGAGGAGGACGGCCACCTCGACCTCCGGGCCGGGGACCTCTCCGAGGACCCGGGTCGGGATCGCGTACTCCTCGAGCAGCAGCACCAGGGCCTTGGCTCCGTCGGGATTGGTGCTGTCCGGGTCGAGCACCTCGGAGGAACGGGCACCGATGATCACGATCAGCAGCATTCCGACGGCGAGTACACCACCAATGACGAATCGGCCTCGCCGGGTCATCGGGGCGTCGTCCCGACCAAGAGATCGGACTGGGCCAACAGCAGAGCAACCACTCGCCTGGCCTCCTCGAGCTCGGCCGCTCCGACCGGCTCGTCGCCGTAGTAGGCCTTCTCGAACGACATCGTCACCTGATCGAAATCGACCGCTGAATCCGGCCGAACCTGTCCGAATTCCACTCGGTATTCGCCGGTGGTGCGCCCCGGCACGTCGAGCAGCACACCCTGTTGGATGAGGCTCGCCACCAAGTGCCGGTATCGCGCCATGAGGGCCTGCTTGAAGCGTCGGTCACGTTCGGCATTCTCGGCCGCCTCGATCAGGTCGGCGGGGTTGGAGACCTCGCCGAAGAGGACGACGATTCCATCGCCCACCTCGGGAGCCTTTCTCGCCCGGGCGGCTCTCCAGATTGCTCTGATGGCCAAGAACAGCAGCAGAGCAGCGAACCCGATCAGCAAGACCTGGAAGACCTGACCCACGAACCCGGTGCCTGATCCCGAGCCCCCGAAGATACCGCCGAAGATGCCGGCCAACGTCGACGAGATCCAGTCGACGACACGTTCGAAGATGCTTCGATGGTCGCCGAATTCGGGCCGTTGGAGGATCTGTCGGGCCGACTCTCGGATTCGATCCGGGTCGTCGTTGGTGACCGGCAATCCGATCGTCGCCACCGTTGATGTCGCGGTCATCGCGGGAACCGGTCGGCCATTGCCAGCTGAATGTCGATTCCCTCTCGACGAATCCTCAGATCGAGATAGAAGGCGACGGTGGCAGCGGCAAGGAAGCTCGTCGACACGACACCACTGATCACTCCCCCGAGCGCCACGAGCACCCAACCTCCGTTGACTCCGATGACCAGTCCCAGAAGGGTCGGCAGCCCGCCCAACACCGCTCCGAGCACGGTGGCCACCAGGCCCGAGAACACGAAGAAGACCATCGCCGGCACGTAGCGCCCCCGCACGAGCCGTACCGATCGCTTGATCGCGGTGATTGGTCCGGCCTGCTCGACCGCCACCACGGGAGCGACCACCAGCATCAGGACCGCCACGAGAAACGAGCCGATCAGTAGTCCGAACACGGCCAGAATCTCAAGGACGTGGACCAGAAACCACGCGATGAGCACGACATGGATACGGCGACCGACCCCGAGAAGCAGTTCGGTCACGTCGGGATCCCGATCGGAGTACCAGGCGGCCACCAAGCCACCGATGGCCACGGCCGACAAGGCTTGGATCACCGACCCGGAGACGATCCCCACGACCGTCGAGTCGACGCGGCCGCTCAACGGTCCCGACGCGACGGTGGGGTCGCTGAACAGAAACTGACTGTCGAATCCGACCGAATCGCGTCGAAGGTAGGCCATCACCACCGCGACCGGAACCTGGAGCACCGCCACCAGACCGAGCAGCAGACCCGGGCGGGCCCGAATCAACGAGAAGCCCGAGTCCAGGATCTCGAGCACCGACTGCGGGCGCAGCGGCAGCGGCCGGGGCATGGCATCGGGGTCGCCCCCGCCCGGAGACGACGGTGCAGAGCCGAAGAACGATTGAGGTGCCGGGGCCGACGGCTGCTCGACCCGAGAACCGGGAGCCGCCCATTGATCGTTCAATTCGCCTCCCGCATGCGTTGCCTGGTCCCGGCCCGACCCGACGCCGGACCGCTCCATCATGCAACACGGCACACTGGGGGTGATGCAGGGCTACCGATCCGACACCTACGGCGAGAGCTTCGCCGATGTCTACGACGACTGGTACGGCGAGGTGAGCGACGCGCCGGCAACTGTCGCCAAGATCCTCTCGATGGCTTCGGGAGGGGCCATGCTCGAACTCGGAGTGGGTACGGGCCGCCTCGCCATCCCCTTGGCCGAGGCCGGCGCGGAGGTGGTGGGAGTCGACGCGTCGATACCGATGATCGAGAGGCTGGAGGCGAAGCCCGGCGGACGGCTCGTGAAGACGATCGTCGCCGACATGGCCGAGTTGCCGTTGAGATCAGACCAGTTCTCCGTGGCGTTCGCGGCGTTCAACACGTTCTTCAATCTCCCCACCGAGGCCGAGCAGTTGCGGTGTCTGGAGCGTCTCGCCGACACGATCCAGCCGGGGGGCGCCCTGGTCATCGAGGGCTTCGTTCCCCCTGAGGAGGGGCTCGCCGACAGTGGCGTGTCGGTTAGGGACGTGACCCTGGATGCGGCGGTTCTGTCGGTGTCGCGCCACGACCCCATCGATCAGACGATCATGGGTCAACACATCGAGATCAACAGCTCCGGAGTTCGGATGCGTCCGTGGATGATCCACTACCTGACACCGAGGCAGCTCGATTCACTCGCGGTAAGTGCCGGGTTCGTGCTTGAAGACCGCTGGGGCGGCTGGGTCGACGAGCCTTTCGAACCGACGGGCGAGAGGCACGTGAGTGTCTACCGCCGGGTTCAGAAAATCGGATCGGCCCACTGAGACGCGGCCCAGATCGAACCCAACACGAACATCGCCGACATGAGGACCACGCCGGCATGAGCCGACCACTCGGGAAGGTTGGCGCGTACCACCCCGATGTAGAGAGCGGCCACCAGTGCTCCGGCGACCAGCCCACCGATGTGGCCCCCGATCGACACGCCCGGAATCAGAAAAGTGAACGCCAAGTTGATGAGCATCACCCCACCCAGCCCTGATTGCCAGATGCTGATCCCCGACTTGCGTTGGATGACGATGATCGCGCCGAGCAAACCGAACACTGCCCCGGACGCCCCGATGGTTGGGGTTTGAGGGCTGACGAGCAGCACTCCCAGCGATCCACCGAGCATCGAAGCGAAATAGAGGCCGACGAAACGCGGCCAGCCAAGCGCCCGTTCGAGCTGTGGTCCCAGGATCCACAGGGCGAACATGTTGAACCCGATGTGCATGATGCCGTCGTGGAGGAATCCCGAGGTGATCAGTCGGTAGTACTCGCCTTCATCGACACCAAGACCTTCGACGCTGGTGCCGACCCGTTGGATCGCGGACGCGAACAGCGCACCGTCGCGCAGCGCCTCGTTTCCGAGCCGCAAGAATGATCCACCCATGTAGACCGAAACGAGGACACCCAGCAGATTGAGGCCGATCAGGATCTTGGTCACGATCGGATCAAATGCGACCGGACCACGGATCACCCGTTGCGCTCCAGCTCCGAAACACTCTGGACAATGAAAGCCCACCGATGCCTGGTGCATGCACTCCGTGCAGATCGGTCTGCCGCATCGCTGGCAGTTCACTCCTGCCGGACGGTGTTGGTGCCGATAGCAACTCGTGGCATTTGATTCGTCGTTCTGGGATTCCACGCCGCCGACAGTACCGGCGATGAGGGACTCAGGCGCGGGTCTGGTTTCAGCGGCGACCATCGATCCGGCTGTAGGTTCGGAGACCGTGGAACACGCCGCTTTGTTCACCGAGCAACTCGAGGACCGCCTCGACCAGTTGGCGCGCACTCCGATGCTGCTCGTGGCCTGCGACTACGACGGCACGATTGCTCCGATAGTCGACGACCCGATGAAGGCCCTTCCTCTTCGCGAGACCGCGGTTGCACTTCGCAACATCGCCAACCTCCCCCACACCCACGTAGCCGTGATCTCCGGCCGGTCGCTCCGCGATCTCGCCGCTCTGTCCCGCCTTCCCGTCGAGATCCATCTCGTGGGATCCCACGGCACCGAATTCGACATCGACTTCGCGCTCGACCTCGATCCCGGGCTACGGGAGAAACGCCACGATCTGGTTGCCGGGCTCCACGACGCCTGTGACGAATTCGAAGGAGTCACGCTCGAGAAGAAGCCGACATCGGTGGCTGTTCACTACCGAATGGTGTCCGACAGCAAGGTGGAGGCGTTGCTGGAGAGAGTTGCTGGCGTGGCCGACATGATCGGCGATGTCACCGTCAGGCACGCCAAGATGGTCTGCGAACTCCTCTTGGTGCCAACCGACAAGGGTGAGGCCCTCGCCACGGTGAGAGGAACCGTAGGCGCCAACGCCGTCATGTTCCTCGGCGACGACATAACCGACGAGGACGCGTTCGCCACCCTCCACGGCCCCGATATGGGGGTGAAGGTGGGAGATGGCGACACGTCGGCTCCCTACCGGATCGATTCGCCTCAGGATGTCGCGGTGCTGCTGGCGACACTGTGCGCCAAGCGAGCCGATTGGCTCGCCGGGGCCGGCGTCACCCCGATCGAGGCTCACTCGTTGCTGTCGGACCAGCGAACTGCAGCTCTGGTCACCCCCGACGCCCGAATCTCCTGGATGTGCGTTCCCAGGATCGATTCATCAGCCATCTTCGCCGAACTCCTCGGTGGGCCCGGAGCAGGCCACTTCTCGGTCGAGGCCACCGGCACCAACTCGGCACCAGTGCAGACCTACGCCGGCGATTCGCTCGTGCTCCAGACCTCTTGGCCCGACGTCAAGGTCACCGACTATCTCGATTGCTCCGATGGCCGGCCCGACCGGATCTCGGGCCGCACCGACCTGGTACGGGTGATCGAGGGTGACGGCACGGCACGGATCGAATTCGCTCCCCGGCTCGACTTCGGCAGATTCCCCACTCAGCTCGAAGTTCGTGAAGGTGGCCTCGAAGTCGTCAATGCCACCGACCTGGTGGTTCTGAGATCACCGGGGGTCAGTTGGACGGTCGAGGACGCCGGTGTGCATCAGACCGCTTGGGCCGAAGTCGACCTCTCGGCCGGCTCCGTGACGCTCGAACTCAGATGCGGCACGGCATCCATGCGCCCCGACCACAGCGACGAACAAACCCGCCGCAACTCCACCTCCGCCTACTGGTCCGACTGGGTCGATCGCCTCGACATTCCGGAATCGGCCTCCGATCTCGTGCGCCGCTCCGCCCTCACTCTGAAGGCCCTCTGCTACGGGCCCACTGGAGCGATTCTCGCCGCTCCCACCACCAGTCTCCCCGAGTTCCTCGGAGGAGTTCGCAACTGGGACTACCGCTACTGCTGGATCCGCGATGCCTCACTAACCGCGGGTGCGTTGGTGAGGCTCGGGTCGATCGGCGAGGCCATGAATCTCCTCGACTGGCTGCTCCAGGTTCTCGAGACCATCGACACCGGACCGGAGAGACTCTCACCGCTCTATACCGTCAACGGCCACCAACTCCCGCCCGAAGCCACCATCGAAGAGCTTCCCGGATACGCGGGCTCTCGCCCCGTGAGAGTCGGAAACGCCGCCGATCACCAGGTCCAGCTCGACGTGTTCGGACCGGTCGTCGATCTCATTCACCGCCTCGGAGAGGTCGACGCTCCGCTGTCGGCCCGACACTGGCGACTCGTCGAAGATCTGGTTGGCGCGGTGCGGCAACGTTGGTCCGAGCCCGATCAGGGCATCTGGGAGATCAGAGCGGCCCCCCGACACCACGTCTACTCAAAGGTCATGTGTTGGGTCACCGTCGATCGGGCCGTTCATGTGGCCGAAAACGTGTTCGGTCGTGAACGCCCCGAGTGGAAAACGCTCCGCGATCTGATTGCCGACGACATCCTTCACAACGGGTGGAAGGAAGAGGTCGGAGCATTCACGGCCGCCTACGACGGCACCGACCTCGATGCCTCGGTTCTCATGGTCGGCCTGTCGGGTCTGGTCAAGCCCGACGATCCGAGATTCCAGTCGACCGTCGCTGCGGTCGAAGCCTCTCTCGGCGAAGGTCCGACTGTCTACCGCTACCGCCACGACGACGGTTTGCCGGGGAAGGAGGGCGGGTTCAACATGATGACCTCGTGGCTCATCGACTCGAAGATCCTGATCGGCGACACGGCCGACGCCAGAGTTCTGTTCGAGCAACTCGTCGAACTGGCCGGGCCCACCGGGTTGATGGCCGAAGAATACGATCCGGTGACCAGACGGGCACTGGGCAACCATCCTCAGGCCTACTCCCACCTGGGCTTGGTGCACAACGCCTGCAACCTGAACGGCGCCCGGATCAGAGACTGACGGGACTCTCGCTCATGCCCACGGAGTTGATCTCGATCACCTCTGTGACTCCATCGACACGGTCTTTCATGATTCGCTCTATGCCGGCCTTGAGTGTCTGGGTCGATGCCGGACAGGTCACACAGGCTCCCTGGAGCTCAACGGTGACCACGCCGGTCGTCTCGTCCACATCGATCAACTGGATGTCGCCCGCATCGGCCTGAATCGCCGGCCGGATCACTGCGATCACCTTCTCGACCTTCTCACGCACGTTGATCTCCGAGGGTTCTGTCGGGATTGACCCGGGCTGACATTGTCGCAGCTGATGGCCTCAACGCCGACGCCCCACCGCGCATTCCACCCCTATGCTGCAGCGGTGGATGCGAGCGCTTCGGTCACAGCCGTGATGTTGGCCCACGCGGGCGGATGGGACGAACTGGCCCTGGTGGTAGTACCGCTGGCGGTGTTCAGCCTTCTGCTGCTGGTGGCCCGCAATCGGGCCCGAACCATTGCTGATGCCCAAGCCTCGCCGCCGCTCGAAGAGGATTGAGACTCTGACCATCGGGTCGAGTTGCATTCACTCAGCAACGACATTGGCGCCCAGCCCCGAGAGCTTTCCGGCGAGGTCTTCGTAGCCCCTCGCAATGTGTTCGGCGTCGGAGACGATCGTGGACCCCTCGGCCCCCAGACCGGCAACCACAAGCGCGGCGCCCGCACGAATGTCGTGGGCCTTCACCGGCGCACCGGACAATCGCTCGACCCCGCGCACCACAGCATGGTGGGTGTCGGTGCGGATGTCGGCACCCATGCGTCGGAGTTCGTCGACATAGCGGAAGCGGCCGGCAAACAGATTCTCGGTGACGATTCCCACGCCTTCGGTGGTGGACAGCAGAGCCACGAGGAACGGCATGAAGTCGGTGGCCAGACCCGGATACGGAAGGGTCGGGCAATCCACCGATCGCAGTCGCGGCGGAGCGAGAACCCACAGTCCGTCGGCATCGCTCGAGATTCGCATGCCCATCTCGCCGAGCTTTTCGCAGAGCATCGCCATGTGCTCATGGCGAGCGTCCTTGATCGTGATCTCGCCACCGGTGGTGCCAACGGCCGCCAGATAGGTGGCGGTCTCGACCCGATCGGGGATCACACAATGGTCGGCGGCGTGCATCTCCCCAACTCCATCGATCGTCAGGGTGGGCGACCCCGATCCGATCACGCTGGCCCCCATCTTGTTGAGGAGCTCACAGAGATCGGCGATCTCAGGTTCGCGAGCCGCGTTCTCGATCACGGTGACGCCTTCGGCCAGAACCGCAGCCATCAAGATGTTCTCGGTGGCTCCAACACTCGGAAACTCGAGCTTGATCCGAGATCCGACCAACCGATCGGTGGTCGCCTGGATGTAGCCGTGGACCGTCTCGAACTCCGCTCCGAGCTCTCGGAGGCCACTCACGTGCATGTCGATCGGTCGGGGCCCGAAGTCGTCGCCACCGGGAAGAGCCACCCGAGCTTCATGGCATCGACCAAGGAGCGGGCCGAGAACGACGATGGACGCACGGAACTTCTCGACCAACTCGTAAGGGGCGACCGGTTCGATCTCGGCAGGAACCTCGATGACCAGGTCGGGGGTCGGTTCGGCTTCTTCCCACCCGACGGTGCATCCCGTGGCCCGCAGGACGTCGGCCATGAGCGCTACATCAGTGATCTGGGGGATGTTGCAGAAACGGTAGGTCCCTTCCGCCAACAGAGCCGCTGCCATCAGTTTCAGGGCCGAGTTCTTTGCCCCACCAACTCGCACCACGCCCTCGAGGGGCTGTCCGCCGGTGACGATCAATCGGGAGAAGGGGCTCATCGAGGCCGGGTCGCTATTGGACATCATTCGAAGTCTGCCAGACAACAGCACCCGTTCGGTTCAACCGGCAACAACACGCAGGGTCGCCGTGGCTGCCATGGCCGCCACCACCACAACCACGAACGGGGCTCTGCGGCTCACCGCCACCACCGATACCAGTAGGCCGCCGAGGCGAGCATCGATGCTGATGCTCTGATCCGAGCCCAGCGTCTGCACGACTATCAGCGCCGCGAACAACGCCGCCGGGATGAGAGCCGTCAACTCCGCCATCCGGCCGGCAACACGTCCGGTTCGATGGCCCGCCAGTCCGAACACGCCGAGGACCTTGAAGCCATAGGCCCCCGCTATCAGGACGGAGATCATGAGCCAGCTCATGGTTTGGTGCCGTTTGCGGTGGCACGGGTCGCGAGGATCGAGACCGGAACGACCGCCGTGGCCGCGACCAAGAGCGGAACTCCGGCCGGGGTGAGCGGTATCGCCACGATCGCCAGCCCGGCTCCGCCAAGGGCCGCGAATCGTCCCGGCGACGAGCGAAGATGGGGCACGATCAATGCCACGAAAGCTGCCGGAAACGCTGCGTCGAGTCCCCACGTCTCGGGCTCACCCAATACCGATCCGATCAGGGATCCACCGACCGATCCGACGGCCCAGAACGACCAGAGCCACAAGCCCGTCCACCAGAAAGCGTCGCCGGCATCGTCTGAGGTGTCCTGAACCGAAGACATGGCCGTGGTCTCGTCGATGACGAAATGGGCACCCAACAGACGCCCGGCTGTGCTGCGAGGCATGCCTCGGGCCACGACCGGCCCGTAGAGGGCATTGCGAGCGGCCAGAAGCATCGCCGAACCAACCGCGGCGGCTCCCGATCCTCCTCCATCGATCACGCTCACCGCGGCGAACTGCGACGCTCCGGTGAATACGAGAGCCGACATGGCGACGACCTTCGCCAGCGACAATCCGGCAGCGTCGGCCAACACCCCGAAGGTGATGCCCACGATGCCCACGGCCACCGCCAGTACGAAGCCCTCCGATCGGTGGCTCGTCAGGGCCACGACAAGGCGGCACCGAGGCCGCTCACGAGC
The DNA here is from genome assembly GCA_029263235.1 of Acidimicrobiales bacterium. Lineage (GTDB taxonomy): Bacteria > Actinomycetota > Acidimicrobiia > Acidimicrobiales > Aldehydirespiratoraceae > SZUA-87. Next base: position 70,712 of record JAJCXW010000200.1, read on the forward strand.
TCGAACAACTCGTCGCTGCAAGCATCGAAGACGTCCTGCTCGCCCGAAGCCGGATCGATGACCTCTTCCCAGTCCTCGATCACGTGGCCGCCGAGACCCAACGCCGCAATCCGCTCATCGAAGGCCTCGCGACTCAGGGGACGCGTCCCGGGCTCGAGGTTCTCGACCACGCGACTCATGCTCGACGTGATGGCCAGACCCTCGGGATGGGTTCTCTGCATCCAGACCCGATGAAGAGGTTCCATCGCCAGAATCAGGCTCGCACGCGATACGTCGCCTTCGTCGAGTTGGTGGCTGCGATGCCACGGATCCTTCAAGCCGTGGCGATCGAGCGCTCTGCGAGTCCGAACGCTCATCGGCTGGCCGGGCAGAACATGGGTTCCGCCGCTGGAGATCATGAACCCGGACTCTTCTCCCAGGATCTGGCGGAGCATCGCCGCGGCCATCACCGACCGCGCAGCGTTGCCGGTGCAGAGAAACACGATCATCGGAGCAGTGCCGTCGTCGTCGACCTCACGGTTGATCGCCCGGAGCGCCTCCGCTATCGGATTCGACAATCGCTGTTGGGGATCGACTGGACTCATGACTCGACGATTCTAGGCGGAGGGGTCCGGAGTCGAAGGAGGTGCCGTGTTCGGAGCCGACCCGGATGCTCGGCCTCGCATCGACCTTTCCATCCCGGCGAAGTCGACGCGAAGGAACACCGCTTCGGCCTCCGCTGTGAGCAACTCACGAGTCGAACCTGACGATGCCCCGGACCCGTGGACCCGACAGTCGGCGCGCATCACCAGCCTCCGTTGGCGATCGTCGTGGACCCAGGATCGAAACTCCAGCTCCTCGCCGAGTGGAGTCGGCTTGCGGAACCTCACCACCAACCGACCAGTCACTCCGCCGGGCTTTCCGGTCAGACGCTGAGCAGCTCCGAGCATCTCATCGAACAGCCCGGCCACTACTCCCCCGTGGGTGGTGTGGGGCGGACCTTCGCGGAGCCGATCGAGCCTCACCCGGCCGATGAGAGCGGGCCGCCCGTCGTCGAGTTCGCCCATCGAGAAGTCGAGCGGCGGAGCCACGGCATTCAGGTCGCCGCTGAAGGGCGACAGGTCTCGGTTGCGGGCCTTCGTGGATTCTGACTGGTCGGACTCCTCGTACCATCGAAGCCGCTTGTCGCCTCGAGCCAATAGCTCACCGGCAGCCCGGAGATGGGCCAGGGCCTCGGTGCGGTCTTCCACACCGGCCTCATGGCCGTGGAGACAGGCGGCGAGCGAACGCAACTCGGCAGCCAGCGCCGCTGATTCAGGATTCGTCGACATGCCACGGAGCGTAGGCCGACACCCGCTGCGTGGGACACCGGCTTCGATGCCGCTAGCCTGCTGCGCCGGTCGCTGCCCCGGCCGATTCAATGATCTCAACCCTCCTGCGAGGATTCCGACATGTTTGCGCGACTCAAATACGCGATGGCCGCTCTGGTCACCACGGCCGTGATCCTTCCGGCCATTCCAGCCTCCGCCGGCACCACCAGTGGGTTCGGCGACGTGGCCGACAATGCCTACTTCACCACCCCGATCACTTGGCTCAACGACACCGGCATCACGAGTGGCGTGGAGTCGGGATGCTTCGGCCCGTTCGATGTGGTCACGCGAGGCCAGATAGCAGTGTTCCTCTTCGGGCTCGACCGGACCCTCGGCAACGCCCCAATCGCGGGACCCAATCCGTTCAAGGATGTCCGGGCCGACTATCAGATCGGTCCGGTTGGATGGCTGGCCGCTTCGAATATCACGAGCGGCGTCACGGTCGACACGTTCGAACCCGAGGCACCGATCACACGCGGCGACTTCGCGGCGCTGCTGTGGGCATACGCCGGTCAACCCGAAGGCGCCCCCCGTCACAGTTTCATCGATGTCACTGCCTCCTACCAGCAGGCGCCGATCTCGTGGATGGCCCAGCGGGGCATCACCAAGGGCACGACAACTGAGACATTCAGTCCCAATGGGTTGGTCAGCCGCGCCGAGGCCGCGACGTTCCTCTTCAACTACGCGTCGCCGACTTCGGTCCAGCCGGTCGGCACATCATCAGACTGTCCCCGACCGCTGCGAAACGCTCTCATCTCGGCCGGACTGACCGTGGACGAGGCGACCTGCGCTACCCCTCATCTCAAGGAATTCTCGGTGGAATACCTCACCCAGGTCGTCAGCGGGGAAATCCCACCCACCACATCGCTGCTGGATGCACTTGTCACGATCCAGTCCAACGGGTGTCTCACCACCGAACGGGTGGTCGAGCTCGTGCAGGCCTACTTCTGACGTCTGGTCAGATCCCCAGAGAATCGGCAACCCGGTCTCTGTGGAAACCGGCATCTCCCCATGCCGACGACAGAGCCCATCCCCGTTTGAGCCACAACTGCAGGTCGTACTCGATCGTGTAGCCGATGGCTCCGTGGCACTGCAGTGCGACACGACAAGCCCGATCAACGGCGTCCGACGCCACGGCCTTGGCCATCGACACGTCGCGCCGACGATCGAACATCGTTGTGGAGTCAGCACCGATCGACCAAGCTGCTCGGTACACGAGTGGAGCCGCGAAGTCGATGGCGATCCTCACGTCGGACAGCTGGTGCTTCACCGCTTGGTAGCTGCCGACAGGCTTGCCGAACTGGTGGCGGGTCCCGACATAGTCCACCGTGGCATCGAGAAGCTTCCGGGCGACCCCCAGACACTGTGCTGCTGCGAACAGCACGGCACGGTCAGAGGCGACGCCAACGTCGGCGCCAACCAACACAGTGGCGTCAGCGACCTCGAAACCAACCTCACAAAGCCGGCGGCTCTGATCCACGGACGGCTGAGGTGTGAGAGTGGCTGCGCTCGACGGCACTGCGTACAGCTCTCCTGACCGTTCCATCACCAGCAGGTCGGCGATCTCGGCGGCGAGCACATAGCGACCACCCGCCCCGAGCCCGATCGAGCACGTGATGTCACCCGCGACCGCCGCTTGTGCCAAGTCGGTGGCACCTCCTTCGGCGAGGGCCGGAGCCGCCACGCCAGCATGCTCAGCCAAAGGCTCGGGCACGCCTGCATATCCGGCTTCCTCCAGCGGCCGCACCAGATCGATCTCGCCCATGGCCAGACCACCGACCGTCTCGGGAGCCAGCACCGCCATCACTCCGACCTCACCGAGCGCCGACCACAGCCCCGGCACGCGACCGTCGTCACTGTCCCAGCTGGCCCGAACTGCTGCAGGCGAACATCTGTCGGACAGCAGGTCTCGCACTGTGTCGCGAAACATGTCCTGCTCGTCACTGAAGCTGAATCTCATGCCACTACCGCCGGGGCAGGCCGAGCACCCGCTCGGCGATGATGTTGCGTTGAATTTCGTTGGTCCCGGCGTATATCGGGCCGGAGAGAGCGAACACATACCCGTCGAGCCACGCGCCTCGTTCGACCGAATCTGGGGCGGCGGGCGCCAATTCGCCGCGATCACCCAGAAGCCTCATCGCCGTGGCGTGGAGCTCAACGTCCATCTCGGACCAGAAGACCTTCATCAGGCTGGCCTCCGAGCCGAGCTCGTCGCCGTCCATCAGCCTGGAAGCGGTGAAATAGGTCTGCCAGCGGTAGGCCTGGGCTCGGATCCACGCGTCGGTCACCTCGTCGCGGAGTCGGGGGTCGATCTGTTCACCCGAGTTCTGGAGTTCCGTCGCCAGGGCCCGGAGCCTCTCCGCGGCTGCCATGAAGCGGCCCGGGCTGCGAAGGTTGAGCCCACGTTCGGACCCGGCGGCTGCCATGGCCACCGCCCATCCCTGGCCTTCCTCGCCGAGGACGTTGTCGACCGAGACCCGGCAGTCATCGAAGAAGATCTCGGCGAATCCGGGTTCACCGTCGAGTCGACCAATCGGTCTGCGTTCGAGCCCCGGGGCGTCGGCAGGCACGAGCAGATAGGTCAGTCCGCGGTGTCGTTCTTCGTCGGGGTCGGTTCTCACGATGCAGAAGATCCAGTCGGCCCACGCCCCCCGGGAGCACCACGTCTTCTGGCCGTTGATCACGAAGTGATCGCCGTCTCGAATGGCCCGCGTCTTGATTGCGGCCAGATCGCTTCCGGCGTCGGGCTCAGACCAGCCCTGGGCCCAGATGTCGGTGCCAGCCGCCATGCGCGGCAGGAAATGATCCTGCTGTTCGGTGGTTCCGAAATTGAAGATCGTCGGGGCGAGCAGGCTCACCCCGTTGGCGCTCACCCGACCCGGTACGCCCGAGAACCAGTACTCCTCCTCGTAGATGAGCCACTCCATCAGATCGCAGTCCCGCCCGCCGTAGGCGGAAGGCCACGCTGGCACCGACCAGCCACCGTCGAACAGGACCCGCTCCCACTCGCGGTGCTGTTCGAACCCGCCGGGCGTATCCATCGAACCGAGTGCCCGGTCGGGTTTGTTGTCGAGCAGCCATGTGCGGCATTCGTCGCGGAACGACTCGTAGCGCGGCGAAAGGTCGAGATCGATCACCGGAACCCGCTCTTGCGCACACCGTTCGGATCGAACACGTCGCGGATCAGCCTGAGTTCTTCGGCGTCCGGGATTCGGCTCTCAGGGACATCGCTGGGAATCGTCAGATCGAACGGTGTGGCGTCCACGATCTGATCGATCTCGACCCCCGGATGAACCGATCGGAGCCGCATCGTGTGGTCAGCGGTCTCGAAGTCGTAGGCGCCGAGGTTCGTGACGACCCGACGAATCTCGAAGAATCTGGCCGAGTCGCCGAGTTGGGCCAGCTTGTCGTATCCGGGTCCGGACACGACATCCACCTCGGTGGCGAAGGCCCGAGCCTGATCGGGGACCCAATACGTGGTGGCATGGTTGATGAGGTTGCCCGGGGCACCGCGCAGACCGAGGAGTTGAGCCTTGGGCTTTCGGTACGGGCCGATAGCCGCGAAGTTCTGGTTGCCATGACGATCGATCTGACTGGCTCCCATCACCACGTGGCGCTTCCCCGACCAGACCTGGTCGAATACCGACCGGAACGGCATGTAGGCCTCGACCGTGAAGTCGCTCGGGTCGCCACCGAGCGGCAGATTCCCCGAAACCGCATAGGCGATGGTGTCGGTGAGCATCAGGTCGGGTTCGAAAGTGGCGCGGGCGAGCCGACCGGCGATCACCGGCACCGGCCCCATGGGATTGCAGAGCACTTCCCCGTCGCCTCGGAAGGCCTCGGCGAGAGCGACGATGCAAATCTCGTCGAGGGTGGCGCGATCGTCGGACGTCATGGCGTCGGGCCCTCGGCGGCGTCCGACCGCTCGATCAGCTTCTGTCGGTAGGCATCGTGGGAGGGAAGGTCGAGCCATTCGGCGCGGAAGGCCTCCCAAGCCTCGGATTCCTTGGCGGTGGCCGCGTACTCGCGTTGAAAGTCCTCATCTCGGTCGTAGTCGGGCGGGCACTCGGTGAAGTGCGCCCCCATCGGAGCCTCCACCACTCCGTCGACGTGTAGCCGAGGGATGCGAAGGGTGTGCACACTTCCCTCGCTGAGGAACTCTTCGGTGGGCACGATCTTCTCGGCCGACATGTAGGTGCGTCGACCGGCCATGGCGAAGAGGTCGTCGAAGTAGAGATCCGGTCCGAGGAACTGACCGTTGCCAGCCCGGTCGGCTCGATTCATGTGGATGAGAGCAACATCCATGTCGAGTGCGGGAATGGCCACGAGTTCCTCGCCATCGTCGTACGGCGAAATCACCGTTCGCAGGTCCGGATTCTCGCTGAGCATGGCCGAGCCGAGTCCGGCCCTTGTCGGATAGAACGGCACGCGATGCGCCGCTGCCATCAGCCCGAGGTAGAACGCTCCCTCGTCGAGTTCGGTGAAGTCGACCGTCCCCGACTGTCGGGCTGCCCTGAAGTGCGGTTCCAGAGGAATCGAATCAAGCGAAACGAAGCCGTAGGTGACCTTGCGGACCTTGCCCGCAGCGCAGAGAATGCCGACGTCGGGACCGCCGTAGCTCACGATGTGGAGATCATCGACGTCGCTGCGAAGAATCGACCTCACCATCGACATGGGCTTGCGGCGAGATCCCCATCCTCCGATTCCGATGGTCATCCCGCTCTCGATCTCGGCGGCGACAGCATCCTCGGTCATCACCTTGTCTGGCACTGTCCTCCTTCGGACCGTCGGGTCGGAACAGACGGTATTCGACCGCCTGCACCGGTGCGAATGCGTGAAGGTAGTGTCGGCCCCATGCCCGGCACCGATCCGCTCGACTTCAGCGGCCGCACCGTCATCGTCACCGGTGGCACCCGAGGACTCGGTGCGGTGATCACCCGTTCGTTTCTCGACAGGGGTGCCGATGTCGTGACCTGCGCCCGGCGGCCACCCGAGACCCCAATAGAGGCCGGAGGACGGGTCGCTGACTTCGTTGTCGCCGACGTTCGTGATCCCTCGCAGGTGGCTGACGTGGTCGCGACGGCGGTCGACTCAACCGGTCGTGTCGACGTGCTCGTCAACAACGCCGGCGGAGCACCTCCCGCCGAGAGCTCCACGGCATCGCCTCGATTCAACGAAAAGATCGTGGCCCTCAACTTGTTGGCTCCGCTGTCATTCGCTCAGGCCGTGCGACCAGTGATGGATGCTCAGCCGACCGGTGGGGTCATCATCAACATCGCGTCGGTGTCGGGACAGCGCCCCAATCCCATGGGCGCCGCCTACGGGGCGGCCAAGGCCGGACTCATCAATCTCACCCAGACGCTCGCCCATGAGTGGGGGCCGAAGATCAGAGTGGTCGCTCCGGTCGTGGGGATGATCGTCACCGAGGACGCCCACCTGTTCTACGGCGACGACGACGGAATTGCGGCCGTCGGCCACACCCTGGCTATGGACCGCATGGGTGATCCTCAAGAGGTTGCCGATGTGGTGTTGTTCTGTGCCTCGCCGCTGGCTCGCTGGGTCACGGGATGCGCCATACCCGTCCACGGCGGCGGTGAGGGGCCTGGATACATCGCGGCCTCCTCCGGGGAGGTCGGCCAATGAAGCGACGCCTACTCGCCATTGTCGCTATCGCGGCTGGTGCCCTGGTGTGGTCGCCGGTCGGACCGGCCCCACTCACCATCACCCAACCGGCGGCGGCCCAGGGTTCGGTCATCATCGCCGGTTCCACCCCCGACGACGCTGGCAACAGCATCGGTTCCCCCAATGCCGGCCCGAAGCCCCAGAACTCCGGCGACCGGGGCGGCTGGGCCCAGCTTCTGGTCCTGGGGGTGCTGGCCACAGGCGTGTCATTCATCATGTGGCGAATCTTCCACGACTCCCGCGGTGGCCAGAACACCACCTGAGCGTTCCGTCGAAGGCGTAGTGTCGGTTCGTGGCCATCGACTTCGATACCGATTTCGACCCCCGACACGGTGAGGTCGTAGAAGTCTCGCCGCTGCTGCGCCGGGTGGTGTGCCCCAACGAATCGAAGTA
>JAJCXW010000201.1 GCA_029263235.1 Acidimicrobiales bacterium
CGTCTCGTCGGCTCCCTCGCCCTTGGATCCCTGCACCTGAGCGGCGTTGTAGGCCTTCAACACGAAGAACACCGCTATGGCCACCATCAAGAAACTGATGATCGTGGTGATCACCGTTCCGTAGAGCAGCGGCGTGCCGGCCAGGTCGATCGTGAGCCCGTTGAAGTTCGGCTCATCGAAGACGGCTGCGATGATCTGCATCATGATGCCGTTGACGAAGGCATCGATGACCGGCTTGAACGCGGTGGCCATCACCACAGCGACCGCTAGGTCGATGATGTTGCCCTTGTTGATGAAGTCTTTGAATTCCTGAAGCATCTTGAGTTCTCCTTGGTCTGCCTGTGGGCTCTTCTGTGGGTACTCCCGCTGCCCGCCTTGCCGCAGAACAGCAGGACGAAGCTAGCTCACGAGGCTGCCTGGCAATGACGGCGTGAGTAAGGTCTGGAACTGAGCAGAGATCGGAAGGAAACCAGATGGCCGAGGGATCAATTGAGACCTACGAGAGTGAGAACCGGGTATTCCCGCCTTCGGCTGATTTCGCCTCGGCGGCACTGGTCAACGACAGGTCGATGTATGAAGAAGCCGAAGCCGACTACGAGGCGTTCTGGGCCCGTCAGGCCCGCGAGTTGCTCACCTGGGATGAGGACTTCCACACCACCCTCGAATGGGAGCTTCCCTTTGCCCAGTGGTTCATCGGCGGCAAGCTCAACATTTCGGTCAACTGTCTCGACCGCCACGTCGATGCCGGCCGCGGCGACAAGGTCGCCTACCACTGGGAAGGCGAGCCTGGCGACAAGCGCACGATCACCTACTCCGACCTTCTCGCCGACGTAGAACGCTTCGCCAACGTGATGTTGAGTCTCGGCCTGAGTAAGGGCGACCGCGTTGCGATCTACATGCCGATGATCCCCGAACTACCGGTCGCCATGCTGGCCTGCACCCGTATCGGGGTGGTTCACTCCGTGATCTTCGGAGGATTCTCACCCGATGCAATCACCGACAGGTGCGAAGACGCCGACGCCAAGATGGTGATCACCGCCGATGCCGGATATCGACGGGGTGCCCCGTCGGCGCTGAAGCCCAACGTCGACGCCGCGCTGGCCGCGGGTGCGCCAAGCGTCGACCATGTGGTTGTGGTCGACCGCTGCGGCACCGACCCCGAGATGGTTGAAGGGCGCGACCACTGGTGGCACGACGTGATGGCCGAGGCCGCACCGCACTGCCCACCCGAATCGATGGACGCCGAAGACATGCTCTACATCCTCTACACCTCGGGCACCACCGCCAAACCCAAGGGCATCATGCACACCACGGGCGGCTACCTCACCCAGGTGGCGTTCACCCAGAAGTATGTGTTCGATCTCAAGCCGGAATCCGACGTGTGGTGGTGCGGGGCCGACATCGGTTGGGTCACCGGACACAGCTACATCGTCTATGGCCCGCTCACCCTCGGGGCAACGCAGGTCATGTACGAGGGAACCCCCGACACGCCGCGCGAAGAGCTGCGTTCCGCCGACCGGTCCACCTGGGACAAGGACCGGCTCTGGGACATCATCGAGCGCTACGGAGTGACGCAGCTCTACACCGCCCCAACGGCCATCCGGACATTCATGCGGTGGGGCGCCCAATGGCCGAGCTCACACGACCTGTCGTCGCTGCGTCTGCTGGGAACCGTCGGCGAGCCGATCAACCCCGAAGCATGGATGTGGTACCACGAGTACATCGGCGGAGAGTCCTGCCCGATCGTCGACACGTGGTGGCAGACCGAGACCGGCGCCAACATGATCACCCCGCTGCCGGGTGTGGTTCCCACCAAGCCCGGTTCGGCCACACTTCCGATCCCCGGCGTGTTCGCCGAAGTGGTCGACGACGCCGGTGAGGAAGTCAAGGAAGGGGGCGGGTATCTCACCTTGAGTAGACCATGGCCGGGCATGTTGCGCGGCATCTGGGGCGATCCCGAGCGCTACCGCGACACCTACTGGTCGACCTACGAAGGCCGCTATTTCGCGGGCGACGGTGCCCGTCTCGATGCCGACGGGTATCTCTGGCTGCTCGGCCGGGTCGACGATGTCATGAACATCTCGGGCCACCGCATTTCCACGTCGGAGGTCGAATCGGCACTGGTCGATCACCCCGCGGTGGCCGAAGCGGCCGTCGTGGGGGCCAAGGACGAGATCACCGGACAGGCGATCGTGGGCTATGTCATCCTGGTCGGATCGGCTGAGGTCACCGACTCTCTTCGATCTGAGATCCGTCAACACGTCGCCAAGAAGCTCGGTCCGACCGCCCGACCGAAGGCCGTGTTCATCGTGCCCGACCTGCCCAAGACCCGATCGGGAAAGATCATGCGCCGGTTGCTGCGCGACGTCGCCGATGGTCAGGTTCTCGGCGACACGACCACCCTCGCTGACCCCGGTGTGGTTGCCGAGATCCGCGACCGAGCCGCTGAATCAGACGAGGAGTGAACTCCCAGCAGCACCAGTACTCCCAGCAGCACTGGCACCGCCGCGAGGGTGCTGCAGTAGACGGAGCCGTCGTGATCTTCGATCTCGACGGCGTGATCTCCGATGCGTCCCTTCGCCAGAGCTTCTTCACGGTCGATCCACCGGATTGGGACAGCTTCTTCGAAGCCGGTGCGCTGGATCCGCCGTTGGCAGATGGTCTGGCCCTGGCCCGTCTGGTGAGCGCCCCGATCGTGATCCTCAGTGCCCGCCCTGCAGCTGTTCGAGACTCGACTGTCGAGTGGCTGGTCGACAATGGCGTGCCCTTCGACCTCGTCATCGTCCACCCGCCCGGCGACACTCGGTCGTCGGCTGATTTCAAGTCCGACGAAGTCGATGCCTTGCTACGCCTCGGATTTCGGGTGATTTTGGCGATCGACGACGACCAGCGCAACATCGACATGTACCGCGGCAAGGGGATTGATGCGCTCTACGTGCACTCCGGCTACTACGAGCTGCTCGATCTGCCCTGACTCTGGCCAGTCTCGGCAAACACCAGCCTTGATCCTGCCTTTCGGTTCGGGCCTCTATCGTTGACCCATGGTCAACACAGCCAAGACATTCACACTGCTGGCGGCCCTTGGCGGGCTCGTCATCGTCGCGGGCGGCGCCCTCGGCGGATCCGGCGGCCTGGTCATCGGACTCTTCCTAGGTCTCGTCATGGTCGGCGGCTCCTACTGGTTCAGCGACAAGCTCGCCATCAAGTCGGCCAAGGCCCAAGCGGTCACCCGCGAGCAGATGCCCCAGTACTACGAAATCATGGAAGATCTCACCACCCGGGCCGGCATGCCGATGCCGAAGCTCTACGTCTCGCCCAACCCGCAGCCCAACGCCTTCGCCACCGGTCGCAATCCCAAGCACGCCGCGGTGGCGGTCACCGCCGGCCTTCTCGAGGCCATGCAGTGGGACGAGGTGCGCGGCGTTCTCGCTCACGAACTCGCACACATTCGAAACCGCGACATTCTCATCGGCTCGGTCGCCGCTTCGATCGGCATGGGCATCACCTTCGCCGCCCGCATGGCCATGTGGGGAGCGATCTTCACTGGCGGCAACAACCGTGACCGCAACCCGATCGGCGAGATCGCGTTCGCTCTTCTCGCCCCGATCGCAGCAATGCTCATCCAAGCGTCGATCAGCCGCAGCCGCGAGTTCCAGGCCGACGCATCGGCCGCCAAAATGATCGGCACCGGCGAACCTCTGGCTCGGGCCCTCGAACGTCTCGACGCCTACGCCGGCCGGATTCCGTCCAACGTCGATCCCAACCAGGCGTCGGCCTACATCATCAACCCGCTGAAGGCCCAGGCCCGGGGTCGCAGCACCGGCGGCATGGGCAAGCTGTTCAGCACCCACCCTCCGACCGAGGAGCGCGTCGCTCGCCTCCGTGGCGGCACCTGGAGCTGAGCTGGCCGAGCTGGTTGAGCCGGTTGAAGCCTGGCTTGCCCGGGTCAGTCCCGGAAGTTGCTGAACTGCAGCGGAATCCCGAAATCGCCCTTTTTGAGTTCGGCGATCACGGTCTGAAGGTGGTCGCGCTTCTTTCCCTGCACCCGCAGCTGATCACCCTGGGTGGATGACTGCACGCCCTTGAGGCCGAGACCCTTGATGAACTTGTTGAGTTCCCTGGCCTTGTCGGAACCGATCCCGGCTTGGAGTCGGGCCGTTTGGCGGACAGCGGCCCCCGAAGCCGGCTCGACCTCGCCGTAGTCGAGGACCTTGAGCGAGACCTTGCGGCGGACCAACTTCTCCTCGAGCACCTGCCTGAGAGCGGCCAGCCGATCCTCGGACGCCGACGCGAGATTGATGACCTCGTCGCCCAACACGACTGAGGTGTCGGTGTTCTTGAAGTCGTACCGCTGAGACACCTCCCGCGCTGCTTGATCAACCGCGTTGCGGACTTCCTGATCATCTACTTCTGAGACCACGTCAAATGTCGGCATGTTGGCGAAATGTACTACGAGACGCAGTGGGGACACAGAGAAGATGCAGAGCGGTCACTGGGCGATATCGTTCGTCGTCCGCGGGTCGGTGCCCGAGCGGCCAAAGGGAACGGGCTGTAAACCCGTCGGCTTTCGCCTACGAAGGTTCGAATCCTTCTCGGCCCACTGTGAACGAGGCCCGGTGCAATCGCACCGGGCTTTGCTCAGTCCAGCGTTCCTTGCTCAGCCCAACGTTCGTTGCTCAGCCCAACATTCTTTGCATCACGACCACGTCGAGCCAGCGACCGAACTTGCGGCCGGCTTCGCGTTCGGTGCCGACCACCGCGAATCCGCAGGCGATGTGGAGCGCTATCGAGGCTTCGGAAGCGTCGGAGATTCGGGCGAAGATCGTGTGGAAGCCTCGTTGTTCGGCCAACTCCACGAGTCGGCTGAGCAGGGCCTGGCCCACTCCCTCACCTCTTGCCGCGGAACTCACATAGATGCTGTCCTCCACCGAGGTGCGGTAGGCCGGCCGGGGACGATGCGGCGACAGCGACGCAAACCCGACCACCTCGCCGTCGAGTTCGGCGACCAACACGCCGAACGCGCCGCTGCGCTCCTTGATCCACTCGCGCTGTTCGGGCAGCGAACGACCAACGAGATCAAACGTCGACGTGGCGTGCTCGACCTCGTGATTGTAGATCGTACGAAGCGCGTCGGCATCGTCGACTGCGGCCAAGCGGATGAGCATGGATGGGTTCCCAGTCGTCTCAGTTTCCAAGGAAACCTCAGTCGCCAGAAAGCGCGCCGGCGATTCGGCGATTGATGAACGTCGGCAACAACTTGGTGGAACCAGCCGCAATCTTGTTGGTCGCCCCCGGCACCACACGCGATGTTCCCTTCTCGACGCCGGCCAATGCCGTCTCGGCCACCCGGTCGGCGCTCTGCCACAAGAAGCCGGGGATGTTGCTCGAGTCGTACTCCGCCCGGCTCTGGAACTCGGTTCGGGTGAATCCGGGGCAGATCGTGCTCACCTTCACGCCGTGCTCCTTGAGCTCGTGATTGAGGGCCTCCCCGAAACTCACCACAAAGGCCTTCGACGCGCCGTACACGGCGGTGCCGGGGGTCGGAGCCAGCCCAGCGACCGAAGCGACGTTGAGAATCGCACCGCTGCCTCGAGCGGCCATGGCCGAGCCACCAGCGTGAGCCAGCCGGGCGAGCGCCGTCACGTTGACGTCGATCATCGCGATCTCGCGGTCGAGGTCGCCGTCGACGAATGCCCCCTGCACGCCGAAACCGGCGTTGTTGACGAGGAGATCGATCGGCTTGTCGATTTCGGCCAACCTGGCCTCGACTCGGGCCAACTGTTCGAGGTCGCCGAGATCTGCGGGAAGCACCTCCACGTCGACTTCCGACAGCTCCTCGGCCAACGCCTGCAGACGCTGAACGTTGCGGGCGACGATCACGAGGTCGGTTCCCTCCGATGCGAGACGGCGAGCCACGGCGTCGCCAATACCGCTTGATGCGCCGGTGACCAGCGCGCGAGTCCATCGAGACATGTCGACTCCAGGTTCCTTGAGAAGTGGGGGACGGGCTGGCGCGAATCTACCTCTCAGCCCGCTCCACGAACAGCAGCGGCCACGTCGGCCCACTTGTCGAGTACATCGGGGTCTGATGTCAGCTGCTCGGCTGCGGTGTAGGTCATGATCCGAAGGGTGGGGGCAACGTCGCGGTAGCGCTCCACCAGGGCCCCGCCCAGCTCGGACCACGAGGCCGACACGATGTAGTGGTCGAGAACTTCATCGGTCACCGCGGCCACCATCCCGGCCAGATCGCCTTCTCGCTGCAAGGCGTGCAGGTGATCGGACAAGCCGTCGAAGCCGTGGGCCTCGAACACCGGTGAATAGGTGCGGGTCGAACCGTAGAAGGCGATCATCATCCGGGCGTGCTCGCGGGTCGCCGCCATCTCCTCGTCGGTGTCGCCCACCGCGGTCATCACCGGCACGACGAACGTGATGTCGTCGAGCGACCGTCCCGATCGCTCTGCGCCCTCCGCCACCCGGGGACGCTGAACATTGCGAATGTAGGCCGGAGAGTTGAAGGGGTGGATGTGGATCCCGTCGCACACCTCGCCGGCCATCCGGCTCATCCACGGGAGGACTGCCGACACGTAGATGGCCGGGTCGGGGTGATCGATCGGTCCGGGTGACCATTGGCGCGGCAGCAGCGAGAACTGGAAGTGATCGCCGTCGAACTGCAGCTTCTCGTCGCCCCTGAATGCCTCGAAGATCGCTCTGACCGACTCGACATACTCCTTGAGTCGAGGCCCAGGCGGGGCGTACTCCGAGGAGTAACGCCGTTCGATGTGGGCCTTGACCTGGGTTCCGAGACCAAGAGTGAACCGGCCATCGGTGGCGTCGGCGAGTTCCCAAGCGGTGGACGCCGTGATCATGGGGCTGCGGGGGAACGCCACCGCTATGGCAGTGCCGATACCGATCGAGCTGGTGGCCAGGCCGGCCGCCGCACACGACAAGAACGCCGTGCGGCCCGATTCGGTGAGCCACATGGTGCCGAAACCAGCCGACTCGAATGTTTGGGCCTGCCTCTGCATGGCTCTGAGCTCGAGCGCCCCGGACATGATGTCGAGTTCCAAGTGAGCTACCTCCTGTGACATTCGCAGTGTTGTCGAGGTGGAGCCGGGTAGTTCAATCAGGCGAGCGATTACCGCGCTGCTACCCTTCCCGCATCCGACGTGGAGGCAACATGGCACCGACCGATCTCGCGAATTCAGCTGACCCAACCGAGTCGGCCGATTCCCCCGACTCGGCCCGCCCAGCCAACTCGGCCAGCTCAACTAGCCCAGAGCTGGTCACCGAGGAGCTGCTGGTCGAGGAAATCTCGATCGACGGCATGTGCGGGGTCTACTGAGCCACCCTGAGCTGACACGGGGGAATCCGGGAGCCAATGAAGTTTGACGCTGACAGCGCCTACCGTCTGCATCCAAAGGTTGCGATTCGGCCCGAGCCGTTCGGCGCGCTGGCCTATCACTACGACAATCGAAGGCTCAACTTCCTGCGGTCCCCTGAGTTGGTCGCCATCATCGAGTCGCTTCGCGATCACGACAGCGTCCGTCATGCCTTCCGGGCAGCCGGTATCGATTCCCGACGGTGGCCTGCGTTCGAGACAGCTCTCGCCTCGCTCGCCGAGTCCGAAGTCCTGGTGCCGGCATGAATAATCCAGCCAGCCCAGCCAGCCCAACCAGCCCAATCAATCTCGCTGACCAGATGAAGAGCGGCCTCGATGCCCCGATCTGTCTCACCTGGGAACTCACCTACGCCTGCAACCTGCAATGTGTCCACTGCCTCTCGTCCTCGGGTCGACGCGATCCCCGGGAGCTCACCACCACCGAGGCCGAAGCGGTCATCGACGAGATGGCACGAATGCAGGTGTTCTACGTCAACATCGGTGGGGGAGAGCCGACGATCCGGCCCGACTTCTGGCATCTCGTCGACTACGCGGTGGAACGGGGAGTCGGGGTCAAGTTCTCCACCAACGGTTCACGTATCGATGCCGTCGTGGCGCGTCGGCTCAGCGAGTCCGACTACATCGACGTGCAGATCTCGATCGACGGAGCCGACGCTGAAACCCACGACTCCATCCGGGGTGAGGGTTCCTTCGACACCGCCATCACCGCCATGGAGAACTTACGAGATGCCGGGTTCAACGACTTCAAGATCAGCGTGGTGATGACCCGCCACAACATTGATCAACTCGACGAGTTCGCGGCCCTGGCCGAGCGCTACCGGGCCCAGCTACGCCTCACCCGGTTCCGGCCGGCCGGCCGGGGAGCCGAGACGTGGCACGAACTCCATCCCAGCAGCGATCAGCAAGTTGAGCTCTACCACTGGCTGCTCGATCGCCCTGACGTGCTGACCGGCGACTCGTTCTTTCATTTGTCGGCGCTCGGCGAGCCGCTCCCTGGTCTCAACCTCTGTGGTGCCGGACGGGTCGTCTGCCTGATCGACCCGGTCGGCGATGTCTACGCATGCCCGTTTGTGCTGCATTCCGACTATCGGGCCGGCAATGTTCGCGATCCCGGCGGATTCGCCTCGATCTGGCGTCAGAGCGACCTGTTCGCCGAAATGCGTCAGCCCCAATCGGCAGGCGCGTGCGCGACGTGCGGCCAATTCGACGCTTGCCAAGGCGGCTGCATGGCCGCCAAGTTCTTCACCGGGATTGCTCTCGATGGCCCCGACCCGGAGTGCGTCAAGGGGTTGGGCGAGGATCTGATAGCTGCCAAGTCAGACCAGTCAGACCGGTCAGGCCAGCCAGCCACCCCGGCCAGCGGACCCGATCACTCAAGGCCCACACCGGTGAAGCTGGGTGCCCGGCGCTCAGCGTGAGACTTGGCTCACCAGTCGGAGCACATACCAGAACATCATCATCAACGACCCGAAGAGGGCCAGCGCTCCGGCCACGTGGGCTTCGGCCGGGTAGTTCCGGATAATGCTCTGGGTCTGGTAGAGAATCGCCATTCCGGCCAGCACGATCATGCCGACCGAGAACCAGATGCCGAGACTGAGTCCGAACACCACCGCGGCGACGATCAGTACGAGGGCCCCGATGAAGCCGTACATCACCATTGGTCGCAGGAACGAGAGATCCTTGCGGGTCACGAACGCCACGATCGACAGGCCGGCGAATCCGACGGCGGTGATCAACGCGGCGGCGGCCACCGTGGTTGTTCCGTTGTCCTGGACGTTGAACAGGTAGTGGAGGAACGGGGCGAAGATGAGCGCCTCGAGGGCGGCCATGGCGAACAGCGCCTGGTATTGACGCACCGGGTTGAGGAGATCGGCCGCAGCCTGCGCCACGAACCACTGGCCCACCATGAAAGCGCCGAGGATCAGTAGCCAGCCCATTCTGTTGCCGGATACGAAGTTGTAGAGCCCTCGAGCCACACCGAGGTTGATGAACAGGGCCTCGATACCGACGAAGGCCACGACCGCACCGAGCAGGTGCTGGTAGACGCGAATGACGAATTCGGAGCGGGCTTCCTCACCGAGTGAGATCACCGGCTGCATCATCGTGTTGCCTTGGGGGTCGTAGCTCACTGTTGCTCCTTGGGCTGGCTCCTGCAGGTGGACACCACGATATCCATCGCCGGCACCGGTACTCTGTCGCTACCAAAACAGATCATCAGCGCTAGTCACAGGGAGAGACATCATGGGATTGTTCGACAAGGTCAAGGGACTCGTTGGCAAGAACGCCGACAAGGTCGAAGACGGCATCGACAAGGCCGCCGACGTGGTCGCCGACAAGGTTGGCGAAGAGCATGCCGACAAGGTCGAGACGGCAGCTGAGAAGGCCAAGGACGTTGTCGAGGATCTCGCCGACGAAGACTGAGTCTTCCTACTGGAGTCTTCCTACTGGATCTCAGTCTGATTCTGCGACACGACTCGGGTCCCGGCGGGGCCAACTGTCGTGACGTAGGCGGTCAGCGCTACGGTCGCCAAGACTCATGAAGCTGCTCTCGCCTGTCCGCTTGGGGAACGCCGAGGCGTCCAACCGGGTCCTCTTCGGCCCGCACGCGACGAACCTCGGCGTTCGTCGCGCGTTTTCGCCCCGTCATGTCGCTTACTACGAGCGACGGGCCCGGGGCGGGGCCGGGGTGATCGTGCTCGAGGAGGCCTCGGTCCACGACTCCGACTGGCCCTACGAGAGAGCACCTCTCGCGGCCGATTGCGGGCCGGGTTGGGAAGCGATCGTCGATGCTTGTCGGCCCCACGGTTCGTTGGTGATCGGCGCGATCGGACACAGCGGCGGCCAGGGCACCTCACACTGGTCGCAGCGCCCTCTCTGGGCCCCGTCCGATGAGCCCGAGGTCAACTCGCGGGAGATCCCCAAGATCATGGAGCCGGGCGACATCTGTGCGGTGATCGACGGATTCGGCCAAGCCGCCGGACTCGCTGCCGAGGCCGGACTCGACGGTGTCGAGATCAACGCCGGACAGAATTCGTTGGTACGGCAGTTTCTTTCCGGTCTGACCAACCGTCGCTCCGACGGATACGGCTCCGACCGAAGCCTTCTGGCCCGTGAGGTGATTGCCGCGGTGCGGTCGTCGATCGGCGACGGGATCATCGGTCTCAGGTTGTCGTGCGACGAGTTGGCGCCCTGGGCCGGGATCACACCGGAATCAGCGGCGGATCTGGTGGAGGAGCTGGGTCCTCTCGTCGACTACCTGGTGGTGGTGCGAGGTTCGATCTTCTCGGTTCCGGCCACTCGCCCCGACACTCATCACGATCCCGGGTTCAATCTTGATCTGACTGGTGATCTGACTGGTGTTCTGACTAGCGGTCCGGCGGGAGACGCGGACGGCACGCCGGTCGTGGCCCAGGGTTCGATCATTGATGTCGGCCAAGCCGAATGGGCGCTGGAAGAGGGTCGCTGCGATCTGGTGGAAATGACCAGGGCCCAGATCGCCGACGCCGATCTCGTGGCCAAGGCCGCCGCCGAACCAGCACGAATTCGGCCGTGCATCCTGTGTAACCAAACCTGCCAGGTGCGCGACAATCGCAACCCGATCATCACGTGTGTGGTCGATCCTCGAACCGGACACGAGCTCGACGATCCCGAGCCGTGCCCGGGAGATACCACCGGGCCAGACGGCGATATCAAGAACAAGACCAAGAACAAGAACCCTGTGCTGCTGGTGGTGGGTGGAGGACCGGGAGGTCTCGAGGCCGCACGGGTAGCCGCCGAACGTGGGCACCAGGTCAAGTTGCTGGAGGCCTCCGATCAACTCGGAGGCATGGTCGTCACGGCGGCCGAAGGCGCCGGCCGTAAACCCCTGGCCACGATCATCGGTTGGCTGGAGGCCGAGGTTCGACGCCTCGGCGTGGAGGTCGTAACCGGCCACCGAGCCACTACCGCAGACACCGATTCTCACGACGGCCCGGTGATCGTGGCCACCGGCTCGGTCGATTCTTCACCAACGGGCCTGGTTTCCGCCGACGCCAAGGTCGTCTCGGCCGTCGCCGTGCTCGACGGGTCGCGGCGAGGCGATCTCGAAGGACTCGTGCCGTCGGGTGGCGACGTCGTGATTCTCGATCCCATCGGCGGTCCGATCGGCGTGTCCACCGCGGAGCTCCTGGCCCAGACCGGCCATTCGGTGACACTGGTAACCCCCGATGCGTTCGCCGGCCAGATGCTCGCCCTCACCGGCGACCTGGCCCCGTGCAACACGCGGCTGGCCCAAGTCGGTGTCGAGATCGTTCGCCGGGTGAAGGTACGCCGGATCGGGCTCGACGAGGTCACCGTCGAGCATCACTTCAGCGGAGTGCAAATGGTGTTGAGAGGTGTGGTGATCGATGCGGGGTCTCGTCTCCCCGACGACACCCTGGCCACCGAGACCATGGGCCGTCACCCTCGGATCGGTGATGCCATCGCTCCACGAACGATCCACGAGGCGATTCTCGAGGCCCGCCGCGCGGTGTTGGCCCTCGATGAACCGTCCCCGTCCCCGAGGGCTTCCCGATGAGCGCCGGGGGACAGTTCCGCTACCTGTTCAAGCCGCTTCGGCTGGGGCCGGTCACGATCGCCAATCGCATCGTGTTCAGTGCCCACCTCACCAACTACGCAGAAGACGGAATGCCGAGCGACCAACACGTCGACTACTACGAGTCACGGGCCCGAGGTGGTGCCGGCCTGATCATCACCGAAGAGCACTCGGTTCATCCCACCGACTGGCCCTACGAGAAGATGATCCATGCCTTCCGACCGGAAGTGGTCGAGGGCTACCGGTGCATCACCCGAGCGGTGCACGCCCACGGCACGCCGATCTTCGCTCAGATCAATCACAACGGCGGCCAGGCGTCGTCGATGTACTCCCGGCTACCGGTGTGGGCGCCGTCGCCGGTGCCCGACCCCATGTTCCGCGAGGTTCCCAAGGCGGTCGATCACGATGAGATCGCCGAGATCGTTCGGGGCTACGCCGAGGTTGCCGAGCGCTGCGTCGAAGGTGGATTCGACGGAATCGAGTTGCAGTGCTCCCACAGTTCGATCGTCCGCGGGTTCCTGTCGCCGGCAACCAACCGACGAACCGACGAATACGGCGGACCGCTCGCCAATCGGACCCGGATCCTCCATGAGATCGTGGCGGCGGTGCGCGATTCCATTGGCCCCGACATCGCGCTCGGTGTGCGTCTCTGCGGCGATGAACTGATCGACAACGGCACGACCATCGACGACGCGGTCGAGATAGCTGTAGAGCTCGAGAAGCGCGGCGGCGTCGACTACATCAACACGTCGATCGGGGTGGCCACCGCCTCCCTGTTCGTGATCGAAGCGTCGATGCACATCCCGCCCGGCTATGCATTGTTCATCCCGTCGGCGATCCGGGCCGAGGTCGACCTGCCAGTGATCGGCGTGGGTCGCTTCAAGGACCCACTGCAAGCCGACCGGGCCATCGCCGACGGCCACTGCGATCTCGTGGGTGTCGTCCGGGGTCAGATCGCCGATCCCGACTTCGCGGCCAAGGCCCGTGCCGGCATGACCGCCGAAACTCGTCTCTGCCTTTCCTGCAATCAGGAATGTGTGGGCCGGATGGGGCTCAATCGTTGGCTGGGGTGCGTCGAGAATCCGATGACCGGTCGCGAGAGCGTTCTGTCGGATCCGGTTCTTCGCTCCACCCGGCGCGACGTCTTGGTGATCGGGGCCGGTCCGGCCGGACTCCAGTCGGCAATATCGGCGGCTGCGCACGGCCACCGGGTCACCGTGGTCGAACGATCCGATGTCGCTGGAGGCAACGTGCGATGGGCTTCGTCGGTGCCCAACCGGGCCGAGCTGGGCGATGTCACACGAAATCAACTCGTCGAGTGCGCCCGTCTGGATGTCGACATCGAGTTAGGCACTGATGTCGACGCCGACATGGTTCGCCGGCGTCATCCCGATGTGGTGATCGTGGCCACCGGGTCAGAGTTCAATCCGCCGTATTGGATGCCCGGCGCCGACGACCCCTTCAGCCAGCGCGTGGTCGACACCGTGGCCGTACTCAGCGGTGCTGTCGAACCGCAGGGCGATGTGCTTGTGGTCGACCAACTCGGATTCCATGAGGCGACATCGGTGGCAGAGCTGCTGGCCGACCGGGGATGCAACGTCGAGATCGTCACGCCGAGCATGGTTGTGGGGCAGGATCTCGGCATCACCCTCGACATGGAGAACTGGTGGATGCGGGCCGAAGCGAAGGGCATCCGCCAGACAACCGACCGAATCGTCACCCATGTGGCCGACGGAGAGGTCGGTCTCATGTATCACCTCACTGGCGCGGCCGAGACCCGCCGGCCCGACTGGCTGGTGTTGAGCCTCCCGATGAGGGCCGCCGATGGCCTGTACCTGGAGCTTCAGGCCAGCAGCGCTGAGTCGAGTGCTGAGTCGGGCATCGAGGTTCATCGGGTGGGAGACGCCGTCGCTCCCAGGCGGATTCACTCTGCTGTGGTCGACGGCGACCGGATCGGCCGGGCGCTGTGACTGGTTTGCCTGGTTTGCCTGGTCTGCCTGATTCGCCCGGCATGCTCGCGGTGGTCGCCACGCGTGACGGCGTCTATCCGGCCGGCGGAATGGAAGCGATCGCCGAATGCCACGGACGAGCTGTGGTGTTCGACATCGACGGTCTTCAGCCGGCGGCACTGGCGGCCTGGCTTGTTGATGTCGTGGCCGACATCGAGGACACAGAAGACAGCCAGGACATCGCAGTGTTGGTCCTGCCCGGTTCGCCGGACGGTCGCGACCTGGCGCCGCGTCTCGCCGCTCTGCTCCAGCGGCCACTGCTGGCCGGGGCGGTCTCGGTTGAGCCCGGTGCTGCCACCGTGGCCCGCCGCGGCGGCCTCGTTCTCGAACACCACACGATCGACACGCCGTTCGTGGCCACCTTGGAGCCAGGGGTCAGGGGTATTCCGGCCGACCTTCAAGCTCCGGCCGCTGTTGTCCCGGGCCGCCCAGCCGACCCAGGTATCCCAGGTATTCCAGGTAACCCTGCCCCCGACCCGGTGGTGGTTGGCGTCAGCACGCCAGACGCCTCCGAACTCGACCTGGTCGAAGCCTCCCGGATCCTGGCGGTGGGAGCCGGACTGAAACATGCGGGGTTCGTGGAACTGGCCGGTCGTGTCGCGGCCGAACTCGGCATGTCGCTCGGGGCAACCCGGGTGATCACCGATTGGGGATGGCTGCCCTTCGAACGACAGATCGGAACCACCGGCGCAATGATCAACCCCGATGTGTATGTGGCACTCGGCATCAGCGGTGCGGTGCAGCACATCTCCGGCCTGGGTGAACCCGACCACATCGTGAGCGTCAACACCGATGGCAATTGCCCAATGGCGGCAATGGCCGAGACCAACCTGGTGTGCGACGCTCAGAGAATGTTGATCGCACTCGCCGACCGGCTTCAGCTCGAAGTCGACCCCGACCTTCGGGAGTTGGCGCCGGGCAACACGAGCAATACGAGCGATACAGAAGACGCCGGTCAAGATGGCTGAGCTTGCCAAGTCCACTGGGTCTGCCGAGTCTGCCGAGTCTGCCGAGGTGGACTTCGACATCATCGTGGTCGGAGCCGGCCCCGCCGGGTCCACCGCTGCTCTTGTGGCAGCCCGGTCCGGCAAATCGGTCTGTCTGATCGAACGGGGGACGTTCCCTGGTTCCAAGAACATGTTCGGTGGAGTGATCTACGGCCGAGTTCTCGACTCGCTCATACCGAACTGGTGGGAACAGGCCCCCGTGCAAAGGTGGGTGACCCGCCGCGGGACTGTGGTGATGACCCCCACACAGAGCCTCACCGTCGACTATCGATCAGCGGGATGGGGTGAAGCCCCCTACAACGGTGCGACCGCGTTCCGTCCCGACTTCGACGCTTGGCTGGCCGACCATGCCGTGGCGGCCGGAGCCACTCTCGTGTGCAGCACCACCGTCACCGGCGTGAGCCGAGATTCGTCGGGTCGGTTCTCGGTGGTCAGCACCGACCGCCCGGACGGCGACCTCACCGCTCGTGTCGTGATTGCCTGCGACGGAGTCAACTCGTTCATCGCCAAGGACGCTGGGCTCTACCCCCACGCCGGCGACACCAACCACTTCACGCTCGGGGCGAAAGAAGTGCTGGCGCTGCCCCGCGAGGTGATCGAGGACCGATTCGGCCTGGTGGGAGACGAGGGAGCCGACCTTGAGATCATCGGCTGCACCGGCGATATCGCCGGCGGCGGCTTCATCTACACCAACCTCGATTCGATCGCGGTCGGTGTGGTTCTGCGGCTCTCAGACCTGGCCGAGTCCGAGCATCGCGCCGAGAAGCTGATCGCCGACCTCAAGACCCACCCGATGGTTGCTCCACTCGTGAGAGGAGCCGAGCTCCAGGAATACTCGGCTCACCTGATTCCCGAGGGGGGCTACGACGCCATGCCGACTCTGGGCGCTCCGGGTCTGCTGATATCCGGCGACGCCGCAGCGTTCTGTCTGGGCGGCGGACTGTGGCTCGAGGGTGTCAACTTCGCGATTGGTGGAGGACAAGCTGCGGCCGAGGCGGCATGTGCCGGGCTCGACCGAGGAGACGACGGCGTCGGAAAATCGCTGGTCGACGACTACAGGTCTCGCTTGGAAGACACCTTCGTTCTCGCCGACCACAAGAAGCTCCGCAAGGCCCCTGACCTCGTCCTCTCCGACCGGATGCAGTTCCGCTACCCCCAGCTCGTGTGTGATCTGCTCGAAGGAGTGTTCCGAGTCGAGAATCCCGACCCCAAGCCCGGCTTCATACGACTGTTCTTCCGCGCGGCCAAGAAGTCGGGTGTGAAGATTCGCCATGTGCTCGTCGATGCGTGGCGTAGCGCCCGGACCTACGGCTGATGTCTGTCACCGGCCCCCTGACGTGGCCCCTCGTTTCCTTCGAGGACCGTATGGCAACGGTCGACTTCCGTGTGTCGAGCCGGGCCCACATCACGCTCGATTCGAGTGTGTGTCGCGACTGTCCCGCCAGGGCATGCATCGTTGCGTGCCCGGCCAATTTGTTCGTGCCGACCAGCGACGGCGGAATGCTCTTCAACTACGAGCAGTGCTTCGAGTGCGGCACTTGCTACATGGTTTGCAATGGGGAGGGCGCCATTTCGTGGTCGTATCCCGAGGGTGGTCACGGTGTGGCCTTCAAGCGGAGTTGATCTGATGAGGGTCGCCGTGTGCATGAAGTGGGTCGACACCCGACCCGAGATCGATCCGCTGTCGGGCGAAGCTGCCGTCGATCACCGTTGGTTCGCGGCCAGCCGAGCCGATCAGGCCGCTCTGGAGTCCGCTCTCAAAGTGGGTGACACGGGAGAGTCCGAGAAACCATTCGAGTTGACGGTGGTGTGTGCCGGCCCGCCGGAATCGGAGCCGATGCTGCGTGATGCCCTGGCGGCCGGAGCCACTCGCGTGGTGAGGGTCGACATCGACCCCGCCCTCGATTCGGCTGATGTTGCCGCGGCCGTGTCGCCCCTGCTGGCCGATGTCGACTTCGTGTTCTGCGGAAACTGGAGCATTGATCGCGGGACCGGATCGTTCCCGGCCTTTCTTGCTCACGAACTCGGCGTGGCCCAGGCACTCGGCTGCACTGATGTTGGCTTGGTGGCAGAGGGGAGTGAGTCGGCTGAGTCGGCCGGGGTGACGCTCGAGGGAGAGCGGCGACTCGACGGCGGCCGAAGAGAGCGGGTGCGCCTGGCCGGTCGTGGAGTCGTGTCGGTCGAGGGCGGCACCGATCTGCGAAGGGCCGGTTTGAGAGCGATCCTGTCCAGCACCGACCAGCCGATTCATGTGTTTGAAGGTGTCGGCAGCGCCAAACATCGGGTGGTGGTCTCGGGTCCGTTCAGGCCCCGCTCACGAAACCTGCCGGTCCCCGATGATCCCGAACCGCGGATCCGGTTGATGACCATCGCCGGAGCTCTCGTCGAACGCGAGACGAGCCAGGCCGTACACCTCGACCCATCAGCCGCCGCCGATCATCTCCTCGACCGGCTATCGGAATGGGGCGTGGAGACCCGGCCAGCACAGGAGCCAGCGAAGAAGTCGGACCTCGACCGTTGAGTGAGCTCGGGTCGCACACTTCCCCCGAAGTGTCGCGAAAGCCACCACTCACTCTTGTGATTCCTCTGGGTGCGACCGAACAGCACGGTCCGCATCTGCCTCTCGACACCGACACCCGGATCGCCGAAGCGGTCGCCGGGGGCGTGGCCGCCGCGTCGAGCAATTCGATCATCGGCCCGACCGTGGCTGTCGGGGCGTCGGGAGAACACGCCGGTTTCCCCGGCACGTTGTCGATCGGCACGGAAACTCTCACCGAGTTACTCATTCAGTTGGTCCGCAATACCGGCCCCGAGTTCTCGCGGGTGGCTCTGATCAACGCTCACGGAGGCAACCACGCCGCCGTCACCGAAGCGGTGAGAGTCTGCAAACACGAGGGCCGGGACCTTGCGGCCTGGTCGGTTCGGATCGCCGGTGCCGACTCCCACGCCGGGCGAACCGAGACTTCGTTGATGCTCGCGATCGCGCCGGATCATGTCCGAACCGATCTCGCTGAAGCCGGTGTCACCGACGCGATCTCGGGCCTGATGGGCGAACTCCGAAGCGGTGGGCTCAGTTCGGTGACCCCGAACGGAGTGCTCGGCGACCCGACCGGCGCCTCGCCCGAAGAAGGCCAACGCCTGCTGGCTGAGCTGATCGCCGACGCCGTCGATGCCCTGTCAGTCGGGCAGCCGGTCGGGAAGCCAGTCGGGGACTCCGCCGGCCAGCCGGGAGTATGACCCCGGTGGGTCGCCGGGAGTGCGACGCTGGTCGGGTGGATGATCCCGTCGTACTGATCACCGGAGCGGCCCGAGGAATCGGCGCGGCCACCGCACTTCGCCTGGCGGCCGATGGCTGGTCCGTGATGGCTGTCGACTCATGCGCCGACGATCCGGCCATCGGCTATCCGCTCGCCACGCGGACCGATCTCGATTCCGTGGTGGCGGCAGCGGGCACTCGGGCCGCAGCCGCGGTGGTCGACGTGAGAGATCAGTCGGCCCTCGACTCGGCCGTCGCCGACGCCGTCGACAGGTTCGGCCGTCTCGATGCTGTCGTTGCGGCCGCGGGAGTGGTGTCCGGCGGCGCCCCTCTCTGGAAGGTCGACGATGAGACATGGGACTCGATTGTCGACACCGATCTCACTGGCGTCTACCGGACGGTGAGGGCCGCCGTACCGGCGATCCTCGAGACCTCACCGCTGGGATGTGGCCGGGTGGTGGCTGTGGCTTCAGCCGCGGGTTCTCTCGGACTTCACCACATGGCCGCGTATGCCGCCGCCAAGCACGGGGTGATCGGTGTCGTGCGCTCGCTGGCGGCCGATCTCGCCGGCACCGGGGTCACCGCCAACGCGGTTTCCCCCGGATCCACCGCCACCCACATCCTCGACGCCTCTGCTGTCATCTACGGAATCGACGACACTCAGCGGTTCGTGGCCCATCAGGAGCCACTGGGTCGTCTGATAGAGCCGGACGAAGTGGCCTCGACCATCGCCTGGCTGTGTTCACCCGACGCGTCGGCGATCACCGGTGCGGTGATACCGGTCGACGGTGGGATGACCGCCACCAACTGACCGGCGCGCTCAACCAGTCCGGCACCAGTCCGGTACTGACAACGTCAGTTGACGCTGGTACGTTCGCGCCGTCCGGTTGTTCGACGTCTGGTGAGGCGTCGGGAAGGTGGTGCCATGAAGACCAGAGCTGCAGTGTTGCGTGAGATCAATGCTCCGTGGAACGTCGAGGAGATCGAACTCGACGGCCCTCAGCCCCGCGAGATCTTGGTCAAGACTCTCGCGGCCGGCATGTGTCACTCCGACGAACACGCCCACAACGGCTCCATGAGCGTGCCCCTCCCGATCGTGGGAGGCCACGAAGGGGCCGGCGAGGTGATTGCTCTCGGAGAGGGAGTCACCGAGTTCGAGGTCGGCGATCATCTGGCTTGTTCGTTCATTCCGTCGTGCGGAAAGTGCACCTGGTGCGCCCGGGGCATGCAAAACCTGTGCGACCTCGGATCTCAGCTTCTCGAGCCCGGAATGATGGCCGGCGGATTCCGCCACCACGCGTCCGACGGCACCGACATCTCGCCACTACTCAAGTTGGGCACGTTCGCCGAACACATGGTGCTCAGCGTCGACAGTGCCATAAAGATCGAACGAGACATCCCGGCCGGGCCGGCTGCCCTCGTGAGTTGCGGAGTCACCACCGGCTACGGCTCAGCGGTCAACCGCGCTGATGTCACAGCAGGCGACACCGTCGTGGTGGTCGGATGTGGCGGTGTCGGCATCTCGGCAGTCCAAGGTGCTCATGCCGCGGGAGCCAAGAACGTGATCGCAGTCGACCCGTCGGAGTTCAAGCGAGAGAGCGCCATGAACTTCGGCGCCACTCACACCGCAGTCTCGATGGACGAAGCATCGGCGCTGGTCGGTGGCCTCACGATGGGAGTCATGGCCGACAGCACCATCCTCACCCCCGGAGAACTCACCGGCGACATGATCCTTCCGGCGCAGTTCCTCACCCGCAAGGGCGGAACCGTCGTGGCCACTGCGGTTGCCAACGAAGCAAGCATGGATGTGCAGCTCAACTTGTTTGCGTTCGCCATGATGAACCAGGAACTCAAGGGCTGCTTGTTCGGCTCGGTTGCTCCCCGCAAGGAGATCCCCAACCTCTTGTCGATGTATCAGGCCGGTCAGCTCAAGCTCGACGAGATGATCACCAACACCTACACGCTCGACGAGGTCAACCAGGGCTACGA
>JAJCXW010000202.1 GCA_029263235.1 Acidimicrobiales bacterium
CGAAGCACCACAACGGCTTTCGAGGCCGCCCCATTCGTCCGCTCTGGCAACCTTCCGTTGGCGAGGCTAGCGGCCGATCGTCGATGAACCCACAGTCAGCGGACCGCTGATCAGCTCCGCTTCGACGCGAAAAAGTCCGTCAGCAGCGCACCGCATTCATCGGCTCGCAGTCCTTGAACCACCTCGAACTCGTGGTTGAGTCGGGGGTCCGAACCAATGTTGTAGAGAGATCCGCAGGCGCCCGCCTTCATGTCGGTCGCCCCGAACACGAGACGTGCGATGCGGGCTTGGTACAACGCTCCGGCACACATCGGACAGGGCTCGAGGCTCACCACGACCGTTGCGCCCTCCAGCCTCCATGAGCCGATGGCCTCGGCGGCATCTCGGATCGCCAATAGCTCGGCGTGGGCAGTCGGGTCGCCGAGCCGCTCACGTTCGTTGTGGCGTCGAGCCACCACCCGACCATCGACAACGACCACCGCGCCCACCGGAACATCGCCATGGTCGACGGCCGCCCGTGCTTCCTCAAGGGCCAAGCCCATCAGGTGGTGTTCGTCGATGTTCTCCACCTCTGCGTCCACATCGTGACAGTATCCGTCGCGACAGAATCAGAGTGAACAAGAACAAGAACAAGAACAAGAACAAGAACAAGAACAAGAACAAGCAAGAAAGAGCAAGAGATGAACATCGGATTACAGAACGACTGGCAGGCGAAGACCAAACGGGTATTCGTTGTACCCCTCACCGTCATCACGGTCGCGGTGTTCATCGTGGGCCTTGTTGGCTTGTCGGGCGGCGGAGTCTGGAACTGGTGGGGCCCGGTTATCGCGGCATCCGGCATGTTGATGGTCCTGGGACTCATTGTCGTGGCCCGTTTCCGGGTGGTGAACGCCTCTCCCGCTGTGATCACGGCGGTGGTCGGAACAGTCCTCGGATTCGCCGGCGCCGTCGCTCCGGGTATCGCCTCTTTCGTGAGCCTCGCGGTGACGTTTCTCTACGTCTTCTGGTATTCGCCCAACGCCAGGACACCATCGGCGGCGCTGGTGGTTGGTGCGGTGATGCCCGACATCGAGCTCCGTGATCTCGACGGGGAGGTTGTCAGGTCGGCCGACTGGCAAGGTCGAGCGACGATTCTGATATTTTACCGCGGCAACTGGTGCCCGCTCTGCAACGTGCAGGTCAAGGAGTTGGCCGCCGGCTACCGCGACATCGAGGCCCTCGGAGCGCAGGTCGTGTTGGTGAGTCCGCAATCGGCGGAACACAGTCGAGATCTGGCCGGCAAGTTCGATGCCCCGATGGCCTTTCTTGTTGATGAGGGCAACGCCGCAGCGCGCCAACTCGGCATCCAGCACCCTGGCGGGACACCGCTCGGAATGGTCGGCTACGACTCCGAGACCGTGCTGCCCACCGCGGTGGTTCTCGATGCCACAGGAGTGGTGCGGTATGCCGACCAGACCGACAACTACCGGTTCAGGCCCGATCCGAGCCAGTTCCTGGAAGTGTTGGCGAAGTTGTAGAGGCCAGTGGAAGGCAGAGAGAGGCCGGAGCCAGGGCGCCGGGCCGCTTCTCAGTCGAGGCTGAAGCTCGGGTACTTGTTGTCGACCATGTAGACGTAGGCCCAGATCCGGGCGTAGTAGCCACCGGTGCGGGTGACGAAGTCGCGCATGCCTTCTGGCCACCGACCGGTGAAGATGACGGCAAACCAGGCGATCAACGCCACGACGCCAACGCCGATGCCGTAGATCATGGCGACGACGTAGTGCGGAATCGCGAGGAACAGGTTGAAGAGGGCCTTGCGGGAGACAGTCTCGGGTGGCTCCGGCAACTCAAGTCGAATCGGGGGATAGGCACCATCGTCGGCTGCCCCCTGCGAGAACGCGAACGGCGGGTAGTTCTCGGAGAACCCGATGAGAAACAACCCGGCCCGGGTCTCATACCTGAACATCATCACGGCGAAGTCGTAGAGGCCCTTGTTGGGACGTCCGGTGAACAGCACGATCACCCAGTAGATGAAGGCGACCGCGCCTCCAACGGCGTTGAACACGTTGACCAACAATCCGTGAGGGATGTAGAGAATCCACTGGACGAGCGGTCTCCAATGGGCAACTTCGTGGGGCGAATCGACGATCAGCTGGGCGGAACCAGCTGTGGGGGCAGGGTTGGTTTCCATGAGTGAGACACTAGTTAGGTGGCGAATGTCTGTCATGTGACACTTCACTGACTACCAGGGCGATGGCGCCCACCACCACGAAGGTGTCGGCGAGGTTGAACACGGCGTACCAGCTCACATCGACGAAATCGATCACGCGGCCACTCATGAAGCCGTCGTCGGCCCGAAAGACCCGGTCGATGAGATTGCCGACGGCACCGCCCAGGATCACCGCCATCAACAAGGCACGCGTGGTGTTGGTTTCCTTGATGATCTGCCTCGCCAATACCGCGACTATGACCACTACGAGGTAGCCGACGAGTCGACCGCGGTCGGAACCGGTTCCGAACGAGAACCCGCGGTTGTAGGTGAGATCGAATTCGATGGTGGGCAGGACCGAGATCACTCGCCCCGACTTCAGGGCCGACTCGGCCCAGGCCTTGGTGAGCTGGTCGAGCACGAGCTCGACGATCAGGATCCCGGCCGCAAACTCGAGCCGGCGGCGGTGAGTCACCCGTCTCTCACTTGTCAGACGACCCCGCCGTAGCCGGCCTTGACCCCGCGGTCGTCGCCGTGGTTGGCAACGGCGAAGGCGAGGTCCGACAGGAATTCGTCGACGATGTGGGTGTGTCCGGGTGAGATCATCAGGTGAAGGCCGCCGTTCTGGCGATCGAGCTTCCACCCGCGGTCGTCCATCACATCCCCGATCGCCGAAGTGGTCTCGATTCCGTGGTCGGACGCGAACTCGAACAACGACATCTGAGGCTCGCCGGTGACGTGGAGACCCTCGATCGCGGTGATCCCGTCCTTGAATCGATGGGTGGTGTCGCGGACCGTTCGGGCCTTGGCCAGATAACCGTCGAGTCCGAGAAACTGGATCGTCGCCCACGCTGCCGCGATGGGGGCAGCCGGCCGGGTGCCAGCCGTGGTCGCCGAGCCATACATCCCTCCGGGCCAGTCGTCGAAGAAGAAGTACTGGTGATGCCGGAGCGCCTCCTCGCTGTAGAGAACTACCGAGGCGCCCTTGAAGCAGTAGCCGTACTTGTGGACATCGGCGGAGATGGAGGTGACCCCTTCGACTTCGAAATTCCACGGTGGCACCGGCTCGCCGATCTGCTCCCAGAACGGAAGCAGCCAGCCACCGAGACACGCATCGACATGACAGAGCGTGTCGTGGGACGCCGCTAGGGCGGCGATCTCCGGGATCGGGTCGATCACGCCGTAGGGGTAACAAGGCGTGGAGCCCACGATCAGAGCGG
>JAJCXW010000203.1 GCA_029263235.1 Acidimicrobiales bacterium
TTGGCGAGTTCAGGCATGGCCATGTCGCACTGCACCACATCGGCCCCCCGCACCAGCGCCTCGTAGGTGTGACGGCCGAAGCCGCAACCGAGGTCGAGCAGCAGATCGCCGGCCCTCAGATCGAGACGGTCGTAGTCGACGGTGAGCATCAGCGGCCCTCGTCGAGATCAAGGATGTCGTTGTACTGCTCGACGGTTCGAACCGCGGTATGCCGCCAGGACCAGTGATCGATGACTCTCTGACGTCCGGCCTCGCCGATCTTGGCGCGAAGTTCGGGATTGTCGAGAGCGAATCGGATGGTCGAAGCCAGACCCTCGCTGTCGCCCGGTTCGGTGAGGAAACAGGTCTCTCCGTGGGTTCCTGCCACCTCGGGGAGGGCTCCGCCGGTGGTGGCCACCAGCGGAACACCGGATCCCATGGCTTCGATCGCGGGAAGCGAGAAACCCTCGTAGAGAGAGGGGACCACGGCGAGCTCGGCCTCGCTGTAGAGCTCGACGATTCGCTGGTCGGGAACCCCCGACACGAACGTGACGCAGTCGTCGAGGCCCAGCTTGGTCATGGTGCGGCTTGATTCGCTCTCGGGGTTGGGCTTGCCGATGATCGTGAGCTGAATGTGTCGCTCGGTTCGGAGCTTGGCGATGGCCTCCAGCAGAAACCGGAGTCCCTTCATCGCCACATCGGCGCTGGCCGTGGTGACGAGATGGCCTGGGATGCGTTCGACGCCTGGGACAGGCTTGAAGAGGTTGGGGTCGACTCCCACCGGAACGACATGCAGACGGTCGAGTGGCACTCCGTGGTCGCGGTGGATATCGCCCTTGGACGACTCCGAGACGGTCTGCACTCGCGGCAGTCGCTTCGCCACCTGGGTCTGCATCTTGGTGAACGCGTACCAACGCCGCTTTCCGAACTGTTCCCAGAGCGAACGGGCGTGTTCGAGCTCGAGGCGGCGGTCGACTGTGATCGGGTGATGGATGGTTTCGAGAATCGGCCAGCCCTCTTGGTGGAGCTTCAGGATTCCCCAGCCGAGCGTCTGATTGTCGTGGATGACATCGAACTCATGGCGGCGAGTGTGGAGGTAGCGCCATGCCCGCATGCTGAACGCCATTGGTTCGGAGAAGTTGCCGGTGTCGAACGAGAGGTGTTCGAGGGCGTCGGTCCAGTCCTTCCATTCCCAGAAACGGGGCTTGCGCATGGGATGGGGCTCAGACCAGATGTCGAGGCTCGGAAGTTCTACAATCGAGACCGACGGGTCGAGGTTTGGATAGGGCGGACCGGAGATCACCGTCACCGAATGTCCGAGATCGACAAGGGCCTTGGAGAGGTGCCGTACGTAGACACCCTGACCTCCGACGTGGGGCTTGCCGCGGTAGGTGAGCAGAGCTATACGCAGCGTGCGCTGATCAGACATGAACGACAAGGCTTCACCCGCAATCGATCGGACGTCAAATAATGCCGCGAGATATCCCCAACCCCACCGGGAGTGACTTGAGTCGCACCGACTGGCGAGATCGACCGGCTGGCGCGAACATGCGGCGGTGCTGGGCGTCAAAGAGCTTCTCGTGCCGGAACTCACCGAGCTCAATCGCCTCCCGGCGCGTGCCTCGTTCACCGCATTTCCGACCGCGCAAGAGGCGCGGTCGGGCGAGGAGAGTCCTTGGCGGCTGAATCTCGACGGGAACTGGAATTTCCTGCTCGTCGACTCTCCCGACGATGCCCCTCCTGGTTGGGCCGACCGGGACACCGACGTTTCGGACTGGGTGGAGATCGACGTGCCGGGCTGTTGGACTCGCCAAGGGGTCGGCGATCTTCCCCACTACACCAACGTGGTCATGCCGTGGCCGGAGCTCGACCCTCCCGACACCCCCGAGCACAACCCGAGTGGCCTGTACCGAACCTCGTTCGATCTCCCCGACGATTGGTCGGACCGCAGCGTGGTTGTGCATCTCGGCGGTGCAGAGAGCATGGCGGTCGTCTGGTGCAACGGATCCTTCGTCGGGATGGGCAAGGACTCGCGGCTTCCATCGGAGTTCGATCTGACTTCGCTGGTCGGTCCTGGCGACAACACGCTGGCGGTGATGGTCGTGAGATACAGCGACGCCACCTGGATCGAGGACCAGGATCACTGGTGGCATGCCGGCCTGCATCGCAGCGTCCATCTCGAGGCCAGAGGCCCCGTCTCGCTCGGCGATCTCGACGTCACGGCCGACTACGACCCGTCCACCGGCGATGGAGAGCTCTCGGTGGTCGCCTCCGCCGTCGGCCATCGCCCGGAGATCTCATTGAGGGTGTCGCTCGAGACCATGTCCGGCGAACCCGTCGGCGAGACCTGCATTGCCAGATTCGAGCGGGCGGAAACCGGAGGGCACTTCGAGCAGCTGCTGGCGGCCTACGGATTTGGTGGCCAGCAGGCGCGTGTGGCCGCGACGGTCGAGAAACCGGATCCCTGGACCACCGAGAGCCCGAGTCGCTATCGGGTGGTGGTCGAACTACTCGACCCCGACGGACGAGTGATCGAGGCGGCGATCGTCGCCACCGGGTTTCGGCGGGTGGAGGTCCTCGACCGTCGCCTGCTCATCAACGGTCGACCGGTACTGATCAACGGCGTCAATCGTCACGATCACGACCCCATCACCGGCAAGACGCTCACCGTCGGCCAACTCAAGGCCGATCTCGTGGCTATGAAACGTCACAACATCAATGCAGTGCGTACCGCTCACTACCCCAACGATCACCGCCTGCTCGACCTGTGCGACGAGCTCGGATTGTGGGTGATCGACGAGGCCAACGTCGAGTCGCACGCGCGGCTCCGTTCGCTGGCTACCGACGACCGCTACCACCATGCAATCGTCGATCGCGTGAGGCGAATGGTGAAGCGCGACCGCAATCACCCCAGCGTGATCGGATGGTCGCTCGGCAACGAGTCGGGTCACGGTCCGGCTCACGATGCCGCCGCGGCATGGGTGAGACACTTCGACCCGACCCGGTTCCTCCACTACGAAGGCGCCCTGGAACCCCGGTTCTCTCTTCACGGTCCGGCCGGCGCCGACCTCGGCTGTCAGGCCCCGTCGCCGTCCGAACGACTGGTGACCGATCTGGTTTGCCCGATGTACGCCCCGATCGATGTGATCGTTGGGTGGGCGAGTTGGGCCGAGACGACCCAACTCGACGATCGGCCTCTGGTGCTCTGTGAGTACTCGCACGCCATGGGCAACTCCAACGGATCCCTGGCCGAATACGCCGAGGCCTTCCATGCTCACGCTGCCCTCGCCGGTGGATTCGTATGGGACTGGCGGGATCAAGGACTGGCCGAAACCGACAGCGAGGGCCGCTCCTTTTGGGCCTACGGCGGCCACTTCGGGGACGAACCCAACGATGTGAACTTCTGCATCAATGGATTGGTGGGACCCGACCTTCTGCCCCATCCCGGCCTACGTGAACTGCAGTGGGCGTTTCGGCCCGTGGTCGCAGCAGCCTCGGGCAGCCGCGAGGTCGAGTTCACGAATCGGAGAGTGTTCATCTCCAACTCCGACCTGCTGCTGTCGTGGAAGCTGCGAGTCGACGGGGTCGTGGTCGAAGAAGGCGTTCTCGACTGTGTGATCGCCCCGGGGCAGACCGTTGCGATCGATCACCCCCACACGACGGATCCCGCTCCCGACTCGGAATGCCATCTCGACTTCGTGTGGGCCACTCTGCACGACTCCGATTGGTCGCCAGCTGGTCTCGTGGTCGGCTGGGACCAGATTCGGGTCGGATCTCCTCCGACTCAGTCCCGGGATCAGTACCGCCCTACCCGGAACGCGACTGTGTCAGCTCACGACGACCGGACTGTCGTCACCGCAGGCGACATCGAAGTGGTGGTCGTGCCCGATGTCGGCTTGGGAGGAATCACCATCGGCGGGGCCGCTGTGGTCGAGGGAGACGTCACCGCCCACCTGTGGCGTCCACCCACCGACAACGACGGCGTGAGTCACGGCTGGATGAGCCAGATTGCAGGGGTCCGACGCCGCTGGCTTGATTGGGGCCTCGACTCGATTGGGCACGTGACTGATTCGATCGACATCGAAGAGACAGCCGAGGGGATCTACATAGAACTGAGGCGAAGGCTGGTGGGACTCACCGACGAGGCGCGACACCACACCCGGATCCTGGTCTCAGCTGACTGCGTGAGATTCGAAGAACAGTTGGAGATTCCTGATGCGTGGGACGACCTGCCGAGAGTGGGGGTCAGGTTCGAATGCCCGGCCCGGCTCGACCACCTGAAGTGGCTCGGAATCGGACCCGACGAGACGTACCCCGACCGGCGGAGCGCTGCGACCGTGGGAGTGTGGTCGTCGACGGTCGACGATCAGTACCACCCGTTCGCCTTCCCTCAGGAGCATGGCAATCACGTCGACACTCGCTGGTTCACCCTGACGGCCGACGGCCTCGACGGACTCCGGGTCGAGTCGGAGCGGAGCTTCGACTTCTCGGCCCGGCGTCACCACGACACCGAACTGACTGCAGCCACGACCCTCGCCGATCTCCGCGCTGGATCAACGGTCGAGGTTCACATCGACCAGGCAGTCCGGGGCCTGGGCACAGGTGCCTGCGGACCCGACACGCTGTCGCCGTATCGAGTGGGTCCGGGGTCGCACCAGTGGAACTGGACGGTGCGTGCTCCCAGCCCCGACCGCTAGCGTCGGCCTGTGCGAGCACTGGTTCAAAGAGTCACCCTGGCATCGGTCACCGTCGACGGCGAGGTCGTTGGTGAGATCGGCCCTGGCCTGTTGGCTCTCATCGGGGTCACCCACGACGACACTGAAGCCAAAGCCCGCAAGCTCGCTGAAAAGCTGTGGCACATCCGACTCTTCGATGACACCGACGGGCTGATCAATCTCTCGCTGGCCGACACCACGGGCGATATCCTCGTGGTGAGCCAGTTCACGCTCTACGGCGACACTTCGAGCGGTCGGCGGCCGGGCTGGTCGGCTGCGGCTCGACCCGAGGCGGCACGACCGTTGATCGAGACTCTTGTCTCCGATCTGACCGAACTAGGCGCCAATGTCGCCACCGGTTCGTTTCAGGCCGAGATGCTGGTGGAGCTGGTGAACGACGGTCCGGTGACCGTCAGCGTCGAGATCTGACCCACCGACGCAGGCGACCGGCCTCGATCACCGGCACCCACACCCAGGCGATCACGGCGAGGCTGGCGAGCAACGTGGGCCATGCTCCCCATCTCACCGCGAGGGTCTGGCTGTCGCGAAGATCGATGGTCGCGTAGAGGACCTTCTGCTCGCTGATG
Organism: Acidimicrobiales bacterium; assembly: GCA_029263235.1. Lineage (GTDB taxonomy): Bacteria > Actinomycetota > Acidimicrobiia > Acidimicrobiales > Aldehydirespiratoraceae > SZUA-87. The sequence goes on from JAJCXW010000203.1 coordinate 5,282, forward strand.
GCGGTGCGGTCGATCACGTCGCCTTCGGGCGAGACAATGGCGGAGAAGCCCGTCGGGGCGGCCTGCAGCACCCACCGGTCGGTCTCGAGAGCTCTCAGTCGACTCGATGCGGTCTGCTGGCTCTGGAGGATCGTCAGCCAGTAGCTCGAGCCGTTGGTCGGATTGAGCAGGACCTGACCGCCGTTTCCGATGGCGTCGCGAGCCCGACCGTCGAAGAACACCTCCCACGAGATCGCCACGCCGAGGCGACCGACCGCCGAATCGATCACCGCCGGCCCGGTCCCGGCTCGGGTGTCGCGCGCTGGAAGCTCACCGCTGAACGATTCGATCAGGGATCGGAACGGCACGTACTCCCCGAAAGGAACGAGCCTGACCTTGTCGTAGCGTCCGGTGACGGTTCCGTCGGGAGAGGTCGCGATTGAGTAGTTCTCGTTGTAGAGATTGTCGGCAGAGCGCTCGAACCAGCCCGACACGAGCACGGCATCGAGCTCGGCAGCCAACTCGGTGAGACGATCAGCAGCCTCGGAGTGCCACAACAGCGGTTCGCTGCACAGCAGGCTCGATTCGCCGTCGGGCACAGGGTTGACCACATTCTCCGGCCACAACACCAGGTCGACGGGCTGATCGATCAACTGGCTGGCCGCCATGTGTCGGTCGAAGACGGTTCGGTTCTCGCACAAGTTGGCCCGAGTGTTCTGAGGACCTCCTCCCTGCACGACCGCGACGTCGATTCGGTTGGCCGAGTCGGACCCGTTGGCCACGGAAACCATTCCGGCGACCACGGCGACGAGCACCACAGCTGCCCCCGGTAGTCCGGCTCGTTGGCGCTTGGCGATGTCGACCAACGTCACGGCGGTGACCGCGGTAATCATCACCAGGAACGGCGATCCGAACAGTCGTGTGACCGGCGCCAGAGGAGAGGCGACTTCGGCCATGGCGAGAGTGGCCAAGGGAACACCACCGAACGGCCACGACCAGCGGGCCAGCTCGGCCAGTACGACGCCGGCCGGGAAGACCGCGCGACGTATCGGACGTTCGGCCGGGGTCACGACCCCGACCAACCCGACGAAGGTCGAGAAGACGAGGACCGCCACCGGCCATCCGGCCGCAGTGAGATCGAACATCCACAGTGTCGCCGGGATCGACCATGAGAGTCCGACGATCAGCGACTCGATGAATCGGTTTCGGGGAGATGGATCATCGATCCGATGAAACCAGATGGCGACACCGACGAGCGCCGCGGGCCACCATCCCCATGGGGGAAGAGCGGCCGCGATGAGCAGACCGGAGAGTATCGGTGGCGCAAAGCGTCTCACGGCGGGCGATGCTACGCCCTGCCCCGACCCAGACCTCGGTCAGGTCGCGCCGGGCTGGCCGTCGAGGTCCTTGTTCAGACCTTCAGGCCGCAAACCGGCCATGGCTGTCGGCCACGCTCAGACCACAGGGCACGGGTCATGGCGTCCTGCCACCACGGCTCGACTGTCGCCGGGTCGCGGTCGGAGAGGAATGGGTAGTGCCGGCCGGCGACGTCGTTCCAAGTGGTCTGGTCGAACTGATAGGCACCGCGGTATGTGCCCGACGGATTGATTGCCTCGTAGTTGTCGGTCGACTCGCACATACGGAGCCGCAGAAGCTCGTCGGCGCTGAGTACGTCGCGGGTTGGTGCGGTGGTCTCGAGGAAGAGAACGATCTCCGCGGGGGTGCAAGCGGATGCCCCCACAAGGGTTGCTATCACCAGTGCTATTGCGCGTAGGTGTGTACGCATGGAATTGCTGCCTCCTCGGACGATGTCCGTGTCAGACGTAGTGGGGTCGATCTTTCCGGTGAAACGCTGTTCTCCGGGCAGATTGGCAGGGTGATCGACCCACGCCTCTATTCAGCGGCCGTACCGTAGCCATGTTTCGCAACACAAATGCAATACTGAGACAGGTGTCACATGTGAAGGTTTCAGCGCTGTGTGTAGTTGCAATCAGCGCCGTGCCGCGGACCGCCCTTGGCGTACGCATGCTGGCAGACCGAGGCCTCGAAAGGCTGCTCCAGTGGCGACCAATCCTGGCGCCGTTTCGGCTAGTTCGGCATCGATGGCGTCGACGCGATCGAGATGACCGCGGAAGTATTGCGGAAGTGAGTCGCGCCATTCGGTGACCCTCACTGTCGGGTCTCCGGTGAGGCCGATTGTGGTCTTGAGTTCGGCGGCGAGAGCGGCGACGACGGACTCCTGATCGAGCGACAGCCACCTCAGATCGTCGGTTCGACCGGCCGACACCCTGACAACGGCATGAGTCCCGTCGTCGTAGTGAGCCCACTTCGACGACGACCAGGAGCAGGCGGTCATCAGGAGCCCTTGGTCTCTGGGCACGAGAAAGCCTGAGCCGTCGAGAGGGTGCTCGACTCGTTTGCGATCGATGACGAACGTGACCAACACAGCGCTCGAGTAGTTGAGGGCGTTGAGCGTTGCCGTTCCGTCGGGGCAGTAGGGCTCGATGAGCCGGGCGGTCGCCGCGGCGGGTGTGGTGAGGATTACCCGTTGTGCCGGTTCGGAACCGCTGGAGGTGCGCACGATCCAGGAGCCACCGTCGCGTTCGATCGCCTCGACACGGGTCCCGGTCCGGATGGAATTCCCCATGCGTTCCCTGAGCCGATCAATGACGCGTCGGGTCCCGCCGTTGACACCCATGAAGACAGGCCCCGGAGTCTTCGCCGACTCACCCGCCTGCACGAGAAGGTTGTCGCGGATGCTTCCTCCGAGCTGAGCAGCTTCGGCCAACTGCGGAGCGCCGGCCGAAATGCTCATGCGGTCGGCCGAGCCGGCGTTGATTCCCCCGAGCAGGGGGTCGACCAGTCGTTCGAAGGCCTCTGACCCCACTACGGGACGCAACACCTCTCCGACGGTGGCATCGCCGACAAGAGGAGGCTGTTGTCCTTCGAGACCCTCACGAAGATCGAGTAGGCCCCTCTCGGAGATGATCCCCGACGACTCGACAGCATCAGCGTCGAGCGGCACTCCGAGCACCGATGGGGCCGGGATCGGACGTAGCTGGCCATCGGCCCAGATGAATGCCTGGCCTCCCGAGGGCTTCACCAGGTCGTCGCCCAGGCCGATCTCCACGCAGAGCTCGGTCATTTCCGGTTGGCGGGCCAGGAAACCATCGGCGGCCGAATCGACATCGAGCGGACCGACCGGTCCACCGTCGATCTTCCCGCCGATCCGATCGGCCGCCTCGAGCAGTACGAAGTCGCGACCGGCCCGGTGGAGTTCGTGGGCGGCCGAAAGGCCGGTGATGCCGCCGCCCACCACCACTACCGGCTTGCTCACGCGGTGGGGCCGTCGGTTCGCCCCTCGGCGTGGACAGTGCGCACGATCTCTGCGAGTACGTCGGGATCGGTGTTGGGTATCACGCCGTGTCCGAGGTTGAAGACGTGACCGGGGTGGCCGTCGTTGTCGGCCAGGACGTCGCGTGTCGAGGCCAAGGCGGCGTCGACTCCGGCCAACGCGACCGTGGGGTCGAGGTTGCCCTGCAGTGCCTTCGCCGAGCCCACCCGTGTGCGGGCCTCACGCAGCGGCACTCGCCAGTCGACACCGACGACATCGGCTCCGGCTTCAGCGATCTGGTCGAGGATCTCGCCGGTGGCGACACCGAAGTGGATGCGGGGCACCCCGCTCGGCTCGACCGCGGCCAGAACCTTCTGAGAGTGAGGCAGAACGTAGCGTCGATACTGAGCCGGGCTGAGAGACCCCGCCCAAGAGTCGAATAGCTGTATGGCCGACGCACCGGCATCGATCTGGGAGGTGAGTGAGGCAATGGCGAGATCGGCAAGCCGATCGAGCAGGTCGTGCCACAGCGACTCCTCGGACAACATGAGGGCCTTGGCTTTGGCGTGATCCTTCGAGGGCCGACCTTCGATCAGGTAGGACGCGACCGTGAATGGCGCCCCGGCGAACCCGATCAGTGGCACGTCGAGTTCGGCAACTAGTTGTCGCACGGTTTCGATGACATAGGGGGTGTCGGCGTCGGGATCGAGCGGCCGGAGACGGGCGAGGTCGTCGCGGGATCGGAATGGATTCTCGACCTCGGGGCCCACGCCCGGGGTGACCGTGAGACCGAACCCCACGGCATAGGCCGGCACGACGATGTCGGAGTAGAGGATCGCCGCGTCGACGCCGTAGCGCCTCACCGGCTGGAGCGTCAGCTCTGTCGAGAGGTCGACATTTTCGATGGCTTGGAGGATCGTTCCCTCCCCGCGGATGGCTCGGTACTCGGGAAGAGAGCGGCCGGCCTGTCGCATGAACCACACCGGAACACGGTCATGGGGCAACGCCCGGCAGGCTTGAATGAAGTTGGAGTCGTCGAACGCGTTGGGTGGGCTCACCCGGCCAACGCTAGCCACGGTCCGACCAGATCGGGGTCGAGCTGAGTCGGAGGCGGCAACTGCGTGTTGTACCGTCGTGGTCGTGAGAGTTTGGTGGCTGCTGTTGGCCGTGGCGGTTGCGTCGACGGCATGTGCGGGAGTAGGCGCTGACGCCTCATCGGCCGAGACGGCTTCCGTCCCGCCCGGTTCCTCGTCGCCGGCCGCGGCCTCGGTCGCCGTCGAAACGACCACCACCACAGCGACTGTTGTCACGACGACAGCTGCCGTGGCCACGACCACAACGACGACCGCAACGGTGATTGCTCCATCCACCACCACCAAGGCCAGGGAACGACTCGTCTCCGAACACCCTTGGGGCACGGCGTTTGCCACCGCCATCGACCTCACCCTCTTCTACCCGGCAACCAAGATCGAACGAATCGGATTCCATGAGGCCGGCCGCGATGGAGCCCGCCAGATGGAACCTCTCACCGACGCAGCCCGGCCGATAGTTCTCGAGACGCGTGAGCGTGGCACCGGATCGAGAACCGCTGCCGACATCGTCATCGATCCGGCCTCTGAGCTGCGATCTCCGGTCACAGGAACGGTCATTCGGGCCGGCACCTACGTCCTCTATTGCGAGTACGCCGACGACTTCGTGGTGATAGACCCCGACGGTCATCCCGGCTGGGAAGTCAAGATGTTCCACTTCGAAGGGCTCGCCGTCGGCCCGGGCGATCGAGTCGAGGCGGGCGTCACCATTCTCGGAACAAACCCCGCCGTCCTGCCCTTCGATTCGCAGGTCGACGACCTCACCGCCAGCCCCTCCTGGCCCCATGTCCACATCGAAGTGATCGACCCGTCGATACCCAACCGGCCCTCCGCGGGAGGGGGTTGCTGAGTTGTCCCGATCGGGTCGGGTTCCGCTGCTGGAGCCGGGCAAATCCGCTGGTACGGTTCATCACGGTTCGACCGACACTCGTATCTGGAGATAATCATGAACGACCCTGTTCGCGTAGCCGTCACCGGTGCAGCCGGCCAGATTGGTTACAGCCTTCTCTTCCGAATCGCCAGTGGCTCGATGCTCGGCCCCGATCAGCCGGTGATTCTCCAACTGCTCGAGATTCCGCCGGCGATGGGCGCTCTCGATGGTGTGGTGATGGAGCTCAACGACGGAGCCTTCCCTCTGCTCGCCGACATCACCACCTCCGACGATCCCAACGCGGCCTTCTCCGGCGCCAACATCGCATTGTTGGTCGGGTCGCGGCCCCGATCCAAGGGCATGGAGCGCAAGGATCTTCTCGAGGCCAACGGAGCGATCTTCACCGTCCAAGGCAAGGCACTCAACGACAACGCCGCCGACGACATCAAGATTCTCGTGGTCGGCAACCCGGCCAACACCAACTCGCTGATAGCTCGGGAGAACGCCCCCGACATTCCCGATCACCGATTCACCGCCATGACCCGACTCGACCACAACCGGGCGATGGCCCAACTGGCGACGAAGGTCGGCGTCACCGTCAACGACATCACCAACATGACGATCTGGGGCAACCATTCGGCCACCCAGTACCCCGACCTGTTCCGCTGCGAGGTCAACGGCTCCAACGCCGCTGCCATGGTCGACGACCAGGACTGGATCGAAAACACATTCATCCCCACCGTGCAGAAGCGCGGCGCCGCGATCATCGAGGCCCGCGGTCTCTCGTCGGCAGCATCGGCCGCCAGCGCTGCTGTCGATCACGTTCGCACCTGGGTCCAGGGAACGCCTGAAGGCGACTGGGTCTCGATGGCCATCACCTCCGACGGAAGCTACGGCGTGGCCGACGGCCTCATGTCGTCGTTCCCGGTCACTTGTGCCGGAGGCGAGTACTCCATCGTGCAGGGCCTCCAACTCGACGAGTTCTCCAGGGCCCGGATCGATGCATCGGTCGCCGAGCTCGATTCGGAGCGTTCGACGGTCGCCGAACTCGGGCTGATCTGATCGCAGTTCACCTGGTCCGGCGCTGACCCATGCCGGAACTGCCCGAGGTCAGAGCTCACGCCGAGCGCCTCGATGCAAGCTTTCGCGGCGCGGTCATCACCGAATTTCGTGCCCTCCACATAGCGGCCCTCAAGTCGTTCGATCCCTCACCCGACGTCGCCCACGGTCTGGCTGTCGCCGGCGTGGGCCACAGAGGGAAGCTGGTCTTGATCAGGCTCTCGGGCCCCGATCCGCTCACCTTTGTGGTCCATCTCATGCAGGGCGGCCGGCTCCGCCCCGATCCGAAGAAGTCGAAGCGGCCCCGTGGCGGTATGGCCCGCTGGGAGTTCGCCGACGGTGGCGCCCTGCTACTCACCGAGGCTGGCACCGAACACCGAGCCGGCGTGTGGCTCGTCGCGGGAGATCCCGAGTCCGCCGAGCCACTCGACCATCTGGGCCCTGATGCTCACACTGTCGGCCGCACGCAGCTCGCGGCGATCCTGGCGGGTGAGTCCGAGCGGTTGCACGGCTTTCTCCGCAATCAACGTCGGATGGCGGGCTTGGGGCGTTTGCTGGCCAACGAGATCCTGCACTCGGCGCGGCTGTCGCCGTTCGCCACCACATCCCGACTCGACGACGACGAGATCGACCGACTCCACTCCGCGATCGGATCGAAGCTCACGATCAGCCTCGACCATGAGCGGACTCTCGACGATCTCGGAAGGTCACGCGACCGACCGAGTGACGTACACCACCGAATAGGTGAGGCGTGTCGGGTGTGCGACGACACGATCCTGTCGATCGAGTACCGCCGCTACACGATCACCTACTGCCCGACATGCCAGACCGATGGCCGGAAGCTGGCCGACAACACGACGAGCAAGTTCCTGAAATAGGTACGGCCTCTAGCGGGCGATGGCGAGTTGCCGAGACTGGGCCAGCAGAGTGCCGTCAGGCGCCCACATGAAGCCGTCCTCGTCGTTGAACCCGTCGGCGAGGTGACTGGTCGTGAACTCCGCGAAGACGCTGTCGTCGTCGCTCATGGGTAGGTGAGGTAGATCGGCTCGTATGTGAACTGTGAGGTCGATGGTGGGAACCATCATCTCGGTATCGACCTTGGGAAACGGTGCGGGGGGAAGAGCATCGGAGATGGCGACCAGAGCCAGCGCGTCGATCGTCCGAGGTTCGAGGGTTCGGATCCAACCAGCGATCCGGGCGGTGCCTTCTCCGCTGAAGAACGGAGCGTCGAATCGAAGATCGGTTGTCCAGTTGTCGGCCGCTGGGGGGAGGTTCCCGGTTCGTTCGACCCCGGTCTCGTGGGCGTCGGGAGGAAGATCCTTGTTCCAGGCGTGGGCCGAGACCAGCGGCACCGAGAACGCGGCGAGAGCGGTGCAGAGCAGGTGGTCGCCTTGCTTCATGGTGGCCGAGACGCTGCTCACCGACCGGCCGGAGCGCTCCACCACGACCGATACGGTCGCCGGTTCGAACAGCGGGCGGCGAAGGTAGTGAACGGTGAGAGACCGCAGGGTGCGGTCGGGGTCGCCGATCTCGTCGGCCATGGCGCGAGCGATGATCGCGGCGACGTAGCCGCCGTTGGGTCCGGCCACGATGTTCCAGGACTCCGAGATCATGACACCGTACGATCCACCACCGAGCGGCTGCACGGCGGTGTCGCGATCGAAGCTCGTGCCACTGACCGGCGAAGCCGTCATGTCGTGGTGGCCGACTCGTTCGGAGTCTTCGACTCGGCGAAGTGTGCAAACACCAGCACCACCACCGCTGCCGCTACGGCGAGTGCGGTGGGCTGGAACCACTCACCCGAGCTGGGCCAGTCGAGACCGGTGCCCGACACGACGTCGGTCTGATCGCGGCTGATCACACCGACTCCGTTGGGCCAGGGCCACAGCACCCGCATCG
>JAJCXW010000204.1 GCA_029263235.1 Acidimicrobiales bacterium
GGCTACGGCCTCACCGAATCGTCGGGCATGGCCACAATGTGCCGTGAGGGTGATGCCGCCGAGGTGATCTCCCACACTTCGGGGCGGGCCATCGACGATGTCGAAGTGAAGATCATCGACCCCGACGGCACCGAGATGCCGCGGGGCCAGCCGGGCGAGATCGTGGTGCGTGGCTACAACATCATGTTGGGCTACCTCGACGACGCCGAGAGAACCGCCGAGGCGATCGATCCCCAAGGCTGGCTCCACACCGGCGACATCGGGGTGATGGACGTCGACGGCAACATCGACATAACCGACCGGCTCAAGGACATGTTCATCAACGGCGGGTTCAACGCCTATCCGGCCGAGATCGAGGCTGCGATGCTCGCCCACTCCGACATCGGCCAGGTCGCGGTGGTGGGTGTGCCCGACGATCGGCTGGGTGAGGTCGGGCACGCGTTCATCGTCCCGGCCCCGGAGTCCGATCCCGACGAGACAGCGATCATCGCCTGGTGCCGCCGAGAGATGGCGAACTACAAGGTGCCCCGTCGCGTTGAGGTCGTGGACGCTCTTCCTCTCAACGCCAGTGGCAAGGTGCTCAAGTACGAGTTGAGGAAGTGGGCCGATCCGACGGCTTCGTGAAGTCGGCTGGGATCAGGGCTCCTCGACCAACGGAACGACCTCTTCGGCGAACGCGTCGAGCTGGTCGAGATACTCCTGCAGGTCGCGCCCACGGAACTTGAGATGGAAGGTGTTGGCTCCCACGGCGCGGGCCTCTCGTATCTCGGCGGCGAATCCCTCAGGGCCGCCCGCGTACATTGTCGGCGGTAGGTCGTCGGGGCGGTCGCCGAGGATGTAAGCCCAAGGGGTCATGTAGCCGATGTCGAACGATGCATCGGCCCGGCCCGCCTCGGCGGCGGCCGAACGAATCGTGTCGATGGCTTCCGGGTATTGATCCTTGGGGTTGCCCATCGGGATCCAGCCGTCGCCGCGACTTCCGGTCCGGCGCCAGGCCGCTCGACCGGATCCTCCGACCCAAATCGGAATCTCGTCCGGCGGCTGCGGCGACACGCCCATGTCGGTGTAGTCGAACCGCGGACCGGAATGGGACACATAGGTGTCGGTGAACACTCCACGAAGGGCGTCGAGGGTCTCATCGAGTTGACGTCCGCGCGAGAAGAAGTCGACGCCGAGGGCATCGAATTCGGCTTCCAGGTGTCCGGCCCCGACGCCGAGCACGACCCGACCGTTCGACAGATGCGCCAACGTCCCGAACGACTTCGCAGTCTGCAGGGGGTGACGGTAGGCAGCAATCCACACGGCCGACAGAAGCCGGGTACGGGTGGTGGCAGATGCCAGGAACCCGAGCGTGGCCACGGTGTCGTACCAGGTCGTGGTCATCCGGGCGGCGTAGTCGTTATCGGGGATGGCCACATGGTCACAGACCCCCACGAATCCGTATCCTGCGGCATCGCAACGTCGTGCGATCGCCACCAGATCTTCGACCGTCGCCGAGTCCTCCCAGGGGTCGGCCAAGGTTCGGGTGAGGGTCTGAATCGGAAGCTGGATGCCGTAGGTCCACTCGCCGGGCCCGTTGACGGCGGCCATGTCAGTTGGTGGTCTCGGATTCGGCGAGTCCGTAGACGAGGTCCATGGCGTCGCGGACCGCCTCCACGACCGGCATGGGCCGGCCGAACTCCAGGCCGATCTGGGCCGCAACGTCGAGATCCTTCTCGGCCAGAGCAATCATCCGCCGCAGCATCTCTCCGAAATCGCCCTCGGCCTTGCTCTCCTTTGGCATCCGCAGGAGAGGGAAGAACAGATCGGTGAGCTTCCCCAACATCCCGACGAGCCGCCACGCAACGAGGAGCTGATCGCAGTCGACTCCCTCCGACATCGCGACCTGATACGAAGCGCTGGCGGCCGCCTGCTGCAGGTAGGTCATGACGTTGAGCCCGACCTTGAGTGCCATTCCGGTGCCGACCGGTCCGGCCTCGATGACCGCTCCGCCGCACGTATCGAGCGAGGGCCGGGCCGACTCGGGAATGCCACCGGCTGGCACCCCCACCGTGATGGCGAGGTCTCCACGTTCGGCTGCCTCCTTCCCTCCGGCGACCCCGGCGTCGAAGAGGATCACATCTTGCTCGTCGGCCAAGGCGGAGAGATCTCGGACCGTGTCGGGGTGGACGGTCGAGTGGATGGCCACGCTGGTGCCGGCAACTGCCGCTTCGAGAACCCCGTTGTCGCCGGTGATCACATCGACCACGTGGACATCGTCGGGTACGCAGACCCCGATGTGAGAGCACATGCGGGCGACATCGGCGGCCGTTTCCGCGGCCTCGGCCCCTACGGCAGCCAGGCTTTGGACCAGATCGGGCGACAGGTCGAACACAACCAGGTCGTGGCCGTCCAGCAGCAGTCTTCGAGCCATCGGTTCGCCCATGGCACCGAGCCCAATAAATCCAACACGCGCTGTCATCTCTCGACCTCTCCTGCATCCGCCGACCCGCTGGCCGACCACAGCTACCGTAACCAACACATGGCCGGAGAACCGAAATGACCGCACGGCTCGGCGCCGCCCTGGTGAGCATGGCGATGACCGCGGCCGCATGCGGTTCCTCGTCGCCCGAAGTGACCCCTTCCCCGACTACATCAACCGTGACGGTCACCTCATCGACTGAGGGAGCCACTTCCCCCACGACGCCACAGCTATCCGCATCGTTCAGGGGCGTCTCCGCCGACTCGATCACCATCGCAGTGGTGTCGGTCGACTACGACGCCTTGCGCGACATCTTCGGGACCGATCTCAACTACCAGGACCCCGAACCGGTCATGAAGCCACTTCTCGACGACCTCAACGAACGGGGAGGCATCAACGGTCGGACGGTCGAAGCCATCTACCGGAAGTTCCTTCCCGTCGGGTCGACCGACGCCGATCGGGTCTGCCTCGAGGTCACCGAGGACGTCGAGGTGTTCGCCGTATTCGGTGGGTTTGTGGGCCCGGGAGCCCAGGAAGTCAATTTGTGTCTGACCCAACTTCACAACACGATCCTCATCGGCTTGGGAGGCACCGCCGCGCAGTACGCCAAATCGACGGCGCCTTGGATCGTCGGCGAGATGGATCCCCTCCGACACACCAAGGCTCTCGTGGCGCTCCTGGTCGAGCAGCAACTACTGGCCGAGCGAGTGGCGATATGGGCGTCCAACAGCGAGCTCCACCCACTGGTGGACGATGTCAGGAGCGAACTCGAAGCAGCTGGAGCCGTCGTCGTGTTCTCTGGGGTCCAGTCGGCACCGGCATCAGATCTGACCGCGTCCGACGGCGAGTACTCCCTGATCCTCGAACGAGCACTCGCCGAGGAGGTGCAGGCCGTCTTCTGGCTGGGAAACGGCCTTTCACCTCCGAAGCTCCACGCCCAATCGGCTCCCGAGATTCCCATCTACGCCCCCTTCGCCGATCAGATTGTTGCTGCCATCAGAGACCTCGACGGAGTGGAGGCCCTCACGATCTACGGCGCCGGAATCTTCCCGAAGGCGTTCAGAGAGGACCCGGTGCTGGCCCGCTGCATCGAGGTCGTAGAGGCCAACACCGATATCACCGTGCAACGCGCCGAAGAGATAGCCAACACCGAACCCGATTGGTATCAAGACATCGTCACCAACTGCGAGCAGCTCGAGATCTTCTCGTTGGCGGCGTCGGCGGCCGGAGCCGATCTCACCAACGACTCATTCCTTGCCGCCGCCGAGCAACTCGGCGCCATCGACCTGCCGGGTGAGTTCGCCTCGTCGATCGGACCCGGCAAGTACGACGTCTCAGATGCAATTGGTCTGGCGGTGTTCGACTCCACAGCCCACGGCAAGGGAGACTTCGTTCCGGTCGGACCTTTGCTGGTCTTCGACTGAATTCGCCCGCAGCGCCAGGAGAGTCCATGACCGACCACCACCGACCGGCCGACACTCCCCTGCCTGCCGACAGCGTCGGGCTGCTAGAAGGCATGGCGACAACGCGATCCATTCGTCGCTACACCGACGAACCGGTGCCCAATGGAGTGCTGCGCGACATCTTGTTCGCCGCCACTCGAGCTCCCAGCGGCTCCAACCGACAGCCATTCCGGTTCGTCGTTCTGACCGACAGCGAGACCGCAGTCGAGGCGAAGGGGCTTCTGGCCGGCGCGGCCCGACAGGCGTGGGGTCACAAGCGACAAACCGACGGCTACGACATCGGCTCGGGGTCAGACGACAACTCGCCGAAGGTCCGGATGGCACGGTCCATGGAGCAGTACATCGATGGCCTCGACCGCGTTCCAGTTGTGATCCTGCCGTGTCTGATCCGCCACCGGCAGCCCAACCCAACCGAGGGTTCCTCGATCTACCCGGCCTGTCAAAACCTGCTGTTGGCAGCACGTGCACTGGGCTACGGCGGTGCTCTCACGATGTGGCACCACTCGGTCGATCAGCAGCTGCGCGAGCTGTTGGAGATCCCCGATGAGGCGACGATCGCTTGCACCATCACCCTCGGCCGACCAGAGGGGAACCATGGCCCGGTCAGGCGTCGCCCGCTCGAGCAGTCGGTATTCGATCAGTCGTGGGGAGTTGTCGCCGAGTGGGCGGAGGATCCCCCGGGAACACGCCACACCAGTGCCGGCCCGCCACGTCAGACGCCCTGACTGAAGCCCACCCCCACGGTCCGATCAACTGTCGCATCCGAGTCCGACGCTCTAACGTCTGCACCGACTGAGCGACCGAGGGAGAGCCTTACGTGAGCGAACCGAACGAGGGGGCGACCAGCGCGGCCTCGCTCACTGCATCGGTACTCGAAGAAGAAGCGGCCCGTCGAGCGGCTCAGTTCGAACGCTCGAAGGACGTGCTGTTCGCCGATGATCTCCTTCCCGGCGTCGGAGCCGAGACGATGGGGCTCAAGGAGGGACTCAGCAAGGGCGGCTTCTACACCTTCACCGTCTTGTTGATCATCAACTCTCTGGACGAACTCGAGGGCGCCGCTATCAACATTCTCGGCCCCGACATTGCCGACACTTTCGGGGTATCGGACGGAACAATCACCTTCTTCTCGGTGGCATCGGTCGCCTTCTTCGTTCTGGGAGCCGGGCCGATGGGTTGGCTCGCCGACCGGGTCAGACGCGGCCCCATCGTCGGTTTCGCGAGTGTCGCGTTCGCAGGGTTCGCCGTGTTCACCGCAGTGTCGATCAACGCCTTCATGTTGTTCTGGGGTCGGTTCTTTTCTGGCATATCGAAATCGAGCAACATCACCGTCAACTCGACTCTTCTGGCCGACACCTACCCGATCCAGATTCGCGGCCGGATGTACGCGCTCAATGCCGGAATCGGGCGGGTCTTTGCCGCGCTCAGCCCCATGCTCGTCGGGGGTATCGCCGCCCTGGCCGGCGGAGTGGAGGGATGGCGATGGGCCTACGTGATCCTGGGAGTGCCGGTGGCGATCATGGCGGTCTTCGCCTTTGCCATCCCGGAGCCCCAGCGCGGCCAGTGGGAACAGAGCGAGGTGCTCGGATCGAAGTTGGAGGATTCGAGTCAGATCCCGATCTCCATCGAGGCCGCTGCGGCCCGCATCTGGAGAATCGACACGATTCGGTTCATGACGATCGCTCTCGCCGCCATGGGCTTCGCACTCTTCCCGGCCCAGTCGATCCAGAGCTTCTTTCTCGACGAGGAATTCGGCCTCACTGCTTGGGAGCGGGGCCTGGCCACCGCCCCCACCGGGGCTCTGCTCTTGATCTTCCTGCCTCTCGTCGGCCGTCGCTTCGATGCCACATTCCGGTCAGATCCCGACAAGGCGCTACGAATCATCGGGTTCTTGCTACTCCCGGCCACCGTGCTGGTTCCCATCCAATACTCGATGCCCAACGTGGTGCTGTTCGCGTTGATCGGTGCCGTCAACGCCACCCTGCTCGGCGCGGCCTTCGCCATGGTTCAGCCGTCGATTCAGGCCGTGGTTCCCTACCGGCTTCGCGGCATGGGCACCGCCATCATCACCTTCTTCATGTTCGCGGTCGGCGGGGTCGGAGGTGGGCTCGTTTCAGCTTTCCTCCAGGACAGCGTGGGCGAGAAGGCGGCGATCATCACGCTCACGATGATCTCGATGCCGATCGGCGGGTTCTATGTGATCCGTGGGTCCACCCGCCTGCGACGCGACCTGTCGCTGGTGGTGGCGGAATTACAGGAGGAGCAGCAGGAACAGGATCGCCAGGCCGAAGCCGGACCGGGGTCCATACCGGTGATCCAGGTGCACAACGTCGACTTCTCCTACGGCCAGGTGCAGGTGCTGTTCGATCTTTCCTTCGAGGTGAAACCGGGCGAGACCCTCGCATTGCTGGGCACCAACGGCGCCGGAAAGTCGACCATTCTCCGAGTGGTCGCCGGTCTCGAGACCCCGGAGCGGGGGGTGGTGAGGCTCAACGGACACACCATCACGTTCGCTACACCCGAGCAACGAGGCGGACTCGGAATCCACATGCTTCCCGGAGGCAGCGGCACCTTCACGAGCATGTCGATACACGACAACTTGGTGATGGGGGCATACCGATACCGGGCCGACAAAGACGATGTCGAACGACGAATCGCCAAGGTTCTCGACCTGTTCCCGGCTCTGGCCGACCGCCTCGACGAGCGGGCCGGTGACCTCTCCGGTGGACAGCAACAGATGCTGGCTCTGGCCCGGGTGATGCTGCACGAGCCCGAAGTGTTGATCATCGACGAACTCAGTCTGGGACTCGCCCCCACCGTCGTGCAAGGTCTGCTCGAGTTGATCGACACGCTGCGGGCTGCCGGGCAGACGATGATCATCGTTGAGCAGTCGCTCAATGTCGCGTTGGCAGTCGCGGATCGTGCCGTGTTTCTCGAGAAAGGTCAGGTTCGGTTCGAGGGATCGGCCGCCGAACTGCTCGAACGCGACGATCTCGCTCGGGCCGTGTTTCTCGGCACCGAGGGCGGGTGACGACCGTGTTTGCCACGTGGATAGTTCGTCAGATCGTGTTCGAAGGAATGGCATCCGGGCTGGTCTACGGCCTTCTAGCCATGGGCATCGTGCTCATCTATCGCAGCACGAAGGTCATCAACTTCGCGGTCGGCAACATGGGGCTTCCCGGAACTGCCTTGTTCGCGTTGATGATCATCAACTGGTCGTTTCCCTTCTGGATCGCGCTGGTGTTGTCGCTGGTGGTTGGGGCCCTGGTCGGAACAGTCGTCGAGTTGATTATCGTACGGCGACTCTTCAGCAGCCCCCGGGTGATTCTTCTGGTGGCCACCGTGGGCATCGCCCAGCTGATGCGAGCAATCGTGGCGGCCCTTCCGTCTGTCGACGGCGACCAGACCCACTATCCGGTTGCGGTCGGCAGCAAGTTCCGTTGGCAGGGAACCCGCGTCGCAGGAGCCGACCTGACGATCATCGTCCTCGTCCCGATCATCGCGATCGGTCTCGGGTTGTTGATGAACCGGTCGACATTCGGCAAGTCGGTATCCGCATCGGCCGACAACCCTGATCTGGCGCGGTTGTCGGGAATCAATCCGAAGATCGTGTCGACCTTCGTGTGGACGATCGGCGGACTGCTCTCGACTCTGTCGATGATTCTGCTGAGCGGTGGAGGAGGCGTGAGCGGCCTCTCCAATCTCGGGCCATTCACCCTCACCAAGGCGCTGGCCGCGGCGGTCATCGCCGGCATGGTCTCCTTCCCGCGGGCGATGATCGCCGGAATCGGGATAGGCATCGCCCAGAACATCGTCGGCTTCAACTTCTTCAACGATCCGGGACTCAACGACTTCCTGGTCTTCATAGCCATAGCGGCCGCCCTCTACTTCCAGGGCCGCAGCGGCGACGAGAGCGTGCTCTCCTTCGCTCCCAGATCCCAGCCGATCCCCGAAGCACTGAAATCGATCTGGTGGATCCGTCACATGTCGAGGATCGCCATGGCCGGAGGGCTCATGGTCGTGGTCGCTCTCACCGCTACCCACCAGTGGAATCCACTGCTCGACATCAGGGCCTCGCAGTTCTTCACCTACACGACCATCGTGGGCTTCGCCATCTGCGCGGCATCGGTGACAGTGATCACCGGTTGGTCGGGTCAGCTCTCGTTATCCCAGATGGCGTTCGCCGGGATCGGAGCTCTCACCGCGGCCGCTCTCACCCGAGGGATCGAACTCGACATCGGCTGGCGAAGTCTCCGTCTCATCCAATTCCACGCCAGTCCGCTCCCGGCGGTCCTCTCGATCTTGATTGCCACAGTCGCCACCGCGGCGGTGGCTGCCTTGGTGGGAGTCGGTGCGCTTCGAGTCCAAGGACTGCTGCTGGCCGTATCGACCTTCGCCTTCGCGATAGCCGCGCAGCAGTACATCTACGCCCGTCCGTTCTTCAGCGACGGCGATTCGAGTGTCCTGTTCGAGCGGGGATCGGTGTTCGGAATCGACCTCCTCGATCAACGGACCTACTTCTACTTCTCGTTGGTCGGTCTCGTGATCGTCCTGCTGCTCTTGTCTCGTCTGCGTCAATCGGGGATCGGCCGCAGCATCATCGCGGTCCGCGACAACGCCGACACCGCTTCGGCCTACACGATCAACCCGACACGCACGAAGCTCCTGGCCTTCTCGCTGGCCGGTGGTGTGGCCGGGTTCGGGGGTGCCATTCTCGGAAACCTCGTTCGCAACATTCGATACACCGAGTCGCTGTTCCAAGTTCAGGACTCGCTGAAGGTGGTCTCGATCGTCGTGATCGGAGGCCTCGGGTCGGTCGCGGGACCGTTGCTCGGGGCTCTCTGGGTGGAAGGTCTACCGACCTTCTGGAGGGGCAACGACCTCGTTCCCCTGTTCACCTCGAGCATCGGCCTACTCGTGATCCTGATGTACTTCCCGGGCGGGTTCATTCAGATCGGCTACGGCTTCAGGGGTGAGGTCTTCAAGTGGGCTGAGCACCGACTCGATCTTCCCGAGCCCAGCGCCTCGACCTCCGCGCCACCATCCTCGCTGCACCGCGCTCCGGATCGGGCCGAGACCCCGGAGGTGACACTGCGGGCCCGGGAGGTGACCGTGCGCTTCGGGGGCAACCACGCTGTGAGCGATGTCAGCCTCGAGGTTCATCGCGACGAGATCGTCGGACTGATCGGAACCAACGGCGCCGGCAAGTCGACTCTCATGAACGCCATCGGCGGATACGTCCCCTCGACCGGCGAGGTCGAGTTGCTCGGGCGCGACATATCGCGGATGTCGCCACCAACCAGGGCCCGGCACGGCATCGGCCGCACGTTCCAGTCGGCGGCACTGTTTCCCGAGCTCACCGTCACCGAGACGGTGCAGGTCGCTCTGGAAGCCCGGCACCGCTCGTCGTTCCTCGCCAGTGCGCTGGCCATCGACGGCGCGTTATCGCATCGCCAAGCCTCTGAAGCCGCCGAGCTGATCGGCTTTCTGGGGCTGGGGCGTTTCGCCGACAACTACATCTCCGACCTCTCGACCGGCACTCGGCGAATCGTCGAACTCGCAGGGCTTCTGGCTGTCGACGCCCAAGTGCTCTGCCTCGACGAGCCGACCGCCGGAGTCGCCCAGCGTGAAGCGGAGGCGTTCGGACCACTTCTCGTGGCCATCCGTAAGGAACTCGGCGCATCGATGCTGATCATCGAACACGACATGCCGCTCATCATGAGCATCAGCGATCGGGTCTACTGCCTGGAGTCCGGATCCGTGATCGCCAGCGGCTCACCAACCGAGGTTCGCAACAATCAGGCCGTGGTGGCCAGCTATCTCGGAACCGACGAACGTGCCATCCAGAGAAGCGACATGCGACCGGAGTCCTGATGCTGAAGACCCTCAGATCCGTCCTCAAGTTCAGACGATTCGAGCCTGACCCGAATCTTCGCCGACTCGCTACCGCCGCCGACATCTCCGACCTGCGTGACATCGCCAAGAAGAGACTCCCCGGAGGGGTGTTCGACTACATCGACGGCGGAGCCGAGGATGAGATCACCCTCGCGGGGAACCAGTCTGCCTACAGCGACATCGGGCTTCGGCCACGGGTGCTGCGGGGCCTCTCTGGGGTCGACACAACCACGACGATCCTCGGCCGGCCCTCTCCGATACCGCTGGTGCTCGCCCCCACCGGGTTCACCCGCATAGCCGACCCGCAGGGAGAGTTGGCGGTCGCGCGCGCCGCGGCCCGGGCCGGGGTCCCGTATGGGCTCTCGACCCTCTCGACTCGCTCCATCGAAGAGGTGGCCGAAGCCTCCGACAGCGTCGAGTGGGGCAGCGAAGGCGAACGCCGGCTCTGGTTCCAGGTGTATACATGGCGCGACAAGGGTCTGGTGAAGGAGATGGTCGAGCGAGCGGCGGCCTCCCGCTACGAAGCCCTGATCATCACCGTCGACCTGGCGGTCCTCGGCCGACGTGAACGCGACGTTCGGAGAGGCTTCTCGTTGCCGCCGAAGATCGGACTCGACACCATTGTCGACGGCATCCGTCATCCCGGCTGGACCTGGAAGTTCGCGAGAAGCGAACCAATCCGCTTCGCCAACGTGACCGGCAGCGAAGGCAACGACGGCAGCACCGCCGTGAGCCTGGCCGAGTACACCAACAGCCAGTTCCGCATCGATCTGTCGTGGGACGACATCGAATGGTTTCGTTCGATCTGGGACGGCCCGATCATCGTGAAGGGGATACAGACCACTGAGGACGCTGCCATTGCCAAGGATGTCGGGGTCGACGCGGTCTGCCTGTCGAATCATGGCGGCCGCCAACTCGATGGTGCACCGGCCGCACTCGACCTCGTCGAGCCGTGCCGTGAAGTCGTCGGCGACGATACGGAGATCATCGTCGATGGTGGTTCACGACGGGGAAGCGACCTCTTGAAGGCCCGCGCTCTTGGAGCCGACTCGGTGATGGCCGGCCGCTTCTACCTTTATGCCCTCGGCGCAGCCGGCGAGACTGGCGTCGACTTCGCGCTCGACCTCTACCAGTCGGGGCTTCACCGGGCCATGGCGTTGTGCGGGGTGAGCCGGATCGCCGACATCAACCGCAGCCTCGTTACCTGACGCCTCGGCGAATAGAGGGTCGGACCTTGGGTGTCAGCCGGACGCTTCGTCGTTGTGAACCTCGGCGATCTCGTGGGTGGCGAGAGCAGCCGGATCGGGGGACGGCGCCATCGGGTGATCGCCCTCGTTGCGTAGCCACACTGTCTGCTGCG
The DNA here is from genome assembly GCA_029263235.1 of Acidimicrobiales bacterium. Classification (GTDB taxonomy): domain Bacteria; phylum Actinomycetota; class Acidimicrobiia; order Acidimicrobiales; family Aldehydirespiratoraceae; genus SZUA-87. The sequence goes on from JAJCXW010000204.1 coordinate 11,177, forward strand.
GGAACGGAATCTCGATTCCTGCCGCATCGAGAGCTTCCTTGAGTCGGAGGCGTAGTTCCCGCTCGACTCCCCACTGCTGGGACGGCTCGGTCTTGACCACCAGACGAATGGCGATGCCTGACGCCCCCAGATCCTGGACCCCCCACACCTCGGGGCGTTCCATCAGTTCGTCCCCGCCCCACTCGGGGTCGTTCCAGAAGTCGTCGGCGACTCGTTGGATCACTCCCTGAGCCAGACGCAGATCGGCGTCGTAGCTGACCTCGACATCGATGAGTGCCCGCGACCACAACTGGGAGTAGTTGCCCACGCGACTTATCTCACCGTTGGGTATGTGCCAGACGGTTCCCCTGACGTCGCGGATGGTGGTGGAACGCAAGCTGACCTTCTCGACGGTGCCGGTGGCGTCGCCCGCGTCGATCACATCGCCGACTCCGTATTGGTCCTCGATGAGCATGAACAGGCCCGACAGGAAGTCCTTGACGATCGACTGCGCACCGAAACCGAGAGCGAACCCGCCGATGCCGGCGCCGGCGATCAGTGGAGCCAGATCGATCGACATCTGGCCGAGAATCAGGAGGCCGGCGAACGACCAGATCAAAGCGGTGGTGATACTTCGGAGCACCAGCCCGATCGTTTCGGCCCGGGCCTTGGCTCGGACCGACTCCTTCTCTTCGATCAGAAGTCGACCGGGTCCCGATGCACGAAGGGCTCGCAGCCGACCGTCGGACGGGCCGGCCGCCACACTGGCCGCGAAGCCGGTAATGGCGCGCTGAGCGAGTCGAGAGAAGAACCAGGCGACCAACACGATCAGAAGGACGCGGATCGGTCGGTCGAGCAACCATTCGGTGGACCGGGCCAGGAAGTCGTTGCTGGTCCAGTCGTAGACCTTCTCGCACACGTAGGAACTGTCGGCCGATCCGCAGGCGTCGGCGAGGTCGGTCGTGGTCTCCTGCAAGAGCGGTGGGGGCATGGGCTGAAGCTACGACCCGAGCATGGATTCGTGGTGGATCTCAGCCGGGTCGATATGGGCCTTCGACCAGCAACCTTCGATTCCCCTATCGCATTTGCAAGTATTTCTGTATATTTCTCTGGTATGAGCTGGTTTCGTATGGGAGAAGTCGCTGAACTGCTCGGTGTGAGCACCGATACCGCCCGACGCTGGGCCGACAGTGGGCGGCTGGCAACCGAACGCACCGAAGGCGGACAACGCCGCGTCGACGGCCGCGAGTTGGCTCGATTCGCCGTCGAGATGGCCGACAGCCCCGACGAACACTCCGGCCTGGTATCGGCCCGCAACCGATTCCAGGGAGTCGTCACCAAAGTCACGCGAGACACGGTGATGGCCCAGGTCGAGATCCAGGCTGGTCCCCATCGAGTGGTTTCTCTGATCTCGTCCGAGGCAGCCGACGACCTCGAACTCGAGCCTGGAGTCAGGGCGGTAGCGACCATCAAGTCGACCAACGTGGTCGTCGAGAGACCGGAGTGATCAACCCCATCAAGATCGTCCTGATCACGGCCGTACTCGCATCAGGGTGTTCAGCGACCGGGGTGTCGTCGGCCGAAATCGTGGTGATGGCTCCGTCTTCGATGGTCGATGTCATCGAGTCGATCGTCGACGACCAGTCGGTCGCCCCTAGCTACGCCGGCAGTTCATCTCTGGTTGCCCAGCTACGCGACGGGGCCCGCGCCGACATTCTCATCACCGCCAGTCGCGAGACCATGCAGGTCGCCGTGGTCGAGGAATCGGTGCTCGGTGAGCCCCGCCTCCTCGCGACCAACCACTTGGTTGTCGCGGTGGCCGACGGAAACCCCGGAGCGATCACCGCCATCACCGATCTGGAACAGTCCAACCGATTGGTGGGCATGTGCTCGGTTGAAGTCCCTTGCGGTGCTCTGGCCGCCGAAGCACTCACCGCTCTCCACCTCACCGTGGCCGCCGACACGTTTGAGCCCAACGTTCGATCGCTGGCAACCAAGATCCAGCTCGGAGAACTCGACGTCGGACTGATCTACCGCACCGACGCCGACGCACTCGGCCTCGAGGTGGTGGCGACCGACCGCTTGAGCGAGTTCACAACCGACTATCTGATCGCACCGATATCGGACCAGCCGGAGCCAGAAGTCGAGGCACTGATCGACCACCTGATCTCCTCGACCTCGGTCCGTGCCGTCCTCGACGACCTCGGGTTTGGTTCCCCATGAGTCCGCCACCCACCCGCCAACCCCGGATCCTGATCGGTGCGGCCGCCGTCGCCCTCACCCTTCTGATGCTGCCGTTGGCCGGGATGCTCCAGCGTGTTCCATGGTCGACGCTCGTCGATCGGCTGAGTGACCCGGCTGTCACTAACGCGCTTCGGGTGTCGATCGTGGTGAGCCTCTGGGCAGCGGTGCTGTGCGTGATCCTCGGGATGCCTCTGGCTTGGGTCATGGCCCGGGTCGACTTCATCGGGAAGAACGTGGTGAGAGCATTCGTGATGCTGCCGATGGTGCTCCCACCGGTCGTGGCCGGCACTGCACTGCTGTTCGCTCTGGGCCGCCGCGGTCTGCTGGGGCAATGGCTCGACCGTTGGTTCGGACTGACCCTGCCGTTCACGACCGCCGGGGCTGTCGTGGCCGCGACCTTCGTGGCGCTGCCCTTCTTCGTGACCACCGTCGAAAGCGGACTGCGGCAGCACGGCGAATCTCTCGACGAAGCCGCGGCCGCCTGCTCTGCGAACCCCATGTCGACCTTCATTCACGTCACCATCCCTTCGATTCGCGGAGCGATCGGAGCCGGCGCCGCCCTGTCGTGGGCACGGGCCCTCGGAGAGTTCGGAGCCACCGTGACCTTCGCTGGGAACCTCGGCGGACGCACCCGAACCCTTCCCCTCGCCACGTTCTTGGCACTCGAGAACGACCCCGGCGCGGCGTTGGCGATGAGCGTGCTTCTGATGACGGTGAGCCTCATCGTGCTGATCGCGCTTCGGGGTCGATGGGGGATGCGATGACCATCACCATCGACGGGGTCCTGCGGCGCGGAGATTGGTCAGTCGACTTCGACGACACCCGGATCGACCCCGGTGTCACCGCCGTGGTCGGGCCCAACGGTTCGGGCAAGACCAGCTTCCTTCGCTTGATCGCCGGTCTCGAAGCGATCGACACCGGCCGGGTCTGCCTCGACGACCAGGTAGTCGACGAGCCTGCGACCTCGACTTTCGTCGAGTGTCATCTGAGACCGATCGCCATGGTCTTCCAGGACATTCGACTCTTCGACCACCTGCGAGCCGTCGACAACGTGGCGTTCCCGATGAGGAGGCAGGGAACATCACGGCGCGACTCCCGTGAGAACGCTCTGCGATACCTCGAATCCGTGGGGATGGCGTCGTCGGCTCACGCCCGGCCCGGAGAACTCTCCGGAGGTCAGCGTCAGCGCGTGGCGATAGCGCGCGCCATGGCCACCAGAGCGAAGGTGTTGCTCCTCGACGAACCACTCGCGTCGATAGATGAGGCGTCCAAGCCCACGATCCGCCAGGCACTCACCAACGGCCCATTCCACACCGTGGTGTGGGTGACCCACTCCGACGAAGACGCCACCGCAGCAGACCGTGTGATCTCGCTGGCAGAATCAGCGCCATGACCGACGTCGATCCCCTGGCACGATTCCGACTCGACGGGAAGGTCGTGCTCATCACCGGCGCCAGTTCTGGGCTCGGCAACCGATTCGCCAAGGTGGTCGATGCGGCAGGATCGAAGGTGGTGGTTTCGGCTCGGCGAAAGGACCGCCTCGATGCTCTCGTCGGCGAACTGTCGGACGCCCATGCGGTGGAGGTCGATCTGACCGTCCCCGGAAACGCCGAGTCTCTGATCAAGGAGGCCACCCGTCGATACGGGCGAATCGATGTGCTCGTCAACAACGCCGGCGTTTCCACGGCAACCGCTGCGCTCGACTTCACTCCCGACGAGTTTCGTCGTGAGATCGAGATCGACCTGGTGGCCCCCTACACCTTGGCCAGAGAGGTGGCAGCCGCGGCCATTGCCGATCAACGGCAGGCTTCCATCATCAACCTCGGGTCGGTTCTCGGATCGGTTGGAGGCGGCAAGCTGCGCGTGCCCGGGTACGCCGCGGCCAAGGGCGGGCTCCACAACCTCACCCGAGAGTTGGCCTCGGAGTGGGCCCGCAAGGGAGTGCGCGTCAACTCGATCGCTCCGGGATGGTTCCCCACCGAGATGAGCAAGGAGATGTTCGACGGTGGCCCCGCCGCGGCCTACATCACCGACAACACCCCGATGGGCCGCACCGGCGAGCTCGACGAACTCGATGGAGCGCTGCTATTTCTGGCGAGCGACGCGTCGAGCTTCGTGACGGGTCAGATTCTCCATGTGGACGGTGGCTGGACCGCCATCTGAACACGACTTGTGGCGGGTGACACACCGGTGATTCGTGTGGCGGCGTTGGTGCACACGTTCTCCCCCAAGTGAGTGTGCACCAACGCCCCACAGCCCGATTCCGTTAGGTCTCGGACCGATCACACTCGAAGACTCGCAGTGTGAAGGGCAAAACATGTTGTTTCAATCCCACTGCCCGCGTCAAGGGTCGACATCTGAGTCAGCCGTCGGCGGCCGCGAGAGCGTCCTTCAAGAATCGGAGCTGCAGCAGCAGAAGGTTCTCCGCGACTTCCTCCTGAGGGGTCATGTGGGTGACTCCCGACAGCGGCAGAACCGCGTGGGATCGACCGGCTTCGAGCATCGTTCGCGACAAGCGGAGTGTGTGCGCCGCGACGACATTGTCGTCGGCGAGTCCGTGTATCAACAGCAATGGCCGCTCCGGAAACTCCGCCGACGGAGGCTTCACATCGGCGGCGAGATCGGTGAGGTCGTAGTTGTCGGGCTCGACTCGGGGATCACCGAGATAGCGCTCGGTGTAGTGGGTGTCGTAGAGCCTCCAGTCGGTGACCGGAGCGCCGGCGACCGCGGCATGGAACACGTCGGGACGGCGAAGCACCGCCATCGCCGAGAGGTACCCGCCGAACGACCAGCCACGAATCGCCACCCGACCGAGGTCGAGACGAGAGTCGAGGCTGGCTGCTGCGTGGAGCGCCTCGATCTGGTCCTCCAGTACGGGAGCTGCCAAGTCGCCTCTGACTTCGCGCTCGAATTCCGGGCCGCGCCCCGGCGTCCCGCGACCGTCGGTGACCAACACCGCGAATCCGTGATCGGCGAACCATTGAGAGGCGTGAAAGGCCGACCTTGACTGCACGACCCGCTGAGCGTGGGGACCTCCGTAGGGGTCGAGAAGTATCGGGAACGAGTCGTCGGGCTTGGCGTCGGCGGGTAGCAACAATGCCGAAGCCAGGCCGCGCGAACCAAGGCGATGCACGGATAGGTGGAGGTCCACCGTCGGTGCCTCCGAATTGTCGACGAGCACCACCTCATGGCCGGAGCCGTCCGCGTCATCAACAAGTTGACTATTCGTCACCGTGATCTCGGCCCGGTCGAATTCGAGAGAGCGGCGAGAGATCGCCAAGGTGCCGCCACCCACCACTGCGTTGTTGACACCGCCCCGCTTCGACAGCCACCTCAGATCACCATCCCAGCTCACCAGAGCGACACCGGTGCTGGTCGGTTCGATCGAAGCGGTGATGACCATGCCCGATTCAGCCACCGACACCAGGCTCCGAACTTGGGTGTCGTCGCTCGTGATCGGCCGGCCATCGATACAGAGTCGCCGCGCGACTCCGTGGTCCTCGATCGTGACCAGCCGATTCCCACGGAGGCGCGGTGCTCCCGGCACCAACTCCACCCAATGTGGGTCGGTCACGCGGTGACGTTCGGAAGCCTCACCCGAGTGGGGATCGACGTCGAGAACGGCAAGGGTGCGTTGGTCGCGGGACTGTACGGTCAGGAACAGTCCGTCGGCTGACCATGTCGCATCGGCGAGGTACTCCCACCCGGAGGCGTCCCACGCCACATCGGTCCTGCGACCGTCGAGGTCGATGATCGCCAGCCCCACTTCGGCGTTGGGGGTACCGGCCGCCGGATACCGGATCGGTATCGGTTCCGATGCCGGACTGACCGGAGCTCCGATCCACCACTGCTCGACCGGGGCGACATCGACCCTCTCGACCAACAGACGATCGCTGTCGGGGGACCACCAGAATCCTCGGGTGCGACCCATCTCCTCGCCGGCCACGAACTCCGCCGCCCCCCAGGACACGGTCTCCGCGCTCTCCTCGACCACGAGAGAGTCGCCTTCGTTCCCACTTGTGACTCTCAACGATGCGCCCGACACGTAGGCCACCCGCGATCCGTCCGGGGAGATCACCGGATCGAAAGCTCCGGGCTGGGAATCCATCGACTTGACCAGACCAGAGTCGACGTCGCCCACCATGATCCGCCCGGCGACGACGAAGGCCACCCGCTGCCCGAGGGCATCGATGCTGAATCCGACGATTCCCTCTCCCGCCTCCCTGGCCCGCTCGCGGCGGGCCCGCTCCGCTGCCGGCAGATCATCGAGATCGGCAACCGACGACGGGTCGAACAGCAGCCGCTCGACACCGTCGGCCAGGTCGAGCACCCACAGAGCGTTGACCGGATCGTCGGCCGCCCCGGAACGCAAGAAGACGACCCTCTCCCCGTCGGGAGAGATCGTGAGGTTGCGCGGTGCGCCCAGAGTGAACCGGCGGGTGACTGCCTGACGTCGGGGGAACGACTGCTCGGGAGACGACGAGCCCAAGATCACTGTCCTCTGAATTCCGGATCGCGCTTCTCGGCGAACGCTGCCATGGCATCACGGGTGTCGTTGGTCGAGAAGTTGACGGTTTGGGCCAGGCCCTCGGCTTCGGTTGCTTGGGCCAGGGTCGAGTTGACGGCGTTGTCGAGCAATCGCTTGGTCATCGACAACGCCAAGGGCGGTCCGACGGCGATCGCTTCGGTCACCTCGGCCACTCGGGCATCGAGCGTGCCGTCGGGCACCACATCGTTGACGAAACCGAGACGACCGGCCTCGGCGGCGTTGATAATCTCGCCCGTGAACGCCAGCCGTTTGGCGTGATGCAGCCCGACCCTCTGAGGGAGCAGATAGGACGTTCCGTAGTCGAGAGACAGCCCCCGCTTGGCGAAGATCAGGGAGAACCTCGACCGCTCGGTGCAGTAGAGAAGATCGGCGGCCAAGGCCAGCCCGAATCCGGCCCCGACGGCCACCCCATCGACCGCGGCGATCACGGGGATCGGAAGCTGGTGCACAGACATGACCGAATCGCCGACCGACCGCATCGAGATCAGCCCGTGGTTGTGGCGAACCTCCTCGATCTCGGGATCGCCCACGAGATCGGCGCCGGCACAGAAGTCATCGTTGGCACCCGACATGACCAGAACACGCGAGCCCGATACCGCGATCTCCCTGGCCGCCTCGGCGATCGCACCCCACATCACACTGGTGCAAGCGTTCTTGCGTCCGGGCCGATCGAGTTGGATACGGGCGATCGGGCCGTCGTAGGTGAGGTGTACTCCCGGGTGGCTCATCGTTCACTCGATTCTCCGTCAGTGGGTCTGGCTTCGCGGTCGGTGAGCTTCTTCATAGCGGCCAGCGGATCGGATCGAAAAGCCTGAACCGAGGCCTGATGGCTGGCGAGGGCCTGGAATTCCTGGCCGGCCCGGATTGCAGCCCGGCCGCCGGCAACATCGAACTGGCGATGCACCATCCGCTTCAGGATCTGCGAGAGATCTGATTCGACGTCGGCGATGCGCTTCGCGATGTCGAGCACTGCCGACTCGAGGTCGTCGGCGGGATACGACCGATTCGCCCACCCGATGCGGGCGGCTTCGGTTCCGTCGATGGAATCGCCGGTGAGCATGGCCTCCATCGAGTGGCGCAGCCCGAGCAACGGTTCGTGATACTGCCAGTCGGGCGGCGACGCCACCCGCACGACCGGGTAGGAGATTTGGGCATCGTCGGCGACGTAGACAAGATCGCAGGCCGCTGCCAGTTCGGTGGCGCCGGCCATGGCATAGCCGTGGATCTGGGCTATGACCGGCTTGGCGAGATCCCAGATCGAGAACCATCCGTCGCTGGCTTGGCGGGTCCAGGCTCCGTCACCCGGCGCCGAGTAGGTGGGGGTGTCGTCCATCAACGAGCTCGACAGGTCGTATCCCGAGGAGAAGCAATCGCCGGCTCCCCTCACGATCGACACCCTCACCGCCGGGTCGGTGTCGTGGGCCTGAAGCGCCGCGAACAACTCGGTTCGTAGCGGAGTCGAGATGGCGTTGCGTTTCTCCGGACGGTTCAGGGTGAGGTAGCGGACGTGTTCGCTCGGGCTCTCCACGGTCACGAGGGGTGAATCGGTCATGAGGTGGTTTCTCCCGGATCGTCGGCAGCGAGATCCCTGGCACCGGTGATCTCGGCTGCAAGCACATAACCCTTGTCGGTATTGCTGCGAACGATCAAACCGGTGAGGCCCTTGTGCGCCGCGACGGTGTCCCATCGGCTACGGACACGATCGACCGAGCCGATCAGCGCGCCGGAATCGATGTAGTCGTCTGGAACCGCAGCGATGGCGTCGTCTTTGCGCCCGGCCAGCCAGAGTTCCTGAATCCGATCGGCGGCATCTGGGAAACCTCGCCGGCCCATGGCTTCCCGGTGGAAGTTGTTGTCGCGGCTGCCCATTCCACCGACATACATGCCAACACTCGGCTTTCTGGCTTCAACGGCGGCTCTCACGTCGTCGGTGATGTCGATGTTGACACTGCCGAAGATTTCGAAGCCGTCGGGGGCGCCGCCGCGGTTCCGCCATCCCTTCTCGATCGCCGGGGAGTGAGTCGACCATCCGTCGGTGCCGTATCCCATGGGGAGCCAACCGTCGGCCACCTCCGACGCCAGGGCCGTGTTGAGAGGCCCTCCCGATGCCACCCAGATCTTGATCTCGCCGGCCGGATGAAGAATCGACTTGAGCGCCTTACCGTCGCCGGTCGATCCCGGCCCTTCGTAGGGAAGCGAGATCGCGGTGCCGTCGTGCACCACCGCTTCTTCGCGAGAAATGACCTTGCGCATGATCGAGATGTAGTCGCGCAATCGGCCGGCCGGAGAGCCCCATGGCTGCCCGTACCACCCCTCGACGATCTGAGGGCCCGACACGCCGAGACCGATGATCACCCGATCGCCACCGGCGAGATGATCGATCGACATGGCGGCCATGGCGGTGGCCGCCGGAGTCCGGGCCGCAATTTGGGCAACGCCGGTGGCGAGCTTGATCCGCGTGGTGTGGGCGGCCAGGTAGGCGAGCGGCGTCAGCGCATCAGAGCCATAGGCCTCGGCTGTCCACACGGAGTGGTAGCCGAGGCCTTCGCACGTTTTCACCAGGTCGACGGGGACCTCGAGCGTCTTGGCCCGATACAGATCGAGCCCCAATCCCAGCTTCACCGCGACGCCCTGCCTCTCCCGGAGTTGTCGTGAGCCTGTGCGGCCCCGACCCTACGCTCCGGGAGACGGCGGTCAAGCTATGCGGGCGCGGTGGTTGTCGTTGTCGTGGCCGGTGGTGCGGTGGTCGTGGGAGGCGGCGCTGTCGTCGTGGTTGGCGGCGGCGTCGCATTGGTGATCTCCCACACCATCTGTCCTTCGAGAATCCCGACATCGATGAACCACAGCTGGCCCTCTCCTTCGAAGTCGACCTTCACCGTGCTTCCGACATCGCTGTAGACGAAGGACGAGAAGCCGATCGAGGGAGCCGTCTCCTTCACGTAGACCTGGTTGTTCCACAGCTTGAACTTCGCAGCTCCCACGTCGGGGATCTCCACCCACTGGTAGACGGGAGCCGGGATCTTTTCTTCGTCCCAGAAGTGTTGCTGGACCCGGCCGGCGTCGTCGATGTATGCCTTGCCGTGCCAGAGCCAGGCCCCATCGGTGAACACGACGTGCACCTTCCAGCCTTCGGCCTTCGCGACATCGTGAACGAAGCCGTCGGCATCGGTGACGTTGCCAAGGAACAGCACGTCGCCGGAACGTTCGACCACGAACGAACCCTTGCCCGGCACTTCAACCACCCATCGGTCGACGACGGGCGATGCCGTGGCCGGCGGAGCTTTGGTAGTGGTCGGCGGAATCACGAAATCGACGATTCGGACGTCGATCTGGTCACGCACGCCCGGCCTGATCTTGATGGCCTTCATGTGATCGCCATCTGCGATCACCACAACGAGCACGCCATCGACGATCTCGGCGCTGATGAGTTCCCACCCCGCGGCGGGTTCGATCGACGCCAGGGAGAATGATTCCCCTTCGGGAACCACGGTTGCGGTGCCGAAGGCGCCGAGGGTGATGTTCTTCTCGTCGGTGGTCTGAAGCATTGTCGTGGTTGTCGACGAGATCGTCGCCGCGGTTTCGTTGGCCGGGTTGCCAAGGGAGGCGATCGCCTCTTCGCTACCCGCCACGCCCACGTCAGTGGGATCGTCAGGGATCGACACCGAAGCCGCATCGATCGTGACGCCGGTTCCGCCGTCGGCGGCCATGGCGGCGGCCCCGAACCCGATCAGCGGCACGACGGCCACGACCGCAGCCATGCGTCGCAGGTGACCGACTCGAGCGGTTCGCATGCGAGGCCGGAGCTGCTCAAGAACCGCCTCGGCTTCTTCTTCGACTCTGTCTGTTTCGTTGATGTTCATTGTGCGACCTCCGTGAGACCGATTCGCTCGGCCATGCGGGGCGTGAGTGCCCTCCGGGCTCGACTCAGATGGAAACGGAACGCACCGGGCGTGATGCCCATGCGTGCCGCCGCTTCCTCAGTGCTGAACCCAGCGCGGTAATACAGGTCGACGGCACATCGTTGTCGTTGGGGCAGAACCTCAAGCACTTCGGCGAAGTCACTCGGCAGTTCGGGCTCGGGAACCACAGGATCGACCGCGATGATCGGCATTGCCTTCTCGCGGACGATCAGGCGTCGGTGGTCGTCGCGAATGACGTTGACCGCCACCCGCCGGACCCACGCGGCCGGTTCGTTGTAGTGCCCAACCCTCCACCACCGTGCATACGCACGGACATAGGCCTCCTGCGCGGCGTCCTGAGCATCTTCACGGCGGGTGCCGTCGTGCTCGAGACTCCGCACGGTGGCGGTGTAGTTCTCCTTGAAGAAGCCATCGAAATCTCTGGCCATGCCCAACCCCTACTCACATGTCGTCGTGCATCACCGTCGCCTCCCTACATGGATGACGTTCGAGTGAGCCGAAATGTTTGGCCTCCAGGAAAATATTTCTGTTCTCCTTCTTCGGCCGCAAACACGGGGGTGTTGAACGGTTGGCCCGACGAAGGACGGCACTAGGGTCAGCAAATCATGTCCGGGGATGGTCTTTTCAGCAGCAAGTACCGACCAACCACAGTGGCGTTGATGTCGTCGGTCGGGATTGCCGCCTACAACGCATTGTCGGTTTCGGCGGCTCTACCCGACATCGGCGACGACCTCGGCAACGTCGACCTGCTCCCCTGGGTGATCACGATTGAACTGCTCACATCGGCAGTGGCGATCCTGATGGCCGGACCCCTAATCGACGGGATCGGCGTGAGGGTGACCTTCCGGTGGTCGGCCGCCGCAATCATCGTGGCATCGACCCTCGCCGCGTCCTCCGTCAACATGACGATGCTCATCGTGGCACGAGGCATGCAGGGAATCGCCGCCGGAATGGTGATCGCGGTTGCGGTGGCGGCCGCAGGGATTGCGTTTCCACCAGAACTCCGGCCTCGGGCCTTCGCTGCCACTTCATCGGTCTGGGGGGTTCTCGGGGTCGCAGGGCCGGCCATCGCCGCTGTGCTGGTGTCGACCACCGGTTGGAGAGGTGTTCTCCTCGTCAATGTGCCGGTGGCGTTATTCGCTCTCTGGATGGGTCGTTCTTCTCTCCCGGGCCGACAGGTCGGGGCAGCCGAGACAAGCTTCGATCCCATCGGACTTGTTCTCGTCACGCTGCTCACCGCCGGTGCCCTGGCCGCCGCGGCCGGCTCGCTGCTCGCAGCATTGATCGGTACGACCATCGTGATCGTGGCCGGATTGTCCTATGTGCGCCACGCCCGTTCTGTGCCCCAACCCGTCCTACGACTCAGCCACATCACCGACCCCAGGTTTCGCTACATCCATCTCGCCGCCGCGGCCGCCATGGCCGGGGGCTTGGGGGCCGACGCCTTCCTGCCGCTCTACGTCAGAGGAGCTCGAGGCCAGAGCTTCGGTGTCGCAGCGTTCTCGGTGTTGTTCATCACGATCGGCTGGTCGGCCGCCGCGGTCATCGCCAGCCGACTTCAGGACCACTTCTCCGGCGAGAAGGTGATGCTTCTCGGGACCCTCATCGCCAGTCCGGCTGCCGCCCTCACCGCCATGGCAGTCGCGTTGACCGCGCCTCTTTGGGTCATCTTCGGACTGCTGGTGTTCATCGGCGCCGGAATCGGCACGATCACCAACTCCGGGCTGGCCGTGCTGCAATCCCGGGTCCAGACCACTGAGATGGGGCGGGTCGGGAGCTCCCACCAGTTTCTTCGCACTCTCGGCATCACCTATGGCACCGCGGCAGCCGGTTTGATCGTGTTCACCGTGGTGGGTCGACGGGTCGACGACATCGAGTCGGTCCGCGAGTTGCTCGGAGGAGACGAGTCGATTCTCGACCCAACCGCCGCCGACGCCCTCGCTGCGGGCTACTCGTGGGCCATGACCGCGGCGGCTGTGGTGATCGCCCTGTCGATCCTGCCCGCAGTGGGCCTCGTCCGCTCCTCACGCGACCGAGTACGATCCGCGGAGTGAAGGCACTCCGATTCAGCCGCAACGAAGCGCGATACGCCGCCGCCATGGTGGCCTCGAGGTTGCGCCCGGGTTCTGGAGGTAGATGGGGACCCCTCTCGTTGGTCGACAACGACGATCCTCCCGACCTCCCGGGCGAAGGCTGGGTTCGCGTCTGGCCACGACTCACCGGCATCTGCGGCTCCGACCTCTCGACGATCGACGGCCACTCGTCGCGCTACTTCGAGGACTACGTGTCGTTTCCGTTCGTGCCCGGCCATGAGATCGTCGGCGAGCTAGCCGACGGGCGGCGGGTTGTCATCGAGCCGGTTCTCGGGCACGAAGCCCGCGGTTTCGATCCGCCGTTCGCCGGGGCCGCCCCCAGCGACGGCAACGACTACCGCCCTCTCAACTATGGTCATCTCGAGCCTGGCATCCAGACCGGTTTCTGCAGCAGCACCGGTGGCGGATGGTCCACCGAGTTCGTGGCCCACGAGTCGCAGCTCCATGATGTGCCCGACTGGATGAGCGACGAGCTCGCCGTCACACTCGAGCCGGTTGCCGGGGGCATCCACGCCGCGCTTCGGGCCGAGGTCGCGGTCGACGACATCGTTGCCGTGATCGGCGCCGGCCCCATGGGGCTGTCGACCATCGCCGCTCTCCGACACTTCACCCAGCCCGGATCCGTGATCGTCGGAGCGAAGTATCAGGTCCAGCGCGACCTGGCCGCCGAATTCGGGGCCGATGTCGTGGTGGCGCCTGATGAACTCACACGATCGGTTCGCCGAGCCTCCGGTTCGTTCATGATCGGCGACAACCTGTCGGGTGGAGCCGATGTGGTCATCGACGCGGTCGGGTCCCAGGACTCGATCGCTCAGGCAATCGGACTGTGTCGTCCCCGTGGTCGAGTGGTTCTGCTCGGGATGCCCGGAATGGTCGAGATGGATCTCACTTCCCTGTGGCACCGCGAGACCCAGCTCGTCGGCAGCTACACCTACGGCACCGAACGTGCGATCGACGGACGGGTCTCGACCAGCTTTCAACTGGCCATCGAGCTCGCCGGCAAGGTGCCTTTCGACAAGATGGTCACCTCGACCTATCCGCTCGATCGATACGCCGATGCGCTGACCCATGCCGGCGAAGCCGGGCGCCGCGGAGCCCTCAAGATCGCGTTCGATATGCGCTCTGAACGCCGTCGCGGATTGCCCCAAGATCGCTAGACACCGAGATTGGTGTCGTCAGTCGCGCTTCTGCCCGCCAGAATGGTCGCCATGCCCGATTCCGCACCTGCCCAGAAGCTCGACGACGACACGACCGCAGCCCTCACGCTGTTCAACGAATACGTCGCTGCCGACCGTGTGCGCACCCGCCACAACCGCGAGATAGCCAAGGCGGAGAAGGCCAAGGATCAGGCCGCAGCTGCCGTCCGCAAACTCGAGCAAGGCGAGGCGAGCGGTGAAGAGAAGGCCACAGTGGAGGCCGCATACCGCGACGCAGTAGCCGCTCTCAAGCGAGTCCGCGACGGCGAGTCGGCCGAAGCCGAGCCCGAAACGGCCGAGGCGCCCAAAGAAGACCACGCGCCCGAAGAGGCCGAAGCATCCGAGGCCCCCAAAGAAGACCCCGCGCCCGAAGCGTCCGAGGGCGACGAAATCGAACCCGCCGAAGCGAGCTAGCGGCCGGTCTGTTGCCCGCTGGTGTGGCCGCTCACATGGGCGATCGCAGCAAGCCGGTCAGCGCCCACATCACGTAGCTCGACCCGGACCAGACGATCGCCATCTCGATCGACGGTCTCGACGACCCTTGCCTCGCCCGGACCTTCTCTCACCGGCCTCATCAGGCGCAGAACAAAATCCCTCGGCTCGACGATTCCGCCCTCGGTGGCGGCAAGCTCAACCATCAGTCCGGTCAGCCCACCGTGGAGAATCCCCCAAGGGTTGCGTGTGCGGTCGTCGAGCGGCACCACGATCGTGGTGCCGTCGGGACCCGATCTGCGCTCCACACCGAATCCACGTTCGAGACTCTCGGTGGGGGACGACTCCGGTCGGTGAAACTTGTGAGTGACCCCGATCGGGGTATCTGCCATGAAGGTGTCCCATTTCGGAACGAGCACACCGTGGTTCGCGGTGGCGACGGCAACAAGGGCATCGTCGGCGCCTTGGTCGTAGGCGTGGGCCTCGGCCATCGACTGGTGGCGTCCCGGCCGCACACATCGGGCCTCCACCCGCAACGGACCGACCACACACGGTCCGACCAGACGAACCTCGGAATCGGCGGTGACGGTCCACTTCGGGTACACCCCGAGTCCGGCCGCCATGCCGCATGCCATGTCGACCGCCATCAGCACTGCCGCTGGCCGAAGGGACCCGTCGTCGCTCGACAGCCCGGGCTCGACCGGAACCCAGCTGGTGACAGCCTGATCTCCCGAGCGCGTCACCGCGAGTCCGTAGCGCCCGGGAATCGACTCATACGACTCGTGAATCATTGCTTTGTCCCCGTTTCGAGGCCGAACTTCACTGGCATGCGGCGTGGAGCATGGCGAAGAAGTGATCACTGGGAAGGTCGGTGACCACATCGATGTTCGGAGTTGCTCCACCGAACCCCAGACGATCGACTTCCATGACCCCTCGCTGAGGCCCCTCACCGACCATCACATCGACATGGAGCCTCGACATCTGCGAACGCGACGGGTCGATGGCATGAGCCATCGCTATCGGGTCGGGAAGATCGTTGCCGGGCAGGCCGGCCCCGCGGGCGAACGCCGCCACCGCGCTGGAGACGTCGAGCGCGAAGTCGGAGTATCTGGTGTCGAGGGCGCGGAGTTCAGCGTCGCGTTCCGCGGTCACCAGTGCCGACTGGATCGACACATCCCATCCCACAAACTCCAGCGGCATACCGGAACGAGCCACGATACGCGCCGCCTCGGCGTCGACCCAGAAGTTGAACTCGGCCATCGGGGTGACGTTGCCGGGGCCATTCACTCCGGTTCCTCCCATCACCACAACTCGCTCGACTGCGTCGGCGATCTCGGGAGCCCGGAGCAGAGCGATCGCGAGATTGGTGAGAGGCCCGATCGCCACGATCGTGATCTCGCCGGGCGAACCTAGAACGGTGTCGACAATCACGTCGGCGGCCCGACCCTCGGCCGGTGTTCGTCCTCTCAGATCGAGACCGCAGTCACCCATCCCGTCCTGCCCGTGTACGTACTGGGCCGTCTCCAACCGGCACAGCATCGGAGCGTCGGCTCCCACATGGACCGGCACATCGGAGCCACATAATTCGACCGTGTAGAGGGCATTCTGAACGGCCTGTCCGACCTCGACGTTTCCGGCCACTGCCGTGAGTGCTTCCACCTGCACCTCGGGATGGCGCAGGGCCATCAAGATGGCAATCGCGTCGTCAGATCCGGTGTCGGTGTCGATCAGAATTCGTTTCAAGCGTCCTCCGGCGTCGGGCCGCAACATGGGGTTGGCGGCGGGCAGGGAATGTAAGGTCAAGTCTGGTGATACTACGCAGCCCCTCGACGTGGACCGAACCTAGGCAGCTCCTGCAGTGATGCCGGAGTCGACATTCGCGGGCGTTGGGCGCCTTGTGGTGCACTACCGATGGCAGGTGCTCGCCGTGTCGTTCCTGGCCCTGGTCGCCGCGGCGGTATTCGGGGGCGGTGCTGTGGACCGACTGGCCAGCGGAGGGTTCGACGATCCCGGCAGCGACTCGGTGCTCACCCGAGAGTTGCTCGACGAGCAGTTCGACACCGGATTCTCCGACATCGTGTTCGTGTTGAGCCACAACTCTGAGTCCGGCAGCGCCAACGAGTTTGCGGTCGACCGGCCCGACGCGGCAGAGGCCGGCATCTCATTCACCAACGAGATCGCTTCCATACCTGGAACCGACGACGTGGCCTCCTACTGGACTTTGGCTTCGGCCTCTTCGATGCGGTCCAACGACGGGCAACGGGCCCTCGTGCTCGTCAGATTCCCCGGCGAAGAAGACAATCACGAGCGCGACGTCCTGATCACCGACATCATCGATCGATACGACGACACCGCCGCCGGCCCGTTCAACGTGGCCGTGGGCGGGCGCGAGGCGGTGTTCGAGCGAATCGCCACCACCATCGAGGACGACCTCGCCCTAGCCGAGGCCATAGCGGTGCCACTCACCTTGTTGTTGCTGATCGCCGTGTTCGGAGGCGTGGTGGCTGCCCTCCTACCGGTTGGTGTCGGAGTCGCGGCAATTCTCGGTGCCCTTCTGGTACTCCTCGGTCTCACCGAACTCACCGACGTCTCGATCTTCTCCCTCAATCTCGTCACGGCGCTCGGGCTCGGCCTCGCCGTCGACTATTCGCTGTTCGTGGTGTCGAGATTCCGTGAGGAGCGCGGCGCTGGGCTCGAGGTGGACAAGGCCGTGG
>JAJCXW010000205.1 GCA_029263235.1 Acidimicrobiales bacterium
CCTCGACTGGCTTCGCCAGCACCCTGTCCTGCGGAGTCCCGACCTTCCTCGACCCACCGAAGTGGGCCGCAGTCACCCGGCCGGCTCCCCGCCACCGCTTCCAAGTGTGCCGCGGCGGGCTCCGAACCACGCCCCGATCACACCGATCGAAGCCGCCAGCAGACCGTTGAAGACGAGTGCCCCAACCGAGATGCTGTCGCCACTGGCCAGGCGGCGGATCACCCCGATGGTCTGAAGCACGGCGAACGCCAGCACCGTGGAAGCGGCTCCGTGGACGAACGCCGTCGATGGGTGCTGTCGTCCAGCCAGGGCTCCACCGAGGAGGTATCCGGTGATGATCACGAGGTACAGGCCAACAACCCATACAGGTGCGTCGCCGTCGTTGTCGACGACAGCACCGACGATCGCGGCCGGGCCGGTGAGGAGCAGGGTCATCATGGCGCCGGCGGTTACGACGTTGAGATCGAGTTGGGAGAACATGGGGAAGAGTCGATCGTATCGGGGAGAATTCTGCGACAGAATATTCCGCCAAACCAGACAACAATCATTGTTGATTGGGGTATGGTGTCGGGGTGCGATCACCCGAGGCCCTCGCCCAGCGATTCAGGGAGACCGACCGAAAGGTCACCCCGCAGAGAATCGCGGTGTTCGAGGCCCTCGACAAAGGTGCGGGCCACAGCACAGCCGAGCAAGTTCACAGCTCGGTCGCAGAGAATCTGCCCACCATTTCGCTGAAGACCGTCTACGAGATCCTGCGCGAGCTGTCCGAACTCGGCGAACTCGTGATGCTCGACCTCGGGACCGGCGCTGTTCGTTACGACCACAATCTCGTCCTGCATCACCATCTGGTGTGTAATGAGTGCGGTGCAGTTGTCGACATTCCGGCTCATCTCACCGACCTGCAACTCGACGGGGTCCAAGACCTCGGAGTCAGCGTCTCGACCGCTGAACTGGTGCTGCGCGGGAGCTGCTCCCGATGCAACACCCAAGATCCCAAACAACCAAGCAACAAATAGGAGACCCCCATGCCTGAACTGGCTGGTTCACAGACGCTCGAAAACCTGAAGGCTGCGTTTGCAGGCGAGAGCCAGGCCAATCGCCGCTATCTCTACTTCGCTCAGAAGGCCGACATCGAGGGCTACCCCGACGCGGCTGCTCTGTTCCGTTCGGTTGCCGAAGGCGAGACCGGTCACGCTCACGGCCACCTCGACTACATCGCCGAGGTCGGCGACCCCGCCACGGGAGAGCCGATCGGCGATACCGAAGACAACTTCAGGGCTTCGATCGCCGGCGAGACCTACGAGTACACCGAGATGTACCCCGGAATGGCCAAGACCGCTCGTGAGGAAGGCTTCGACGAGGTCGCCGAATGGATGGAGACCCTCGCCAAGGCCGAGAAGAGCCACGCTGGGCGCTTTGCCCAGGGCCTCGAGAGCCTCAGCTGAATCTGTTGTGGGATGCCCCGCCGACTCCGGCTCGTCCGGAGCGGCGGGGGTCCGACAGCCAACCGTTGATCGCAATCCCTCGGGGAGAAGCCTGACGTGACCACCACATACGATCCCTTCGACGCGGCCTACTTCGTGGAGTCGGACCTGCGCGAAGAAATGACCCGCGTATTCGACCTGTGCCACGGATGCCGACTCTGCTTCAAGTACTGCGACTCGTTCCCGACTCTGTTCTCCTTCGTTGATGCACACGACGATCAGGACGCCGGGAAGCTCACGGTGGAGCAACAGAATCAGGTCGTCGACGAGTGCTTCAACTGCAAGCTCTGCTACGTCAACTGCCCCTACACCCCCAACCTCCACGAGTGGAACCTCGACTTTCCGCGGCTGATGCTGAGAGCCGAACAAGTCCTCCACCGTGAACGCAAGGTCCCGCTGCGAAACAAGCTCGCCGACAAGGCGCTGGCCAACACCGATCTCATCGGCCGGGTCAACACGGTTGCCGCACCGGTGGTCAACAAGGCCCTCAGCACCCCCGGCAGTAGAGTCCGTCGACTCGTCGAGAAGACCGTCGGCATATCAGCGCAACGAGTTCTGTCGCCCTACTCCAGACAACGATTCTCCACCTGGTTCAAGAAGCGTCGGCCGTCGCTCGGACGCGGTCGCCAGGCTTCCGTCGTGCTGTTCCCGACCTGCATCGTCGAATACCAAGATGTCGGCGTCGGCCACGACATGGTCAAGGTCTACGAACACAACGGCATCGAGTGCACCCTCCCCAAGGGTCAGGTCTGCTGCGGAGCTCCCTACCTGCACCACGGCGACGTCGACACCTTCCGCGAGCACGCCGAGAAGAATGTGGGAGTGCTCGCCGATGCCATCCGCCATGCTGATCAGGCCCGAGACGACGGCGACCCCGAGACCGTTGTCGTGGTGCCACAACCCACATGCGGATACGTCCTGAAATACGACTACGCCGACTATGTGGCCGGCCCCGATGCCGAGTTCGTCGCCTCCCGCACTCGGGATGCCGCCGAGTATCTGGTCGAGGCCCGCAAGACCGAGGGGTTCGATTTCGACGATGAGTTCCCCGGCGAGGTGCCGGTCAGCATCACCTACCACGCTCCATGCCACCTGAGGGCCCAGAACGTCGGCCTCAAGAGCCGCGACCTCATGAAGCTCACGGGAGCGAAAGTGAAGGTCGTGGCGGAGTGCTCAGGCATCGACGGCACCTGGGGGCTCAAGGAGCGCAACTTCGACATGGCACGAGGAGTGGCCGCCAAGATGGCCAAGGCGATCAATGCCGCCGACAGCGAAGCCGTAGCCGGCGACTGCTCTCTCGCCAACGGCGGGATCGAGCTCGAAACCGGCGACGTGCCCACTCATCCCCTGCAGGTCATGGCACGGGCCTACGGCATTCCGCCCGAATCAACGCCGACGGAGCGACCATGAACCGCAACCTCACCCTCGACGACATTGCCGATCAACGCGCCTACGAACGCGAACGCGAGCAATTCCGATCCGACATCATCGCCGTCAAAAAGCTGAGGCGGGTCTCGGTCGGCCCCATCGTCACGTTCGTGTTCGAGAGTCGCGACACGATCAGGTTCCAGATCCAGGAGATGGCACGGGTCGAGAAGCTCGCAACCGACGAGGCGATCGAGATCGAGCTCGACACCTACAACCCGCTCATCCCGACGCCGGGAGAACTGTCGAGCACGATGTTCATCGAGATGGTCACCGAAGAAGAGCAACATCGCTGGAAACCCCTGCTCGTGGGCATCCTCGACACCATCAGCCTGCAAATCGGGACCGGCGAACAGAGCACCATCGTGAAGGCCGAAGTGGAGGAGTCTCACGCCGAGATGCTCACCCGGGAGGTGCCTCCGTCGGTCAACTACATCAGGTTCCCGATCGGCGTCGACGCGGTCGATGCCTTCAAGCGAGGCCCGGTTTCGGTCGTGATCGATCACCCGGAATACTCAGAGACAGCCTTGTTGAGCGAAGCTACGGTCGCGGAATTGCTCACCGACCTACGTCTCTGATCCTTCGTAGTTGGATTTTCGCACAATTCTCGTCGACTCAACCGGAGAGATCCGATGAACGCCCTCAAGGAATTCGGTAGCTGGCCCGCCATCCTCGGTGCCCTCGCCGCGGGCTCCGATCTAGATGCCGCGACCACAGAGGCTGTGGTCGATTGCGTTCTTGCCGGCGAGGCTTCCGACGCCCAGATCTCGGCGTTCATTTTCGGCCTGCAGATCAAGGGGGCCACGGTCGAGGAATTGTCCGGCATGCAGCGTTCAATGCTCGCCGCATCGAGCCCACTTCGATTGCCCGACGACACCATCGACATTGTCGGTATGGGTGGCTCGGCCTCGCGCCGGCTACATGCTCTCAACGTGTCGACCATGGCAGCCTTCGTGGCCGCCGGAGCGGGCGCCACCGTCTGTAAGCACGGCAATCGCAAGGCATCGTCCACATCGGGCAGCTTCGATCTGCTCGAAGAACTCGGCGTACCCATAGACGTTGAGCCGGAAACGCTGGAACGAAACGTGAGCGAGATCGGTGTCGGGTTCGCGTTCGCCCGCACCTTTCATCCCGCCATGCGCCACGTTGGTCCGGTTCGTGCGCAGCTCGGGATCCCCACGGTGTTCAACGTCCTCGGACCGCTGGCCCACCCCGGACGCCTGACTCGCCAGGTGATCGGAGTCGCTGATTGGAACCTGGCCCGCACCATGGCCGGGGTTCTGGCCTCCACAGGGTCGGTCAGGTCGCTGGTAGTGCACGGCAACGGGCCTGACGACCTCGGACTCGACGAACTCACCACCGCCGGGACATCACGAATGCTCTCGCTCGAAGACGGAGAAGTCACCGAGGTGGCAGTCGATGCGGCCGATCTCGGCCTGCGTCGTGTCGACCCCTCCGAGATCGCCGGTGGAGACGCTCGTGCCAACGCCTCGATCGCCCGATCGGTGCTCGGTGGCGACCAGTCGCCAGCGCGCGACATCGTGGTGCTCAACGCCGCTGCTGGTCTCGTGGTGGCGGGCCTGGCCGAAGATCTTCATGGCGGAGTACCGATGGCGGCCGCCGCGATAGACGACGGCAGGGCAATGCTCAAGCTGGAAGCGTTGGCGGGCGCCGGCTGACCACTCGTCGGGCCACAGACTTCCCCGTCGGGGCGAACGACGCCAGACGTTGCACCGGCTCGGCTAGAACCCCCGACACCGACTCCAGAGTGAGCTTCGACGCGTTGGTGGCCATCCAACGGCCCACGCACAACATCTCGTCGGCCTCATCTCGGCCGGGCGGCCCTGATGGAGCGGGGACCAACCCGGTGGGGTCGGGGAGTGGGAGGGGCTCGAGATCGGAACCGCTGACCGAAACCAGACGTCCCCGCCTCACACGCATCCGACAATCGTCGGCCGTGAACGTGATCTCATCGGCGGAGTTCAACAAATTGAAGATGCGCTGGCGGTTGATGGCTCCCGAGAGAGCCGCAGCCCGATCGCGGACATCGGCGGCCTCCTCATATCGTTCGGCTTGGGCAAGTGATCTGATCTTGATCCGTAGTGGAGCCAGAAGGCTCTCGGGGTCGTCGCCCAGTCCGGCCACCACCTGATCGACGCTGAGACGGTAGGACGCCTCGGACACTGATCCGGCACACGGGCACATCGCCACACCGAGTTGAGATGCAGTGCACTCAACGCGGTCTGGCCGAGCAGGAATTCGTGCGGTGCATCGCCGGATGGGGACGGCGGCCTCGATCGCTTCGATCAACAGGCGGGCGACCCTCCGCGACGAGATCGGCCCGAGGTACATGCCGCCATCGTCCTTGACCGAACTCACGATTGACAGCCGGGGAAACCTTTCCTGAAGGGTGAGCTTGACGTAGGGATAGCGGCCGCTGGTGGTGCCCTGCTTGTTGAATCGAGGGAGGTGTTGATGGATGAGGCGGATCTCCTGAACCGCTGCGTCGAGGGCGTTGGCACATTCGCGATGGTCGATCCTCGCGGTCTCCCGAAGTAGTTGGGGGACCTTGCGTCGCTGATCCGACGAGAAGTAGCTGCGCACCCTGGAACGAAGATTCGATGCTTTGCCCACGTAGAGCACAGATCCGTTGCGGCCGCGAAACATGTAGACACCGGGCGAACGGGGGAGAGCCTCAGTGAGCCTGAGTTTCGATGCTTGTGGCCCGCCGCCAATGGTGGTGAGATCCATCAGGTCGTCGAGGCCGGTTGCGCCGACGGCCGACGACCGCTCGATCAGCAGATGCAGAAGATCGCCTGTGGCCAGGGCATCGTCGAGAGCGCGGTGGCTTGGTTGATGGTCGAGACGAAATCGACTGGCCAGAGTGCCGAGCTTGCAGTTTGGCACCTCGGGTCGTAGCAGTCGTCTCGCCAGCGCGAGGGTGTCGATCGATTGGTTGGGTAGACGGGGACGATGTTGTGCCTCGAGGGTGGCGTTGATGAACGCCAGATCGAACCGAACGTTGTGGCCGACCACCACCGAGTCTCCGATGAACTCGAGTAGGGACGGTGTGATCGACTCGATTCGGGGTGCCCGCGCGACCATCGACTCGGTGATGCCGGTGATCACCGTGATCTCGGGTGGGATGGCGCATCCGGGATCGACGAGGGTCTGATACGTGCCCAGACATTCGCCGCCACGGAGCTTCACTGCCCCGACTTCGGTGATCATGCAGTTGGTCGGAGAACCCCCTGTTGTCTCGAGATCGACCACACAGAAGGTGACGTCTCGAAGCGGGGTTCCGAGTTCCTCGAAGCTGCGCTGGATGGGCGATGTCGAGGCTGGAAACGAGAGTTCAGCCATCGGTTCAGGATGTGCGAACAGGTGTTCGGTGTCAAGTCGAAGGAGTAGTTGCTCCGAGAGTGTCACAGCCCGTCTCTATGGTTTCGCCCATGGTCATTCGAAGTCATCTCAGGGTTGTCCCTGACCCCCCGTTCCAGTCCGAGCAAGCGGTCACGATCGACTGCGATGTCTGCGTAGCCCAGCACACTGCGGCTTGCCACGATTGCGTGGTCAGCTATGTCGTCGGCCGCGAGATCGGTCAGCCCGTCGAATTCGCCGAGAGCGACGCCAGAGCAATTGCTCTACTCGCCGAGGCCGGGCTCGTACCCACCTCCAAGTTCCAGCGCGCCCATCCAGTCGCCTGAGACGGCTCCGATCGTGCCACGATGTCGGGATGACCGTTGCGTGGCACGAACTCGAGACCTGTGGGCTCGCCGCCGGCCTTTGCGCAGTTGGATTGACCGACGCTGAGCCGTTCGCCGACACTCTGCGCGACCTCGAGGAGCGGAAGGCACGCGGCCTGCATGGAGGAATCCAGTTCACCTACCGCAATCCCCGACGATCTACTCATCCATCCGCCACCATGACCGATGCCAGGTCGTTGGTGGTGGGGGCGGTCGACTTCTCCATGCCGGCACCTCAACGGCCCACGGAGGTGGTCACCGGCCGGGTCGCGTCCTACTCGTGGCAAGACCACTACGCCGGCCTGCGCTCGAGTCTCGATGAGGTTGCCTCGCTCCTGCGTGAGAAGGGGCACCGAGCAATGGTCTTCGCTGATCAAAACAATCTTGTCGATCGCGCCGTGGCTCATCGGGCCGGTCTCGGTTGGTGGGGCAAGAGCTCCAACATTCTCGTACCCGGAGTTGGCAGCATGGTCGTGCTCGGAGCGGTCATGACCGACGCTGAGGTCACCGCGGTCGAGACCGAACTGGTGGCCGACCAATGCGGGGGCTGCAGCCGCTGCATCACTGCGTGCCCGACCGACGCGATCGTGTCGCCGGGAGTGGTCGACGCTCGCAGATGCCTGTCGTGGCTCCTGCAACTCGACGGCGATTTCCCTCCCCAACACCGCGAGGCACTGGGCGATCGACTCTACGGGTGCGACGACTGCCAGGATGCCTGCCCTCCCAATCAGGTCCGGCTTCGGGCGCCCGTACCGCCGCCGTCGGGTGAGGCGTGGGTACCGATACTGGAGATGCTCGGCCTCGACGACCAGACGCTCATGTCGCGTTACGGACGGTGGTACATCCCCCGACGCGACCCCGACATTCTCCGCCGCAACGCTCTGCTCGTTCTCGGCAACACCGGTGATCCATCCGACCCGGCCACATCGTCGGCGATCCGGTCGGCACTCGGCCACGACTCCGCCGTCGTTCGCACCCACGCCACGTGGGCAGCCCAGCGCCTCGGCCTTGATCACCTCATTGACACGGAGAGGGCCTAGAGTTCTCTCGCTGTGACCCGCCACCTGCTTGTCACCAACGACTTTCCGCCGAAGATCGGTGGCATCCAGAACTACCTGTGGGAGCTCTGGCGCCGACTCCCGTCCGACGACGTTGTCGTGCACACCACCCCTTACAAGGGAGCCGATGAGTTCGACGCCGAGCAGGCCTACACGGTCGTGCGAAGCAAGGAACCGTGGCTGCTTCCCAGTCCGGTTCTGGCTCGTCGAGTCGACCGCCTCGCCGATCGCCATGAGGCCGATCTGGTGCTCATCGATCCGGCCGTGCCCGCGGGATTGATCGGCCCTCACCTCCGGCATCCATACGGGGTGATTCTTCACGGAGCCGAAGTCACCATCCCCGGTCGGGTACCGGTCGGCCGTCAACTGCTATCGAGAGTGCTCGATCGGGCAGTCGGTGTGATAGCCGCCGGGGGTTATCCGGCAGCGGAGGCCGAGCGGGCGAGCCGACGGAGCCTTCCCACGACTCTGATTCCTCCGGGAGTCGATGTCGGCCGCTTCGTACCTCTCGACCAGGCACAACGAGCGACAGCTCGGTCTCAGCTCGGGCTTCCGGCCGACGGGCCGCTGGTCGTGTCGGTGTCGCGTCTGGTCCCTCGAAAGGGCATGGACACTCTTATTCGCGCCTCCGTGGAGATTCGTCGTCGTCACCCTCAGGTAACCGTCGCCATCGCCGGCAAGGGTCGCGATACGAAGCGGCTCGGGGCGCTCATCGAAGAACTCGATGCCCCCGTGCAACTGCTCGGCCGGGTCGACGACTCCCTCATGCCTTCGCTCTACGGCTGTGGCGACGTGTTCACGATGCTGTGCCGTAGCCGGTGGGGAGGCCTCGAACAGGAGGGGTTCGGCATTGTCTTCCTCGAAGCCGCAGCGGCTGGAGTCCCACAGGTAGCCGGCCGCAGCGGCGGAGCCCATGAAGCCGTCACCGACGGGGTGACCGGACTCGTGGTCGACGATCCGACCGACGTCTCCGAAGCGGCCAACCGAATCAGCGACCTCCTCGACGATGAGCCGCGCCGCGTCGAGATGGCTGCGGCCGGTCGGCAACGATCGGTCGAGGAATTCTCCTACGACGTCCTCGCCCGGCAACTCGAGGCTGCTATCAGCGAAATGTCGACCCAATGACCATCGGCCAACGCATCATCACCGCCTCATGGATCACCACGGCGGTCTTCGCAACGACTTCGATAGCTGCCTCCGTCACCCTCGGCGCACTGCGATGGCCGGCGCTGGTGGTAGCCCTGGCCATGTTCGCGTCGGGCTGCGTGGTGTTCCTGTGGGCGTTCGCCGTGGCAGTGGGCCGTAGCCGCACCGATTCGATCGGAATCGGAGGACTCTTCTTTCTCGCCGGGACGTCACCCCGCCGGGTTCAATGGCAGCTATTGGGGGCGCTGGCCGTGCAGGTGACGGTGGCGATCGCCACAGCATCGGCCCGGACCTTCACCACCCTCGCGTTCGGTGCCCTCGCCCCGGTGTTCGGACTGGCGATGTCGGGTCTTTGGGGCGCGAAGTTCGGCAAGTTCGGCCCCAGAGACCCACGAGATTGACCACGGTGCATCGCTCCGCTTGTTAGGGTCACGATTCAAGCGACGAGGAGGTTCCCGCACATGGTCGATCAAGCCACAGAGCGCACCACCATCAACGCCACGCCTGATCAGTGCTTCGAAGCCGTGATCGATTTCGAGCGCTATCCCGAGTGGGCCTCCGACATCAAGATGTCGCGAATCCTGTCGCTCGACGATCAGGGCCGGGCCGTCGATGTCGAGTTCAGGGCTGCGGCCATGGGCCGCAGCACCACCTACACGCTCCGATACTTCTACGGCTCCAACCCGAGACGCCTGGCCTGGAGACTGCAGGAGGGCGACGTCACCCGTCGCCTCGATGGCGAATACGAATTCCTGCCGGTGCCGGGCGCTCCGACCGAGACCGAGGTTGTCTACCACCTGGCAGTCGATCTTTCGGTTCCTCTTCCGGGCTTCGTGAAGCGTCGGGCCGAGGCTCGTCTGCTGCGCACCGCGCTTGAAGACTTCACGTGCTTTGTCGAGGGCCGCACGAAGTGACCCCAGACCCCGACGCTTGGTCCGTTGGCTCCGAAGAGCCGCTCGACGAGGTCCGACAGGCGGCAAGTGAGGTCGTGGGATCACTGAAGAAGCTGCTTGAGGCGGCCGAGAAGGTGGTCGCCGATCCGGTGGCGTTCGACCAGGTCGTAGCTGGAGGCAAGGGTCTGTTCGACGCGTTTACCAGCGGCTACTCCGATCAGATGACCGACGACGTCGGTCACGATCATGTCGATGCCGACCAACCACGACCGGCCGACCAGGACCTTCTCTGACGCCCTTGGGCCAGATAGCCCTGCGGGGGTCAGCGATCTTCATCTCATCGGTGTGCTGCCGATGGAGAGAGTGATGCGCCTCATCAGTCTCCAGCCAGGGCCGACCGGTCCCGACGTCCCGCTACACACGCGGATCACGGTTATTCTCGGATTGTCGGCGTCTGAACGGGTGGGTCTGGTGGCGGCTGCGCACTGCATGGCGCTTGGGGACGTACCCGAATGGGAAGGCAGAGCCGAGATCAACGGCGAGCAGATGGGCCTCGGTGAGGCCGTCACGACCATGGGGCAGTCGGCCGACGCGGCCCTCATATTGACGGCTTCTGATATCGCGGCCGACATCCCCCAAGAGATCGAAAGACTACGAGCCGAGTTGGATGCTGCCGTCGCGGCGGCGCAATCCAACGCCGACCCGCAGACGATCAAGCGACTCGATCGGGCTCACGATGATCTTTGCCGTGCCGCCAAGGAGATCGGACAGCCCGACCCGTGGACTGGCATGGCCGACTTCGACGAACGGGTTGAGCAGATCACGGCATACCTCGAAGACACGACCCGTCGATTGGCCTGTCTGCCCACCGGAGATCGAGGTGCACTCGCACGTTCGATTGCGGAGGTTCGGATGGTGCTGGGCGATGGTGATGCCGAGGATCCAGAGAAGGTCGGGTTGCGTGAGGACCGCTCTGTCCTGCAGGTGCGACGACAGATCGTCGAGTCGCGGCTATCGGCTCGAGGTGTCGACCCAATCGCGGCGTCGCAGCGAACAAAGACCACGCGAGAGGCGATGGCGACGGCGGAAGTGGCTGTGACACCGCGGCCGATCAGCGAAGAGGAATATGCCGAGGTCGAGCGGCTCCAGGAGACCTATCTGGCCAACCATGGCAAGGCGACGGGCGGCGTGAGAAGAGGTGCCGCGAAACGTCGCATGCAGGAAGCACAGGAACAGCTCGCAGCAGCCCTTGAGCCGCTTGGCTATCCGACCTGGTCATCGCTTCGCCTGGGCGACGGGAAAGTCCAGGTGACGGAAGAGACGATGATGCTCCATCAACAGGCAATCATCGAATTCCGGATGGCCGAGGCCGATCAGGTTCGTTCAAGAGAGCAGTTCGATGCTGATCCTGAGCGAAAAGCGATCGAGCAACTCGAGAAGGAGATCGAGCGGGCCCTGTCCCAGGTCGGGTCCCAATCGTCAGCGAATCCTGGCGATGCCGAGCAGGCGACCGCCAGACTCCGCGCTTTGCTCGATGATTCGGGGTCGACAGGCCAGATGGATCTCCAAACCTCTCGAGCAGTGCTGGCCCTCGCTGGCTCATGGCTGAAGGTCCTGAGAGACGCCGCAGAGGCGCGGTGCTGGCTGGAACGTCAGCACGAGAGGCTCTCCGACGAGATCGGGACCGCTGTCGACAGTGATGCTTCGAGATCGGACGATCTCGATACGCAGCGCAACGCTGCTCACAGGGCGGAATCGAACGCATTCGACGCGACGCAGGCAGCATTCGACGTGGCCATGGGCCGAATCGAACTCCACCAGTTGCTGGCCAGCGAACTCACCCTGACTGAACGAGTAGGCGATGTGGCCCGGACCGCTCCGTACGTCGAGACAGAGGTATCAGGCGACGGCACCTCGAGCACCGTTTCCGAGGGCATCCCACGAGGTGTCGGAGGGCCGCTCCCCATCGTTGTGCTGGTGGGCGATGCCGATCCTTCGCTGCTCGACCCGCTGCTGATGCTGCCTCACGACATCCAGTCACTGGTGGTCGGCGATGGCGACGAGCTGCTGGGGTGGGCACGTTCGCTCGGCTCGGATCGATGTAGCGTGGTCGATCGCGGAGTGCTCGTCTGAGCTGTCGATTCTCGGGCCATCGGTCCAATTGATCAACAGCAGCAGGTCGGCTCCAGAGGAGCTATCGGTCTTGATCTGTGGAATCGACATAGGGGGAACGAAGGTTCTCGGCTTGGCGATCGCCGACGAGCCCCTCGATCCGATCGGACACCGTCTGGCACCCACGATCTACGACTCGGACTCCCTCGTCGACACCATTGTCTCGATGGTTTCCGACCTGGAGGTCGATACCGGCCGAACGGCCGATGTCGTTGGTGTGGGCGTTGCCGGGATTGTCGACCGCGACGGGAACCTCAGATACTCACCCAACATCCCCGGAGTGGTCGATTTGCCCCTGAGTGGTGTCCTCTCGGACCGACTCCAGCGGCCGGTACTGGTCGAGAACGATGCCGCGTCGGCCACTTGGGCCGAACACAGGTGCGGTTCGGCTGTCGGATGCGACAACGTGATCTTCGTCGGGTTGGGCACGGGCATCGGGAGCGGCTTCGTGCTCGACGGAGTGCTGCACCACGGATGGAACGGGTTCTCCGGCGAGTCGGGTCACATGATCATCGACAAGACTGGTCCCACCCACCTCACCGGGGCCCGCGGCCCCTGGGAGCTCACGGCCTCGGGTAGTGGCCTCACTCGGCTGGCACGCGAGCGGGCCGCCGAAGGATGTCTCGAGTCGGTCCTGGAGTTGGCAGGAACGGCCGACGAGATCCACGGTCGTCATATCCACGCTGCTCTCGACGCTGACGCTCGCGACGTACTCGAACTGCTCGACGAGTTTGGTCACGAGGTGGGAATCGGCCTTGCCAATCTGATCCATCTCCTCGATCCGGAAGTAGTTGTCATCGGGGGAGGCCTGGTCGATCTGGGAGACCCCCTGCTCGACGCGATACGCCGACAGACCAGCTCGTTCGTACTCGGAGGCGACCACCGGCCCGCCGTTTCGATACGGCCCGCTCGGCTGGGAAACCGATCGGGCGCCATCGGCGCGGCGTTGCTGGCCTCCGAGCTTCAGATCGGCTGATCATCGGCACCCGCCACCGCGTGCCGCACGACCGATAGCGTTACCGAATGGATTTCCGCCGCATCAACGGTCTGCCACCGTATGTCTTCACGATCATCGATTCGCTCAAGGTCGAGTCGCGACGGGCAGGCCACGATGTCATCGATCTGGGCTTCGGAAACCCCGACCTGCCATCACCCGACATAGCGGTATCCAAGCTGTGTGAGGCCGCCGGCAACCCACGAAATCATCGTTATTCGTCGAGCCGAGGAATCCCGAAACTACGACAAGCGGTGGCCGATCTCTACCAGCGTCGTTTCGGGGTGGACCTCGATCCCGAGACCGAGGTCATCAACACCATTGGAGCCAAGGAGGGATTCAGCCACCTCATGTGGGTGCTGCTGGAGGCCGGAGATGCCGTGCTCGTGCCGTCCCCGTCCTATCCGATTCATCTATTCGCACCGTTGT
This sequence comes from Acidimicrobiales bacterium, assembly GCA_029263235.1. Lineage (GTDB taxonomy): Bacteria > Actinomycetota > Acidimicrobiia > Acidimicrobiales > Aldehydirespiratoraceae > SZUA-87. Next base: position 13,348 of record JAJCXW010000205.1, read on the forward strand.
TCGCGGGTGCCAATGTCCGCGAGATGCCTCTGACCTCCAACCAGGATGACTTCTTCGACACTCTCACTGAGAGGTTCGAGTTCTCCTGGCCACGACCACGAGTGATCGTGCTGTCGTTCCCGCACAACCCGACCACCACGTGTGTCGATCTCGACTTCATGCAGCGGGTGGTCGACTTCGCCCGCGAACGCGATGTTGTCTTGGTGCACGACTTCGCCTACGCCGAGCTTGGCTTCGACGGAGTGAAGCCTCCATCGATCCTCGAAGCCGAGGGCGCCAAGGATGTGGCGGTCGAGTTCTACTCCATGACCAAGAGCTTCTCGATGGCCGGATGGCGAATGGCCTTCATGGTCGGCAACCCGGAGGTTGTGGCCGCACTCGCAAAGCTGAAGTCCTATCTCGACTACGGCACCTTTCAGCCGATCCAGATCGCCGCCACGGTCACACTGAACGAGGCGGTCGACTATCCGGTGGAAGTCGGCGAGGTCTACCAACGCCGCCGCGATGCACTGTGTGATGGGCTGCAACGCATTGGCTGGGAGATCGAGCCGCCGCGCGGAACGATGTTCGCGTGGGCGCCGATTCCTGAGCAGTATTCCCACATGGGATCGGTCGAGTTTGCATCGATGCTGGTCAAGGACGCCGATGTAGCGGTATCGCCCGGAGTCGGGTTCGGTCCTGGAGGTGAGGGCTTCGTGAGATTCGCTCTGATCGAGAACGAACAGCGCATCAACCAGGCGGTCCGCAACCTTCGCGGAAGCCTCGACAAGCTCCGCTAGCCCGTCGGTTTCTCGGAGGGTTCAGTCTCCGAGATGCCAATTGAGCGACCGCTCGACCGCCCTCGACCAATCGGCGTGGAGGGCGTCGGCGGGTCCGCGATCGGCGGAGGGGATGAATGTGCGATCGGCCTTCCACTGATCAGAGAGCTCCGTGGTGTTCGCCCAGACTCCTTCGGCCAGCCCGGCCAAATAGGCCGAGCCCATCGCAGTCGTCTCCTGTATGGCCGAGCGGATTACCGGTACGCCGATCTGGTCGGCTTGGAACTGAAGCATCATGTTCATCACCGACGCTCCGCCGTCGACCCGAAGATCGGCGACCGCGGTGCCGCTGGCCGATGTCATCGAATCGACCACGTCGCGGCTCTGGTAGGCCATCGACTCGACGGTGGCCCTCACGATTTCGGCCCGACCCGTTCCCCGGGTGAGCCCGATTAGAAGACCGCGTGCCCGAGCATCCCAGTGGGGGCTACCCAGACCGGCGAGCGCCGGCACGAAGACCACGCCCCCCGTGTCGGGAACCGACTCGGCCAGCGGTCCGGTCTCGGAGGCATGGTCGATGATCCCGAGGCCGTCGCGCAGCCACTGGATTGCAGCCCCGGTCGCGAAGATCGCCCCTTCGTAGGCGTAACTGGTCTGGGGGGCATCGGCGCCGATCGTCCAAGCGACTGTGGTCAGCAGGCCATCGACGGCCGGGGGACAGGTCTCGCCGACGTTCATCAGCACGAATGATCCGGTGCCATAGGTGTTCTTGGCCTGACCCGGTGAGAAGCAGGCTTGACCGAAGAGGGCGGCCTGCTGGTCGCCGGCGACTCCACTCACCGGGATACCGGCGCCGGTGGGCATGTCGGCGGTGGTGACACCGAACCGGCCCGACGATGGCCGAACTTCGGGCAGACACGACATCGGCACGCTGAGCATCTCGCACAGTTCGGGATCCCAAGCGAGCTTGTGAATGTCGAAGAGCATGGTGCGGCTGGCGTTGGAGGTGTCGGTGGCATGCACTCCGCCGGTGAGGTTCCAGACCAGCCAGGAATCGATCGTGCCGAACGCCAGGTTGGAATCGGCCTGCACTCCGCCTTCGGTGAGTATCCACTCGAGCTTCGTGCCTGAGAAGTAGGGGTCGAGAACGAGCCCGGTGCGGTTGCGCACCATGTCGAGGCGCCCCTCGGCGGTGAGCGCTTCGCATCTCGAGGCGGTGCGACGGTCCTGCCAGACGATGGCGTGGTGGAGCGGGCGTCCGGTGCGCTTGTCCCAGACAACGACGGTTTCGCGCTGGTCGGTGATGCCGATGGCTGCCACCGGCTGGTCGATCGACTCGACGAGTTCGGCGAGCGTGGCGACCACGGCTTCCCAGATCTCGTCGGCGTCGTGTTCGACCCAGCCCGGTCTCGGAAAGTGTTGTTCGAACTCCCGGTAGGCGAATCCCAGCGGCTGGCCGTTCTCGTCGACGGCGAACGACCTCACCCCAGTAGTTCCGGCATCGATTGCAATCACGATTCCCATGGATTCCGACAATACCCGGACTCGCGCTCGGCATCGGTCGTAGTCTGACCACTCGGACGTCCCAGAGAACTTCCCGGAGGAACGATGCGTGTTGGAGTGCTGACCGGCGGGGGCGACTGTCCCGGTCTCAATGCTGTGATTCGGGCGGTTGTTCGCAGAGCCGAACGGGAGCTGAACGACGAGGTCGTCGGATACATCGACGGGTGGAGGGGGCTACTCGAGGACGAATCGACGCCACTCGATGTCAAGGCGTGCCGGGGGATTCTTCCTCGAGGCGGAACGATCATCGGCACCTCGCGTATCCATCCCTACATGCACGACGACGGAGTCGAGCGAGTTCGGGCCACCATGGCCCGTGACGAGGTCGAGGGTCTGATCGTGATCGGGGGCGAGGGCACGCTCTCGGCAGCGGACCGCATGAACTCTGATGGAGTACCCACGGTCGGTGTGCCCAAGACGATCGACAACGACATCGGCGGCACTGAGATGACGTTCGGTTTCGACACCGCGGTGCAGATCGCGACAGAGGCCATAGACCGTCTGCACAGCACCGCAGAATCCCACAATCGGGTGATGGTACTCGAGGTGATGGGCCGCCACGTAGGACACATCGCCACCTGGGCCGGCATTGCCGGGGGAGCGTCGGTGGTTCTCGTACCCGAGGAGCCATTCGAGATCGAGGAGGTGTGCGCCTCGTTGCGGCGTCGTCACTCCCACGGCCCCTACGCATCGATCGTGGTGGTGGCCGAGGGCGCCGTACCTGTCGAGGGAACCCTGTCGATTCCAGAGCCGAGCGTCGATGATTTCGGCCATCAACGCCTGGGAGGTATCGCCAATATTGTCGCCGCAGAGATCGAGAGCCGCACCGGGTTCGAGACGAGGGTCACCAACCTCGGCTACGTTCAGCGAGGCGGAACCCCGACGGCCTTCGACCGCGTGCTGTCGACCTGGTACGGAGTCGAGGCGATGAACGCCGCCCACGAACGCGACTGGGGCCAGATGGTTGCCTTGAGCGAGGGTGCAGTGATACGACGGCCGCTGGGGGAGTGCATCGCTGAGCTCAAGCCGACCCTTCCTCAATTGCTCAAGGTGGCCCGCACCTTCTCGGCCTGACCCCCCACGCAGGGTCAGGGAGCGACGGTGGTGCTCGCGGGGCTCGAAGCCGGTGTAACGGTGGTTTCCGGCACCGTCGTGGATGTGGTGGTGGCGCTGGGGGGCACGAATTCCGGATCGAACAACTCGTAGTCGAGGCGGGTCACGGTGGCACCGACGTCGGTGTCGCCTTCGTTGGTGGGGATGATGCTCTGCTCGCCGTTGATGAGGATGCGTACTTCGGTGATCCCCTCGATCTCGGTGGCCGTCCACACCAGCTGTGCGACCACCTCGATCAGATCGCCTTCGTAGGGCTGGTCGCTGGGCAGCCCCTCCGGTGTGAGGTTGACGATGTCGATCACGGCGGTGCTCGAGACGTTGCTGGCTCCGAGGAGTTCGAACTCGCTGAGCGTCGTGATGTAGTTGAAGGTCTCTTCCTCCGCAGTCACTGAACCGTCGCCGAACAGTCGACTGATCACATCGGTGATCGTGGGGTTGAACGGCACCTCTCGCTGGACCTCGACCACTGTCACCCGTGTGGTTTCGGCCTGACGGGTCAACAAGAAGATGGGGACGTTGGTGGTGATCGGCGCTTCGATCGTTGTCGTGGTGGCGGTGAAGCCGGGACGAAGGCTCTCGGGGAGTTCATCGGCGGGAATGATGTCGGCGGCGTTGTCGGTCGGCACCGCGCAGCCGGCGGCAACCAACGCCGAGACGGCAAGGAGGAGGGCGAGGCGTCGGGGCTGATGGGTCATTCTGCGAGCTCTCCGACAGGGAGGGAGACCACGAACTGGGCGCCGTGGAGGCCGTCGGACCGATCCTCGACCCACACGCTGCCGCCGTGGAGACCCACATGCTCGGCCACCAGTGACAACCCGAGCCCGGAGCCGGTGTCGTGGCCCCGTCGACCACCGGCGCTGCCTCTCGAAAAGCGGTCGAAGATCACAAAACGCTCGCTGCTGGCGACGCCAGGGCCGTCGTCGATGACGGTGATTGTGACGTCGTCGAGTTGCCGATCGATCATCACGGTGATCGAACCGGCGCCGTACTTGGATGCGTTGTCGACAAGATTGGCGATGACCTGGGCGAGGCGCCGCTTGTCGGCAACGATGATGGTCGTCTCGGCAGCAGGATCAGTGATGACGGTGGTGTCGGGGAGGGGCGAACGTCCGATGGCCTGGCGAACGAACTCCGCGATGTTGACTTCTTCGGCCTGCAGAGAGGCCGACCCCACGTCGTAGCGACTTATCTCCAACAGGTCGTCGACAAGGAGAGTGAAGCGATGGACGTCGTCGGTGAGGAGGTCGAGAGCCGTCTGGCTGCGTTCGTCGAAGTTGTCTCGGCTGTTGTTGAGGACCTCGACCGACGCATTGAGCGTCGTCAGAGGCGACCGAAGTTCATGGCTGACCTCCGAAGCGAAACGAGAATCGCGCTTGATGCGATCTTCGAGTGCTCCCGCCATCTCATTGAACGACGCGGTCAGCGAGGCCAGGTCGGCATCGGCTGGCGGCTCCAGCCGAGTGTCGAGTTCTCCGGCAGCCAGCGATTCGGCTGCTACACGCACCTCAGCCAGAGGAGTGAGCGTTCGCCGCGAGGCCCACGAGCCCACCGCGGCCGCGAGAACAGTTGAAGCGGCAGCCACACCGGACACGATCAGGCCCAAGGCCCGAAGGGTGTCCTCCACGTCGTCGAGAAAGATCGCCTCGAAATAGACAGCGTCACGATCAGGGAGAGGGATACCGGTGATCACCGCCGGTCTGCCATCGAGGTTGGTTCGCATGGTTCCGGAATCGAACTGGTCGACCAACGCCAGCAGTGTTTCCGGAACATTTTCGCTGTTGAACACCTGGGTGTCGGATGCGGCCCAGAACTCACCGAAGCGAAGTAGCGGATAGGCGCCCTTCGTGGTGCTCAACGAGTCGATGATGGAGCCAAGCCCCTCCGGGTCGATCTCCGGAGTGAGCCGGGCCTGAACTCGGAGACCGTTGCTGGTCACCACTCCGAACGCGGTTTCCTCGCGCTGTTCGAGCAGGTTCTGTCGGGTGAGAGTGAGAGTTGCAAGGGCGATCGTCGCCGACAACATGAGGCCACCGAACGCGAAGAACAGCGTGAGTCGGGCTCGGAGTCCCAGGCGATCCAATCGGTTTTGCGTCGACATGGTGGCCTGGGCCTGCGTCAGGCCTGCAGCTTGTAGCCGAGCCCGCGCACCGTGACTACGTGACGAGGATTGGCGGCATCGGTTTCGATCTTGGTGCGCAGCCGGCGGATGTGAACGTCGACGAGACGGCCATCGCCGAAGTAGCCGTAGCCCCACACCTTCTCGAGCAACACCTCTCGACTGAACACGCGTCCGGGGTTGGAAGCCAACTCGACCAGCAGCTTGAACTCTGTCTTGGTGAGGTGTAGTTCGGTGTTGGCCAGCCTCACAACACCCTCATCGGGTACGATCTCGAGATCGCCGAACACCATGTGACGAGAGCCAGTGTCGGTGGTGCGGACCCGCCGGAGCAAGGCTCGGATCCTCGCCGAGAGTTCTTTCGGTGCGAACGGCTTGGTGAGATAGTCGTCGGCACCCGCCTCGAGTCCGGCGACCACATCGTGAGTGTCGATTCTGGCGGTGACCATCACGATCGGCACATCGCTCACTCGTCGGATTGCTCGGCAGACATCGAAGCCGTCGATGCCCGGAAGCATGATGTCGATGAGCACGACATCGGCTGCCTGTCGGGTGAACGCGTTGAGAGCGTCCTCCCCGGACGCGGCCTCTTCGACGTCCCAGCCCTCGTCTTCGAGAGCAAGTTTGACCGCCGTGCGGATTCGTTCGTCGTCTTCGACGGTAAGGATTCGCGTTCCCACGAGTGCGATGCTGCCAGAAATCGGAGCCCGGCGGGGGCCACTGGCGGGAATAGTTCAGGCGGTGTGAGCCCCGGCCCTGTCGAGCAGCGCGGCAATGGAGTCGAAGATGCCCGGCGATGCTCCGATCAGCGCCCCGTTGCCGACCGAGTTTGCGGCCACCGTGGCGCCGGCTTCGGTCGCGATCAGAGCGCCGGCGGCCATGTCCCAGGGCGCCAACCCTCGCTCGTAGTAGGCATCGACGCGTCCGCAAGCGAGCGAGCACAAGTCGAGTGCGGCGCCTCCGAATCTCCGAATGTCGCCTACGAGCGGAAGGACCCGGGTGAGGACCTCAGCCTGAGCGAACCGGCGGTCGCTGTCGTAGGAGAAGCCGGTGGCGACGAGTGAGGTTGCCAGATCTTGTGCGCCGCTCACTTGAATCGATGCGTGGTTGCAGGTGGCTCCGCCCCCGAGGGTGGCGCGGAATCGTTCGTCCCTGACGGGGTCGTGCACCACTCCCGCCACGATGGCGTCGTCCACTCGAGCTGCGACCGAGATCGAATATCCCGGCAGGTCGTAGACGAAGTTGGTGGTTCCGTCGATCGGGTCGATGACCCACGTGACACCTGTGGTCGATTCCCTCGAGGTTCCTTCTTCGCCGAGGAATCCGTCGCCGGGTCGTGCGGCGGTAATCGAATCGACGATGGTCTTCTCGGTCCAGCGGTCCATGTCGGTGACCATGTCGGTGCGACTCGACTTCGTGTCGACCTTGAGGCTGGACTGAGCGGACGACGCCGAGACCCGGCCGACGACCAAGTCGATGGCGGCATCGGCGATGCCGAGCAGAACCAGCGAATCGTGTGGCATCAGAGTTCGTCGTTGTGGGCGGCGTCGCGTGTCTGCTTGGCCTCCCACTCTGTGATCGCTCTCAGTGTGAGCACGGCGACGATCGCCACACCCAAGGCCGTACCGACAGCGCTGCCGATGCCGATGAGCCCGGCGGTGGTCGTGCAACCGTCGTCGCATTGGATGTCGGTGACGGAATAGCCGATCAAGCCGCCGCAGAGCCCACCGACCAGGATCGAGACAATGGCGAGGACGCGAGCCAGAACCGGTGGCGCGGCCGACTTCGTTTCCGGATTGGTGGTTGGTGACGGCATTCTTTGGATCCTACCGAGGTGATGGTGACCAACATGTTGTTCCGGTGGCTCTAGAGTTCCCGATCGTGCGTGTCTTGGTGGTACTACCTACGTACCAGGAATCGGCGAACATCGAAGAGGTGCTACGTCGTGTGCGCAGCGCGGTGCCCGCGGCCTCGGTCCTGGTGGTCGACGACTCCAGTCCGGATGGCACCGCCGACATTGCTCAGCAGATCGGCGACGAGATCGGATTGGTGGAGGTTTTGAAGCGCCCATCGAAGTCGGGATTGGGCTCCGCCTATCGCGACGGCTTCCGACAGGGCCTCACCGATGGCTTCGATGTGTTGGTGGAGATGGACTCCGACCTTTCTCACGACCCTGCCGCGCTGCCACAACTTCTCGCCGCAATCGACGAAGGTTCCGATCTCGTGATCGGAAGCAGATACGTGCCCGGCGGCTCGATTCCCGATTGGTCGTGGCATCGCCGTGCCTTGTCGAGGTGGGGGAACCGTTACGCAGCCTTGGTGTTGGGAATAGAAGTTGCCGACGCCACCAGCGGCTACCGCGCCTACCGGTCGGAGATGATCGCCAAGGTCGACTTCCACACCGTGAAGGCCGATGGATACGGGTTCCAGATCGAGATGGCCTATCGGGTGGTCACAGCGGGCGGTTCAGTAGCGGAGGTTCCGATCTCGTTCACCGATCGACTTCGGGGCACATCCAAGATGTCGGGCCGAATCGTGGTCGAGGCTCTGATACTGGTCACATGGTGGGGAATACGCGATCGTCTTCTCAGATTGCGACGCTGATGTCCGACAGGAAGCAGATGAGGACTCCAAACACAGCTCTGGTCCCGCCGCGCCGGTTGGGTTCGTTGCTTCGACAGGCCCGTGTGGCAGGTGGCCTCGAGCTCGACGACCTGGCCCGACTCGGTGATTTGGGTGTCGGAGAGCTGGAGGACATCGAGCAGGGCCGGGCGATGGTCGACGACTCGATGCTGGCGAGCCTGCTTTCTTTGTACGGCGTTCAGGACGCCGAATTGCTTCCCGAGCGATCTGTCCTGGTCATCGATCTCGACGAGGACCGAATCGCGGTCGACCAGACCGACCTGACTATCGGCGATGTGGCTGACGCCGATGCCGTCCTCACCCGATACCTGGCGCTCGTCTACCGACTGCGGAATCTTCCTCTCGGTTCGCCGATCCATCTCCGCGAGGTCGATCTCGACGTTCTTTCGACAGCGCTCTCCATCGAATCCACAGATGTCGAGTCGAGAATCACCAGGCTCATCGCCGACAAGCCTGTCGTGGGTCGCGACCAGAGGCGGTTGCGCAGCCGGTTGCTCGTACCGCTCGCCGGAGTCATCGTCGCTGCTACTGCTGTAGGTGTCCTGGTCCTCGTGGCCGATGGAAACACCAAACCTGCTCCGGTCATAACCGAGTCACCGAGCACAGCGGTTTCCACCGATCTGGGTCCGGGTGCTGCTGTTGTCGACAACCCAGGGGCCGTGGTCGAAACCGACATCGGCAATGGCGGGGCCGTCGAGATCAACCCGGCCAACCCATAGCTCCACCTCTGCCAAGCCCGCCTTCCGCGCGCGGCCGAGCACTGGCATGCTGTCAGGGTGCGCGAGTGGAAGGTTGCGAGTGGGCTGTTGGCCGACGAGAGAGGGCTGCTGCTGGTCGCCAATCGCCGCCGCGGTGGGTCGATCGACTGGACCACCCCGGGCGGGGTCATCGACGACGGCGAGACGGCTCTCGGGGCGTTGAGCCGAGAAGTTCATGAGGAAACAGGTCTTCTTGTCGATAGCTGGAAGGGTCTGTGTTGGACGGTTGAGGTCGAGTTCGTCGACATCGAGATGCGGCTCGGTGTGGAAGTGCACGCAGCCGGCGAATTCAGCGGAGCGATCTCCCTCGACGATCCCGATGAGATCGTCACCGCTGCCGAGTTCGTCCTCGACACCGACGTTTCCGATCGCCTCGGGCAGAGCCCCATGTGGGTGGCCGAACCGTTGCTGACCTGGATCGACTCGCCCTGGGAGTCGCCTCGACACTTCGCATATACGGCGTTTGGAACCACCCCGAAGTCCATGCGAGCCGAACGCAACGACGCGTGAGCGCTCAACTCACCGAAGGCAGCGCCCCAGACGGCACTGCCGGGTTCCTGCACGTCGACATGGACGCGTTCTTCGCGTCGGTGGAGCTTCGTCGCCATCCGGAGTTGAAGGGCCAACCGGTGGTCGTCGGCGGGACCGGCGACCGGGGCGTCGTGGCGGCCGCGAGCTACGCGGCGCGTTCCTACGGCATCCGCTCGGCGATGCCGTCGACCCGAGCCCGTCGCCTGTGCCCCGATGTCGTATTCATCCAAGGCGATCATGCCCTCTATGCAGAGGTTTCGAAGCGGGTGATGGCGATCATGCTCGATCACACCCCACTGGTCGAGCCGCTGTCGCTCGACGAAGCGTTCCTCGATGTTCGTGGGGAGCTTCATGGCACGACTCCCGAGGAGATCGCGCTGCGAATCAGGGGACGCATTCTCGAAGAGGAATCCCTGACCTGCTCGGTCGGAGTCGCCTCAAGCAAGTTCTTGGCAAAGCTGGCCACCGATCGCGCCAAGCCGACTCCCACGCCCAACGGTCCCGCGTTCGGAACGGGAGTCCATGTGATTGTCGCCGGAGAAGAACTCGAGTTTCTCCATCCCCTGGGTGTGAGAGAGCTATGGGGAGTCGGTCCCGCGACCGGGGCGAAGCTGTCTCGAATGGGGATCGAGACCGTCGGAGATCTGGCGGCGCAGCCCCTCGAGAGACTGATTGCGAGAGTCGGTCGCTCGGTTGGACAACACCTGAACCGGCTGGCCAACGGAGTCGACGAACGCCCCGTGGTCGTGGGCCAGGAGATGAAGTCGATCAGCCATGAGGAGACCTTCAGCCACGACATCCGAGGCGACGAGGAACTGCGACGGCAGCTCGTGAGAATGAGTGACGCCGTTGCGGCGCGTCTCCGAGCCGGGGGAGTGATGGGTAGAACGGTCAGCATCAAGGTCCGATTTGCTGACTTCACCACCATCACCCGGTCGTCGACTGTCTCCGAACCCGTGGATGGTTCGAGGCTGATTCTCGAAGAAGCAGCCAACATGTTGAGCCCGATCGACCCGTCGCCCGGGGTGCGGCTCCTCGGCGTGGCTGTCAGCCAACTCTCGAGTGCCGATGTCCGCCAGCTCAGTCTCGATGACCTGGATCCGACCACCGGCAGCGCTGCAGACATGGTCGTCGATGCCATACGCGGGAAGTTCGGCGGCGATGCCATTGGCCCGGCGGCGGCGATGACTCAGTCGGGTCGGCTGGAGAACAAACGAGTCGGTGATGCCCCCTGGGGCCCCGATTCTGAAGCCGATTCTTCCAACCAGGGCAAGTGACGGCTCGGTGTCAGTTGTGTCGAAAGGGGAAGGCCGCGCGTTGTTAGGTGGTTCTAGGTGTGAGACACTGTTTCCATTAGGGAAGCCGGGCGAGAGGAACAATTAGGGTGCCCCTGTCAGAGGACGAGCAGAAAATCCTCACGGATATCGAGCAACATCTATATGAGTCTGATCCCGAGCTCGTTCGCGAGGTCGCTGAGACGACTGTATACACCCACGCCTTCCGCAATCTGAAGTGGGCAACCCTGGGATTCGTGGCCGGGGTCGTCTTGATGATTGCTCTACTATCCACCAGCTACGTGTTGGCGTTCGGTGGATTCCTCCTGATGCTCGCCAGCGTGTTGTTCTTCGAACGAAACGCTCGCCGTCTGGGCCGAGCCGGACTCGATCAGATGACCAACTCGATGCGAGGCGGTTCGATCAAGGACGCCATGGGCGGAGCCGGCAACCGGATGCGCGATCGGTTCAACCGCCCGGATCGGCCCCCTGAGTAGAACTCGGTCGCAGCGCTCAGCCCACAGGGCTCAGGCGCCTCGGATCCAAGAATCGTGTGAGCACCTTTTCGCGTCCGGCGATGGTGTGGCAGAGCTGGATCACCTGCTCGGCTGCTTCTTGAGCATCGATTGCCGCCGAGGTGGGGTCGCTTGGCTGGCCGTAACGCAGCACGGTGACCGATCGAACGAGCTCGTGAAGCCCGGTGATCGAGTCGGGTGAACTATTTCGCGCACGCTGTTCGAATTCCAGCGGAGTCTCATGTGCCTCGTACCTGAGGTCGAGAAGGCTGAGAGCACCGACCGCATCATCGAAGGCCAGCTCAGCCACCGCCAAGGGATCGCCCTGCACCCGGCTGATGAGTCGCCTCCGCCGAACCGCTCTGACCGCGGGGACCGTCAGAGAAGCGGCCACGATCAGCAGGGTCGACCAACCCAGCCATGCCACCCAGCTTGGTATCCCGCCCGATGAGTCAGAGGCGCTCGTTGAGGAACTGTCGGCAGTGTCGGTGGGGGTTCGCAGACCACTGAAGCCGCTACCGGAAGCGGGGTCGTCGTCGATTCCAGACGAAAGAGGCGCTCTGGTGGTGGCCGGTGGTGCCGTGGTGGGGGTGGCAGCGACTCCCTGATTCTCCCCGTCGTTGACACCGAGTTGGGCCTCCTGAAGCCCGGTGATGTCGGAGTCGTGGGGACGGGCCCGGCCTGGTGTCGGATCGAATGCGACCCAACCGGCGCCCGCGAAGTACACCTCGGGCCAAGCATGAGCGTTGCGGCCGCGGACCACGTATTCGTTGCGGGAGTCGTCCCACTCGCCCCACGTGAACCCGACTGCGACCCGTGCCGGAATCCCGAGAGATCGAGCCATCGCTGCGAAGGTCGAGGAGAACTGTTGGCAGTAGCCCCGACGAACCTCGAACAGGAACTGCTCCACGCCCTTCACGTTGTCGTGACGGGCGACCTCGAGGTCGTAGGTGAACTTGACGGGGTCCAAGAAGAAGTTCTGGAGCATCAAGGCACGTTCGTGGTCGGATGTTGCTCCGGCCGTGACCTGCTGGGCCAGGGCGGTGACGGAGTTCGGCCAGCATGCATCGGAAGCGGCTGACTCGTTGTCGCCGCAGGCGCGGGGGAGTGCGGTGTTCTCTCTGACGAACTCGGGATCGAGGCCCGAGGTGGCCACCGCTGGAAGATCAGCCGGGTCGAAATCCGGGACCAGTGACTCGATCACATAGGTGAAGCCGGCCCCGGCGGCGCTTTCGTCGTGTTTCTTGACCACCAGCGCGCCCGTTGATTCCTCGTATTCGAGATCGATGCCACCAGAATCGATGACGTTGGAGACCTCGTAGGCGGCGGGAAGATAGATGTTGCCGAGACGCCGGGTGGTGATCGTCTGGGTGAGAGAGCGACGCTTGATCGCCGGATCGATGTCGGAGCCGACCGGCCCGCGAACGTCGTCGAAACTGGAGGAACGGCGCCAGACGTTGCCATCGAACGAGTTGAGCGCCATCAAACGCCAGTAGTCCTTCTCCGACTCATCGACGGCGACGGAGAAGATCTCGAAGTTGGATTGCTGGATCAGCGAGGTGGAGATCTCCACCAATGGGCTGACCACCGTGCGCGACTCGGCTCCGCTGGTGATTTCGTGGAAGTCGACGATCGCGTCGTCCTGAGATCCGGGGAGAAGAGGGCCGGCCAATGTGCCCGCCAATACGGCGATGGCGGCGCTGGCACCACCGACCCGCAGCGTGGTGGAGATACCTTGCCGTGATCCGGCCGCGGCCCAGGTCTCCTCGCGGACCTGACGTTCGGCCCTCATGGCGAGAAGCACGGCGGCGACGGCGCCAGCGAAGACCATCGCGTGGATGAGGTTGTTGCGTTCCAGGCCCATCAGGGCCCCGAACACGAAGATGGCGGTCGCGGGGGCGATCGCCTCGATCGGGGACATGAGCCGGAAGGCCGCCCAGTCGGCGAGAAACGCCACGAGCCATGCGGCCACTCCGATGGTGGCGGTGAAGCCGACGGCGCTTTCAGCCGGAGCGGACTGATCGGTGAAGATCGACCACGCGTCTCGAAGATCGTTGCCGAGAAGGTCGAGGGTCTCACTTGTAGGGAAGATCGCTGCGGCCGTATCGGGGTAGAGCACCGATGTGAAGACGAGAACGAAGGCGGCCCCACTGATGAGTGCCGACACGCCTGTGCCGAGCCCGAATCGGCGCGTGGTGGTGGCGACCACGTGTGATGCCACCGCCAATACCAACACCGGGCCGAGGTAGGCAGTGTCGACAAACAATCGTTCCAGGCTGACGAAGACAGTAACGGTGAGTGCTGCCAAAGTGATCTCGGCTGCGAGCGTGGCGACCTGACGCGGGGTCATGTCATCACCGGCTTCCTGCTCCAGAACCGTTGCCACGCCCCACCGATCTGGCCGGGTCCGGTGAGATGGGCCCATCCGTGTCCGCCTCCGCCAGGGAGAGTTCGGGGGCTCCAACTACTCGGATCGACAGTGATGACCATCGACGAGGAGAGTCGGCGCGCCAGACCCGATCGAGCCTCCGGGTCTAGCCACAGATCATCGGCTGCGCTGATTACCACGACCCTGCCTCCGCTTGATGGCACAGAGGAGTGAATCTTGGCGTCGCCATTCTCCAGCAGGGCGAGGAACTCGAGAGCCTCTACCAGTCGAGAACGCCCGGTCAGCACTGGGGTGGACCGTCCATCGGTGGTCTCGACCCGGACAGAGTCGCCGGCTGCGAGCACGGAGGCCGCGATCGATGCGGCGATCGATGTGGTGATATCGAGAATTGTCGTGTCGTCGCCGGGTGGACGGGTGTCGATCACGAGCACGACCCGACCATGCCGGGGAGGCTGGAACTGCCGGACCAGAAGTTCGTCGTGTCGGGCCGAGGATGGCCAGTGGACCTTGCGGAGATCATCGCCGGGCTGATACTCGCGCAACCCGTCGAACTCCTCGTCGCTGATTCCCAGTGTCTGGCGCTGTTGATCGCCCATCATCGGATCGTGGCCGCTGAGGATCCTCACCTCAGGGACGGGCTCAATGGCGGGATGAACCAGCAGCCGGGCGGTGCTGTTGAAGGTATGGCCTCGCCGGGCCAGTCCGGCGGCATCGGTGTCGTCGATCAGCACGGGTCCGAGCCGGATGATCCCTCGACGCGTGGTCGGCAAGCGATACGCAGCGACAGTGGTTCCGTTGCGTTCGATCGGTGCGAGCGACAATCGGATCCCTCGCGTGTCGCCCACGTTGTCGTGAAGTCGGAGCAGCGGTGATTTGCTGCTACCGCTGTTGATGATCTCGAGGTCGACCTGAATGGGTTGCCCGGCCTCGACCCGTGAACTGGAGAGCCGCCGCGACACCGAGAGTTGTGATTCGCGCGCTCTCCTGAGAGCAACGGCGAGGAGTACGGCCAAGCAGGCGATCACTCCCACCACGACGAACTCGAGCAACCCGAACAATCGACCGGCGAGGCCCACCACCAGCCCGGTGGCGAGCAACAACAAGCCGCCGCGTGTGGGCATGTCAGGTTGCGGCTGGGGGTCGGGGTACGGGCACTCCATCCAGGATCTCGGCCAGAACATCGACTGAGCGAACCCCGCGAAGGGTGCTCTCGGGGCTGACTATCAATCGGTGGGGCAGAACAAATGGCGCCAGAGCCTTCACGTCGTCGGGGATGACGAACGTTCGGCCTTGTGAGGCAGCCTGAGCTCTCGACGAACGCTGCAGATCGAGGAGGGCGCGGGGCGACAACCCGAGAGCCAATGCCGGATGTTGCCGCGTCGCTGTTGCGATGTCGAGCAAATACGCGGCGAGAGGCTCGGCGATGTGGACCTGGCGGACGGCCTCGGCCATGGCAACCAACGATTCGGACGAGGTGACCGGCGAGAGAGAGTCGGAGCCGTCGTCGGTGCCCGACTGATTGGCGAGCATCCTTCCCTCGGCCGCGCGATCTGGATAGCCAACCGAGATTCGCATGAGGAATCGGTCTAGTTGAGCTTCCGGCAGCGGGTAGGTGCCTTCATGTTCGATCGGATTCTGAGTTGCGATGACCATGAACGGCGAACCGAGTTTGTGGGTCACCCCATCGGCGGTGACCTGTCGCTCGGCCATGGCCTCGAGGAGCGCTGATTGGGTCTTGGGCGAGGCCCGGTTGATCTCGTCGGCGAGGAGAATGTCGGCGAACACGGGGCCCGGCCGGAAATCGAAGGAGTTGGTGGCGCGATTCCAGACCGACATTCCGGTGACATCGGAAGGTAGGAGGTCGGGGGTGAACTGCACTCTGCCGAAATGACCGTCGATGCTTCGTGCCAGCGATTTCGCCAAGCTGGTCTTGCCGACTCCCGGCACATCTTCGATCAGAACGTGGCCGTCGCAAATGAGGGCGAGAACGAGGAGATGTACGACATCGCGTTTGCCCAGGATGACCTGCTCGATGTTGGCCTGGATCTTGGCTAGGTGATTCATCAACTCGGTCGAGCCGACCGCATTGTTCTCTCCACCTGCCCCACCCGGCTGTGTCGACTGTTGCTGTTCGGTTGTTGTCACTTGTCCTCCGGCCGCCCTTTGACTCTCGCAAGAGTAGATGTTTGGGATCCGATCGGCACGGCGCCCCACTGCCGTTGAGCGGTATCGCCACCACGCAACGCTGTATCGGCGTAGGTTCTGAATCATGATGAGCGCTCTGGCCGTAGACATCGGAGGCACCAAGATGGCGGTGGCCTTGGTCGATCACTCCGGCCAGGTCACCGAGCGGGGCCGGGTTTCGTCGGTCGGAGCTTCTGACGAAGAAGAGTTGTTCGAGCGACTCACGAGCATCATCGCTCCGCTTGATCTTGCGGGCGTCGATGTCTGTGGGGTCGGGTGCGGAGGACCGATGGAGGCCAACGGAGAGACAGTGTCGCCGCTCAACATCGAAGCTTGGAACGCCTTTCCGCTCCGATCAAGGCTCGAGGCATTCACCGGCCTAGCTGTCCATGTCGACAACGATGCCAAGGCACTGGCGCTCGGCGAAGGATGGCTCGGCGCGGCGCGAGGGGTCCCCAACTACATAGCGATGGTGGTGTCGACCGGAGTCGGCGGCGGAATTGTCCTCGATGGCCGCCTACTCGACGGGGAGCAAGGGAACGCCGGGCACATCGGC
>JAJCXW010000206.1 GCA_029263235.1 Acidimicrobiales bacterium
CACCCCAAGAGCGACACCACCCTCATCGAAGATGCGTTCGCGCTCGCCGCCAAGGCCCATCAGGGTCAGACCAGAAAGTCGGGGGAGCCCTACATTCGCCATCCGGTGGCAGTGGCGACCATCATCGCTCGGCAGGGGCTCGACGACGTCACCGTGGCCGGGGCGCTGCTCCACGATTCGGTCGAGGACACCGATGTCAGCCTCGAAGATCTCAAGAATCAGTTCGGCCAGGACCTCGCCGACATCGTCGATGGGGTCACCAAGCTCGAACGGGTCCGCTACGACAGCAAAGAGCAGCAGCAAGCCGCGTCAATGAGGAAGATGATCGTCGCCATTGCTCAGGACCTCCGGGTGCTGATCATCAAGCTGGCCGACCGACTCCACAATCTCCGCACCGTCGCCGGAATGCCGACGTTCAAGCAGGAGCGTGTCGCCCGCGAAACGCTCGATGTCTATGCCCCACTGGCTCATCGTCTCGGCATGTCCGACATGAAGCAGCAGCTCGAGGATCTCTCGTTCGCGGCGCTGTATCCGAGGCGCTATGCCGAGATCGACCAGATGATCCAACAGCGCGCCCCGGAGCGCGACATCTATCTCGAGCAGGTTCTGGGCGACGTCCAAGGGCGTCTCGACGAGCTCGGAATCGTCGCAGAAATACAGGGACGCCCGAAACACCTCTGGTCGATCTACGAGAAGATGGTGGTCAAGGACCGCTCCTTCGAAGAGATATTCGACCTGGTGGGGGTCAGGGTGATCGTCGACTCGGTACGCGACTGCTACGCCGCGCTCGGCTCGATCCATGCCACCTGGCGACCGGTGCAGGGCCGGTTCAAGGACTACATCGCGATGCCAAAGTTCAACCTCTACCAGTCGCTGCACACGACGGTGATCGGACCGCAGGGCAAGTCGCTCGAGGTACAGATCCGAACGCGCGAAATGAACAATCGAGCCGAGTTCGGTGTCGCTGCGCACTGGGAATACAAAGAGGGCCAGCCCAAGGGTGAGATGGCGTGGCTCAACCGGATCGTCGAGTGGCAACAGGAGACATCCGACCCCTCCGAGTTCATGTCGAACCTCAAGTTTGATCTCGACCAAGAAGAGGTCTACATCTTCACTCCGAAGGGCAGGGTCATAGAGCTGCCGGTCGGTGCAACCTCGGTCGATTTTGCCTACGCCATTCACACCGACGTGGGTCACTCGTGCATTGGGGCCAAGGTCAACGGCCGCCTGGTTCCCCTGAGCACCCGCCTCACCTCGGGCGATTCCGTGGAGGTCTTCACCTCGAAGGTCGAGGGTGCCGGTCCCAGCCGCGACTGGCTCAAGTTCGTCGCCAGTCGAAGGGCCTCCAACAAGATCAAGCAGTGGTACTCGCGTGAACGCCGAGAAGACGCGATCGAGCACGGCCGCGAAGAGTTGATTCAGGCTCTGCGCCGGGAAGGACTGCCGGCGAGACGAATCCTCAAGCTGCCAGTGCTTCGCGAGGTGGGAGAACACCTCAACTACGCCGACGAAGACTCCCTGTTCGCAGCAATCGGAGAGGGCCACGTCTCCTGCAGCTCGGTTGCCGATCGGATCGCCGATGAGGTCAGTCGGGAGAACTCGACCGAGACCGAACTCGATCGCCTGCCCACCACCATCGGCCGGAGACAGGGAAGCCGCCGCAAGGGGCTCCACACCGGCGGGGTGCACGTCGAAGGTCTCGACGACATCATGATCCGGCTGTCGCGGTGTTGCTCGCCTGTGCCCCCCGACGAGATCGTCGGGTTTGTCACCCGAGGTCGCGGTGTATCTGTTCACCGAGCCGACTGCATCAACGCCACCGCATTGTCCGAAGGCCAGCCCGACCGACTCATCGAGGTCGAGTGGGACGCCGATCACGAAGGCCAGTTCGCCACCACCATCGAGCTTCGAGCGCTCGACCGCGTGTCGTTGCTGCTCGACGTATCGGGGGTGCTGTCCGATCACGCTCTCGACATCCTGAGCGCCGAGATCGAGACCGGCGACGACCGCATCGCGAAGATGCGATTCGAGTTCGAACTAGCCGATGTGAGCCAGCTCGATTCGGTGCTGTCGTCGTTGCTGGCCATCGAGGCGGTCTACGACGCCTACCGCGTCGTCCCCGGCGGGACCTGACCCACCCAATTGGAAGCTGCCCGGGCCAAGCGGGCGCTAGCCTGAATCGTCGTGGCCGAACCAAAATTCCGAGCCCCCAAGGGCACCCGCGACATCCTGCCGCCTGAGTCGGCGCGGCGTCGCAGCCTCAGCAACGCGTTCGCGGTTCTGGCCGGGCAATGGGGCTTCGGTGAGGTCGTGTCACCGATGTTCGAGGACATGGGGGTCTTCAAGCGGGTGGGGGAGTCCACCGACCTCGTCACCAAGGAAATGTTCGACCTCTTCGACAAGGGTGATCCTCCTCAACACCTCGCCCTTCGCCCCGAGCTCACAGCCAGCATCTGCCGTGCCTACGTCGAGCACCGACCGGTGCCCCCGTGGAAGGTCTGGTACGACGGCCCCCAGTTTCGATACGAACAGCCCCAGGCCGGGCGGTATCGCCAGTTCACCCAGGTCGGAGTCGAGGTGCTCGGCACCGACGACCCCCAAGCCGATGTCGATGTCATCGCGTTGGGTTCGCGATTCTTCGAAGCAGTCGGACTGACCAGGATCAGATTGCTGCTCAACAGCTTGGGCGATCCGGCCTGCCGCCCCGACTATCTGAAGGCTCTCTTCGGATACCTCGACAGCCGTCGGTCCGAACTATCGGCCCAGTCCCAAGTGACTCTCGAACGCAACCCTCTCCGGGTGCTCGACTCGAAGCGACGCGACGACCAGGCGATCATCGACGAGGCCCCCCTCATGGTCGACTTCCTGAGCGAGGAGTCGGCCGCCCACTTCCAGCAGGTCAGGTCGGGCCTCGAGACGCTGGGCATCGAATACGAGATCTCGCCGAGGCTCGTCCGCGGCCTCGACTACTACACCCGCACGACCTTCGAGTTCACTGCCGACGCCCTCGAGACATCGCAAAACGCGGTCGGTGGCGGTGGACGATACGACGGTCTCGTGGAGGCACTAGGTGGCCCCGACACGCCGGGCATCGGATTCGCGTTGGGGGTCGACCGAATACTCCTCGCCTGCGACGCCGAGCAGTCGTTCGAGGTGGCCCCCTCGCCGGTCGACGTGTTCGTGGTCGACGTGGCCGGTGGCTCCTCCGCTCTGGCGATCTGCGAGAGCCTCCGTGGGGTCGGCCTGGGTGCCGACAGGGCCTACGGTGGACGCTCGATGAAAGCCCAAATGAAGCTCGCCGATCGATCGGGAGCAAGCTACGCCGTGATCATCGGTGACGACGAGATCGCGAGTGGCGAGGCGACGCTGCGAGACCTCCGCGGCGACACCGGCCAGCGCCGTGTCCCCCTGGCCGCTCTAGCCGGCGAGATCAGGCGACTTTTCCAAGACAACGGCGTGTGAACCCGCACCCGACTTCCCCGACACAGGATTGATGATGGATCTCTCAACTGCCATGCGCACCGACATGTGTGGCCAACTCAACGCTGCCGACATCGGTCGCACGATCACCGTCTGTGGATGGGTCGATCGTCGTCGCGAACACGGCGAACACCTTGCGTTCATCGACCTTCGCGACCACACCGGAGTATTGCAGTGTGTCGTGGACGGATCTCGCGATCTCCGTAGCGAATACGTCGTCTCCATGACCGGTGAGGTCAGGCCCCGCCCCGAGGGCACTGTCAACCCGGATCTCTCCACTGGCGAGGTTGAGGTCGACGTCAAGTCGGTCGAGATCCTGTCGAAGGCCGAGCCGCCGCCGTTCCCGATGGATGAGCGCACCGGGGTCGACGAGACCATCCGTCTCCGACACCGATACGTCGATCTCCGCAAGTCGCGTATGCAGCGAAACCTTCGCACCCGCGCTCTCGTCAACTCCACGATCCGGTCGGCCATGGAGGCTCAGGGATTCACCGAGATCGAGACCCCAATGCTGATCGCGTCCACGCCCGAAGGCGCACGCGACTTCGTGGTTCCCTCGCGCAAGGAGCCCGGCAGTTTCTACGCCCTTCCTCAGAGTCCTCAGCTCTTCAAGCAGCTCTGCATGGTCGGCGGTTTCGATCGCTATTACCAGATCGCCCGCTGTCTACGCGATGAGGATCTCAGAGCCGACCGACAGTTCGAGTTCATGCAGCTCGATGCCGAGGCGAGCTTCGTCACCCAAGACGACGTCTTCGAGTTCATCTCCAGGGCCGTCGCCGACGTGTCCGAAGCGGTCATCGGCGAGAGACCAGCCGAGATTCCCGAGATCTCCTGGCTCGACTCAATGGAACGATTCGGCAACGACAAGCCCGATATGCGGTTTGGCATGGAGCTCGTGGAGCTCACCCCTGTGTTCTCCGACACTGAAGCTCGTGTGTTTCAGGCCGAGTGTGTGAAGGGAATCTGCCTCTCCGGCGGGGCCGAGAGCCTGTCACGCAACCAGGTCGACGGTCTGGTCGACGACTGCAAGCAGTGGGGAGCCAAGGGCCTGGCATGGATGCGGGTGGTCGACGACGACGGCGTCACCAAGCTCGATGCCGGCGTGGCCAAGTTCCTGTCGGCTCAGGAAGGTTCCGACGTCATAGCGGCCCTCGACGCCGAGCCCGGCGACATGGTCTTCCTGGTGGCCGACAAGCGATCAATGGTTCGTCGGGTCCTCGGCCTACTGCGCCTGGCGTTGGGCCGCCCGCCGGTGGGCGAAGGCGGCTTCAAGTTCGTCTGGGTGGTCGACTTCCCCTTGTTCGAGTCGATCGGCGACGACGGCAGCCCGGTGCCCGCTCATCACCCGTTCACCATGCCTCACCCCGACGACATGGAGCATCTGGAAGCCGGAGGCGAGGCGCTGCTCGAGGTGCGGTCGCAGTCCTACGATCTCGTGCTCAACGGCTGGGAACTCGGATCGGGCAGCGTGAGAATCCATCGCGCCGACATCCAGTCCCGCATCTTCGAACTGTTGGGGATCGGAGCCGAGGAGGCCCAGGCCAAGTTCGGGTTCCTTCTCGATGCGTTCCGCTATGGAGCGCCACCCCATGCCGGATTCGCCTTCGGGATCGATCGACTCACCGCTCTACTCGCCGGCGAGGAGAACATTCGTGAGGTGATCGCGTTCCCGAAGACTCAGTCCGGTGCTGATCCGCTCACCAACGCGCCGGGCCCACTCGATTCGACGCAGCTCGAAGAACTCGGCCTGCGGGTCCTTCCCAGCAGCACCTGAATCACGCTGTCGCGGCCCCGCTGCCGGAGGGTCTAGGGTCGATCCGTGACCGACGATCTCTTCGCAGCAGCCGCTGGCGCCCGACTCCAGAGCCGGTCGCCTCTGGCGGCGCGTCTTCGGCCTCAGCAGCTCGACGAGATAGTCGGACAACCTCACCTGCTGGCCCCCGGCCGCCCGCTGCGGACCCTCATCGAATCCGACCGACTCTCCTCGGTGATTCTCTGGGGACCCCCCGGAACCGGCAAGACGACCCTCGCCCGACTGATCGCATCAAAGACCGAAAAGGTGTTCGAGGAACTCTCGGCGGTGACCGCGTCGGTGAAGGACGTGCGGGAGATCATCGCCCAGGCCCGTCATCGCCTCGGCGAACGTGGCGTGGGCACGATCCTGTTCCTCGACGAGGTCCACCGATTCAACAAGGCACAGCAGGACACGCTCCTGCCGGCCGTCGAGGAAGGTCTGCTGGTATTGGTCGGAGCCACCACCGAAAACCCTCATTTCGAGGTGAACCCTCCTCTGATGTCGAGATCGACGTTGTTCCGGCTCCATGCCCTCGACGACGAGCACATAGCGGAGCTGATCCGCCGGGGTCTCCAAGAAGAGGGAGCCTCGGCCGACGACGACGCTGTCGCCCACATGGCATCGCGCAGCGGAGGCGACGGTCGGCATGCGCTCACGAGTACCGAGGTGGCGGTGGCTCTGGCGGCCCGCCGCGACACTCCTGTGAACGTCACGTTGGCCGACGCCGAGGGTGCGGTCGACTCCAAGGCGGTCAGATACGGACGCGACGGTCACTTCGATGTGGCGAGTGCGTTCATCAAGAGCATCCGAGGTTCCGATGCCGATGCCGGCCTCTACTGGCTGGCCCGGATGCTCGAGGCCGGCGAGGACGCTCGGTTCATCGCTCGTCGACTGGTGATCCTGGCGTCGGAGGACGTTGGCATGGCCGACCCACAGTCGCTGCTGATCGCCGACGCCGCGGCTCGAGCGGTCGAGTTCGTGGGATTGCCGGAGGCCCAGCTCAACCTCGCCCAAGCTGTGATTCATCTCGCCACCGCCCCCAAATCCAATCGGGTCACCACCGCTCTGGGTGCCGCTCTCGAAGACGCCCGGTCGGCCGGCACGGGAGACGTACCCGCCCATCTTCGCGACGCCCACTACAAGGCGGCGACCGGGCTCGGCCATGGAGTCGGATACCAGTATCCCCACGACCTGCCCGACGGTTGGGCCGATCAGACCCACCGGCCCGATGAGGTGGAGGGACACGTCTACTACCGGCCATCGGAACATGGAGCCGAAGCCGATGTGGAGAAGGCCTGGCCGGGTCGGGGAGACTGAAGACCATCACCACCCCGGACGACTCGTTCGGCTTGACTGGCATCATGTCTGCGTCCGATCTGGCAGCAATAGCGGTCACCGCCGTTTCCTTGGTGATGGTGGCGGTGATGGTGGTCGCGATCCAGTCGATGGTGCGCACCCTGCGAGAACTCCGTCTCACTGTTGAAGAGTTGCGCAGTTCGACCCTTCCCATGGTCGACGACCTGCGATTCACGGTCGCCAAGGCCGGCGACGAGCTACGTCGGGTCGACGGCATCATCGATCGAGCCGAGAGCATCACGACCACTGTCGACAACGCGTCGCGGCTCACCTACAAGGCCATGGCCCCACCCCTCATAAAGACGATTTCTCTGGTGGCGGGCGCCGGGCGGGCCACCCGCCGTCTCAGGTGGGGTCGGTCATCGAAGGTGATCGAGACCAGCGGATCGTCCGCTCCCGAACTCGGCCGCACAGGATGAAGAGGATCCTCTGGACCAGTGTCGGCTACTCGCTCGGAATCACGACCTCGATCTACGTCCAACGCCGGGTCAAGCGCACGGTCGAGCGCTATGCCCCAGCGCAGGTGCGATCCGACGTGGCCGATCGAGGGCGTGCCGTAGCCGACCGAACCCGCGAGATGGCGGTCGAATTCCGCGACGCGGCCCGGGAGGGTGCGGCGGTGATGCATCAGGTCGAACAAGATCTCCTCGACGAGTTCTCCGGACGTCGATCGGAGACCCACGCCGGGCCAGCCCGGGGGCTGAGGCCCGACCGCCTGCGCCGATAGGCTGCCAGCCTCATGAAAGCCAACGAGGTACGCAGGGCCTTCACCGACTTCTTCGTTGAGCGGGGCCACAGCCATCAACCGTCAGCCAGTCTGATCCCTCACGATCCGACGCTGCTGTTCACGGTGGCCGGGATGGTGCCGTTCAAGCCGTACTTCACCGGCGAGGAAGTCCCCCCGTTCGACCGGGCTGTCACCGTGCAGAAGTGTGTCCGGGCCGGAGGAAAGCACAACGATCTCGATGAGATCGGACGCACCTCCCGCCATCTCACCTTCTTCGAGATGCTCGGAAACTTCAGTTTCGGCGACTACTTCAAGTCCGATGCGATCGCATGGGCTTGGGAGTTCATCACCGAGGTCCTCGCCCTCGATCCCGAGCGGCTGTGGGTCACCGTTCATCTCTCCGACGACGAAGCCGAGGAGATCTGGCGAGACCAGGTTGGAGTTCCGGCCGAACGCATTCAACGACTCGACGAGGACAACTACTGGCGCATGGGCGACAGCGGCCCCTGTGGGCCCTGCTCAGAGATCTTCTGGGACAAAGGTGAGGAGTTCGGGCCCAGTGGAGGACCCGCCCACGGAGGCGAGGACCGCTACATCGAGATCTGGAATCTCGTGTTCATGCAGTTCGAGCAGCACGACGACGGCACCCAGTCGCCGCTTCCGAAGCCATCGATCGACACTGGCCTCGGCCTCGAACGCACCGTGTCGGTGTTGCAGGGTGTCGATTCGGTTTGGGAGACCGACGAGTTGGAGCTCCTCCTGGCGGTCGCCTCGAAGCTCACCGGAGTCCAACCCGGCGCCGACCCCGAGAGCGACGTCTCGCTGCGGATACTCGCCGACCACGCCAGAAGCACCTCTCTGCTGGTGAGCGACGGGGTCTTCCCCTCCAACGAAGCCAGGGGCTATGCGCTCCGGCGGATTCTGCGGCGAGCGGTTCGCCACGCTTACATCCTCGGTGTCGAACAGACCGTCATGGCCGGCATGGTCGATGCTGTCGTCGAGGTGATGGGCCCCGACTACCCCGACCTGGTCAGAAACCACGAATTCATCCGGGGGGTAGTCGATCGAGAAGAGGTTCGATTCCGCGAGACGCTCCGCACCGGCCAGACAATCCTCGATCAGCATCTGGGAGAGCTCCAGCCCGGACAAGACCTCGCAGGCGATGTAGCGTTCGAGTTGCACGACACCTACGGCTTCCCGCTGGAAGTCACCCAGGAGATCACTGGGGAGCGAGGTGTCGAAGTCGACGTCGCGGGATTCGAAGCAGCCATGGCCGAACAGCGTCGCCGGGCCAAGGATGCCCGCAAGGTGGCTGAGGGCATCGACCCCGCCCTGTTCGTCGAGCTGATCGATCAGTTCGGGGTCACCGAGTTCGTGGGCCGCGACGAGGAGTCATCTCAGGCGCGAGTACTTCACCACGCCGATGGGCTACTGGTTCTCGACCGCACCCCGTTCTATGCCGAAAGCGGTGGTCAGATCGGCGACACCGGTCGGATCTCCACCGATACCGGCGAAGTCACCGTCACC
The DNA here is from genome assembly GCA_029263235.1 of Acidimicrobiales bacterium. GTDB lineage: Bacteria > Actinomycetota > Acidimicrobiia > Acidimicrobiales > Aldehydirespiratoraceae > SZUA-87. The sequence goes on from JAJCXW010000206.1 coordinate 8,886, forward strand.
GACACCCACGCCGTCGTGCCGGGGCTCACTGCCCACAATGTCGAACCCCTGTCAGGAACGATCGACGTCGGACAGGAGGCCACCGCATCGATCGACTCAGATCGGCGTGCCGCCATCCGCCGCAATCACACGGCAACCCACGTTCTTCACTGGGCGCTGCGAACGGCGCTCGGCGATCACGTCAAGCAGCAGGGTTCCTGGGTCGGACCCGAAAGGCTCCGTTTCGACTTCAGCCACTACGACGCTATGACCACCGAGCAGATCCACGAGGTCGAGGATCTCGTCAACGGCGAGATTCTCGGCAACGAAACCTGCCGAAACTTCGAGACGACAATGGCCGAGGCCGAACAACTCGGCGCCATTGCCTTCTTCGGCGACAAGTACGGCGATCGAGTGAGGGTCATGGAGGCCGGACATAAGTCCGTCGAGCTCTGCGGCGGCACCCACGTGCAATCGCTCGGCGACATCGGTCCGTTCCGCATCCTGTCGGAGGGCTCGATTGGTTCCAACATCCGTCGAGTCGAGGCGACCACCGGTCTGAGCGCCCTCGAGTTGTTCAGGTCCACCAGCGAACAGATGGCATCTGTTGCCGATTGGCTGGGGGTGGCCCCCGACGACGTGGTCGAAGGAATCGAACGCCGCCTCGACGAACAGAAGTCGCTTCGGGCCGAGGTCGCTCAGCTGAAGCAGCAGATCGCGGTGGGACAAGCTCCCGAGCTTGCAGCGACCGCTGTCGACGGAGTCGTGGTAGCGCGGGTCGATGGCATCGATCGCGACGGATTGCGCGACCTCGCGGTTTCCGTACGAGACCAAGCCGACGTGAAGGCAGTCGTATTGGGAGCGGCACTCGATTCGGGTGGCGCAGCACTGGTAGCTGCAGTGATTCCCGACAGCGGATTCAAAGCCGGTGCTCTGATAGAGCAGGCCAAGTCGACAATCGGTGGAGGTGGTCGTCCAGCCGACGACATCTCAGTGGCCGGAGGCAAGGATGTCGAGGCCCTCGACGAGGCGCTCGACCAAGCGCGCTCGGCGGCCGGGATCTCCTGATATGCGGGCCATGGGGCTCGACCTGGGATCAAAGCGAATCGGTGTTGCTATCAGCGACAGCGCTGGCTCTGTCGCCACTCCCATCGAGGTCGTGAAGAGGGTCGGCAACCGGCAGCGCGAGCATCAGGCGATAGTCGATCTGGTGGCCGAATGGGAAGCCGAGATTGTCGTGGTCGGGCTTCCTTACAGCCTCGACGGGTCGATGGGTCCCGCCGCCAAACTCTGTCTCTCCGAGAGTAAGGCACTGGCTGACGCCCTCACCGTCCCGGTTGTTACATACGATGAGCGGTTCACGACCGTGACTGCCGAACGCAGCCTCAAGGAGCAGGACATGCCAGCCGATGCCCGACGCCGAGTGATCGACAAGGTCGCGGCTTCGGTGATCCTGCAGGCATGGCTCGATTCGGGGATGTCTGATGGCTGACAAATCGAAGTCGTGGAGGTCATTCTCGGATTTCATCACCGGCGAAGGCGGCGAACCCGAAGACTTCAGCCTGCCGGACCAACCCGAGACGACACCAGAGCCGGCCCCCGACCGTCCGGCGTCTCGCCGTCGTCCGGCCCGACGACAGCCCACCAGAGTCGCCATGCCCGTTTCGAACTCTGCTCCGGTGGCTCCCCTCGACCCTGGAATCTCGACTCTCGATCCTGATTCCTCGGTGGCCCTGCCCGACCACATCGCGCCACCCGGAGCGGTGATCGTTGCCGGGGTCGATGCCAGTGGTGTCGAGTACGTCTTCGAGGACGACCCGACCGCCGACCCCCTCGTCGACCCCAGATACGACATCAACGACCGCAACTGGGTGCGTTACCGCAACAGCTGGGGTGGATTCTTCCGAATTGTGATCCTCATCGTGTTGGTGATCTTCGCCACCTTGTGGGTCCGGGGGAGAATCTATGGCTGGATCGACAATCAGATCGAACGGTCCGGTGCTCTCGGCGAGGAGATCGACTTCAACATCCCCAACGGAGCCTCCACCAACGACGTGGCGAGTTCGCTGGCCTCCAACGACGTCATCGGCAATGGCACGGTCTTTCGCTACTGGCTCAGATGCGAGGGCGACGTAGGTGGCAGCATCACCATTACCGGATTCCTCGGATGCGACACCGAGCGCACGTTCAAAGCCGGCGACTACGTGCTGAATCTCAATATGAGCTTTCAAGAGGTGGTCGAGAGGCTCGACGAGGGACCCATCCCCGAGATCTTCTTCGATATCACCATCCCCGAAGGCCTCCGTCTCACCGAGATCATCGACCGACTGGTCGATGAGAACGATCGATTCAGCCGTGAGGATCTCGTGTCGGCGTTCGGCGATGAGTCATTGGTATCGAGCTACCTGGATCCGGATGTCCCCGGGTTGTTGTGGTTCGAAGGAACCCTGTTCCCCGCGACCTACGACATCCCGGAAAGCGATCGCGGCAACGAGCGCAAGTTCATAGATCGCATGAGCAACACTTTCGATCAACGCTTCGGATCTCTGCTCGATGATCCGGGTCGGGCCGCGGTCATCGACGAACTCGGACTCACCGACTATCAGGTCGTGGTCGTGGCTTCCTTGATCGAGGAGGAGGCCAAGATCGATTCCGACCGGCCGAAGATCGCTCGTGTGATCTACAACCGGCTGCTCGCCGACGAGAGACTCGGCATCGATGCTTCGACCTACTACGCGGTGGGCAAGCCCTTCACCGAGCCATTGTTGCAGAGCGATCTCGACAACGAGTCGCCCTGGAACACCCGAGCCGTGGTTGGCCTGCCTCCCACCCCGATTGCTGCCCCCGGGGAGAAGTCGCTCGAAGCCGCGCTGCAGCCCTCCACCGGCGAATGGTTCTACTACGTGCTCACCGATGAGGGCGGGCAAGCTGGCGCCCACACCTTTGCCGTTACCGAGTCCGAACGAGCCGCGGCACTCCAGGTGTGCGTCGACCTCGGCTACTGCGGCTGATAGCGCAAGTGTCTTCCAAGCGATTCCCGACCGGTGCCACCAGCGTGGCTGCCGTGATCGGCGATCCGGTGACTCACTCGTTGTCGCCCGCCATTCACAACGCTGCGTTCGATGCGCTTGGGCTCGACTGGATCTACTTGGCCTTCGAGGTGGCCGCCGGCGACGGCGGGGCCGCGGTGGATGCCATGAGAGCAATGAAGATGCGGGGCATGTCGGTCACGATGCCTCACAAGGCCGACGTAATCGGGTCTGTCGATCAGCTCTCGCCCGAGGCCGAGGCGCTTGGCGCCGCCAACTGCATCGTCGACATGGGCGAAGGCCTGCTGCGGGCCGAGAACACCGATGGGGCCGGATTCCTCGATGCTCTTCTCGACGATGCGGGTATCACCCCATCCGGCCGGTCGGTGGCGGTGATCGGTGCCGGTGGTGCCGCTCGGGCGGTGATCAGAGCCGTGGCGCAGGCCGGAGCGCGAGAGGTCAACGTGATCAACCGATCCTCAGACTCGGCAGCAGTGGCGGCGAACCTGGCCGGCCCGGTGGGGGCGGTGTCAACCTTCGAATCGATCGCAGAGGCCGACATCGTGGTCAACGCCACATCGGTGGGGATGGGAATCGATCCGGCGATGCCGTGTGATCCAGGCCTCATTCGATCGGACCAGGTGGTGGTCGACCTGATCTACAACCCGGCGTCCACTCCGTGGCTCTCGGCACTACGAGACCAAGGGGTCGTGGGGCACAACGGCCTGTCCATGTTGGTTCGTCAGGCGGCACTGGCGTTCACACTCTGGACCGGTGCAGAGGCGCCGATCGATGCCATGAGATCCGCCGCACTTGGCGAGCTTCGGAAGCGCTGAACCGACGGCGTCTCGACCATTGTGGGTCAACCGCTCACAAGTGCCGGGTCTCGTGCCGATGGGGCAGGTGTTGTTCCCTCTGGAGGTAACCGTGGCGCTCTCAGGCACTCTCGACACATTCGCACTACCCGACGTTCTCCGTCTTCTCGCGTCAACCGTGAAGACCGGTCGTCTGAGGGTCACGAGCAGCGAAGGCTCGGGCAGTGTCTGGATCGATTCCGGCTCGGTGGCGCACGCCGAACTCGTCGGCGATCCCCGATCTGAGACCACGGCTTCAGAGGTCCTGTTCGGACTCCTCAGGCTGGTGAAGGGTTCGTTCACATTCGAGGACGATCTCGTCGCTGAGTCCGCAGGTGCGACAGAACCGATGGAGACAGCATTGAGCAAGGCCGAGGCCATGCTCGAGGAATGGCGAACGATCGAACTCGTGGTGCCATCGACCGACGTGTGGGTCGGACTTCGAAACGAACTCGACGGCCCCGATGTCATGGTTGACTCCTCTCGCTGGAGCGGAATCGCTGCGGTCGGTTCAGGCCGACGAGTGGCCGAGGTCGGCCAGGAGCTCGACATGCACGAGGTGGCCGTGTGTCGCCTGGTGAAGGAACTGATCGAACTTGGTCTGGTCGAGATCGTCGAGGAGCAGGCCCCGGTCGAGGAAGTTGAGTCCGTCGAGACATTCGAGCCGATCACCGTCGAGGACAACTACGTCGACGACGAATTCGACTCCGGAGAGCCCAACTTCGATGAGGCGGTCTCTGACGAGTCATCCACCGACGAACCCGAACCGGAATCGGAAGTCGAACTCGAGGATGAGTTCGACGGCGATCCAGTCTCGGAGTCATTCGGTGACGATCCCGCCCTCGACCCACTGCTGTCGGCCGGCGATCCTCTCGCTGAGTTCGGCCTTCACGACGAGGAGCATTCCTCTGGTGGACTGTTCTCGGGATCCACGGATTCAGGTTTCGGCAGCGATGATGAAGCTCTCAACCCGGCCGAAATGGCCCGGCAACTCGCCAACCTGAGCCCCCGTGCCGCCAAGGCTGTTGCCGAGGCAGCACGAGCCACCACCGATGCTGAGCGCGACGCCGCACTCGCCGCGGTGGAAGCCGAGGACGAGACCGTCAACCGTGGCCTCCTGCTCAAGTTCTTGGGATCGGTCGACTCCTGACCATCGGTTTCGAGGCCTGAGGAGACCAAGATGGACGTCATGTTCACAGCAGCCGCGGTTCCCGTCGGACTGATCGTTGGTGGGTTCGTGACCATGCTCGTCGACCGAGTGCCGGACCGGACCGCTATCACCGTCCGTTCGAGGTGTCCCCACTGCAGCCACGACCTCCGCTGGAGCGAAGTGGTGCCGGTGATCTCGTGGATCAGTCACAAGGGTCGCTGTCGATACTGCGAACACCGAGTTACGCCGGCCTATCCGCTGGTCGAGATGGTGACCGCAGCACTGTTCGTGTTGGTGACCCTCGAGTTCGGAGCCGAGTGGGTGGTGATTCCGCCGCTGGTGCTCGTGACCGCGCTCATGGCGCTTTCGGTGATCGACCTGTACGTCTATCGACTTCCCGATCTCATCACGTTCCCGGCCATTGCGATATCGGCGGTCGTGATGGTGATCGTGGCGCTCGCCATCGACCGTCCGGTCGCCATTGGTCGGGCCCTGCTCGGCGGGCTTGCCTATTTCGTGTTGTTGCTGATCGCCCACCTGGTCTCGCCCAGAGGCATGGGGTTCGGCGACGTGAAGCTCTCGTTGTTGCTGGGTATGCACATCGGCTGGGTTGCCGGCACCACCTATGTGGGCTGGACCCCGGTGGTGAGGCTCGTCTTCATCGCCCTGCTGATCGGCTGTGCCCTGGGTGTGGGCGGCGGCGTGGCCGTTGCACTCGCCCGCAAGACCCGCTCCGATGTGTTGGTCGACCCCGAAGCGGTTGACGGCCAGCCATCGCGGTTGCTCTCCCAGAGCATTCCATTCGGGCCGGCACTTGCTGCTGGTGCGGTGGTATCGGTGCTGTTCTCCGGAACACTGCTCGGCGTCTGAACGGAAGAGCCGAGCCGAGGCCCCTCGCCGGAGTCGAGAACTCCGCATCCGGCCCGCCCACCACAAGTACCCTCTGAACCGTGGACAGACGTCACGTGATTCTCGTGGGGCCCATGGGGTCAGGGAAGTCGACGGTCGGCCGCGACCTGGCGGACCGGCTGAGGCGTCCCCATCGCGACACGGACGCGGCAGTGGTTCATGGCGCCGGCCGTTCCATACCGGAAATCTTCTCCGAAGCTGGAGAAGCTGACTTTCGATCGAGAGAGAGCGCGTCGCTGACAGACATCCTCGACGGCCCGCCTGCGGTCGTGTCCACGGGCGGCGGAATTGTCGTTTCCGAAGACAATCGGCGGGTGCTCACTGACGGAAGATCGCTGGTGGTGTGGCTCGACGCGAGTGTCGAGGCGCTGGTCAAGAGAGTGAAACGCGGTAGGGGGCGCCCTCTGCTCGAAGGCGATGTGGCCGCCAACATGAGGGCCAAGGTCTCCGAACGCGAGGCCTGGTATTCGGAGGTTTCCGACATTCGCATCGACACCACCGACTTCACTCGCGACTCCACGGTCGATCGACTCTTGCTGGACCTCGAGCAGGAGAGTGTCCTGTGAAGACGATCGAGGTCGGGCTGGGGGAACGCAGCTACAACGTCCACGTCGGCCAGGGCGTTCGCGGAATGCTGGCCGAGGTGATCCCGGATGGGGCTCGTCGGGTGGCGGTGATCACCCAGGAGGCCATCCCGTGGGCGGTCGATCCCGGAGTCGAACAGCTCGAAGTGATTGTGCCGCCGGGTGAGGCTGCCAAGACCATGTCCACCGTCGAGTCGGTGTGTAGGCGTCTGACCGAATGGGGATGCACCCGAGGCGACGTGATCGTCGCTGTCGGCGGGGGAGTGGTGACCGACCTCGCCGGGTTCGTGGCCGCGGTCTACCACCGAGGAATCCGTTTCGTTTCGGTCCCCACCACGCTGCTCGCACAGGTCGACGCGGCCATCGGGGGAAAGACCGGTGTGAATCTTCCCGAAGGGAAGAACTTGGTCGGGGCGTTCTGGCAGCCGTCGGCGGTGTTGTGCGACACCGACACGCTCGACACTCTGCCGCCGCGCGAACTCCTGAGCGGCACCGGCGAGGTCGCCAAGTATCACTTCCTCGGTGGAGGCGCGCTTGACCAGCTCGATATCACCGACCGTGTCTCGGCGTGTGTGCAACTCAAGGCCGATGTTGTCGCCGCTGACGAACGCGAATCCGGGAGTCGAGCGGTGTTGAACTACGGACACACGCTGGCCCATGCCATCGAAACCGTCGGCAGCTACGACCTCCGCCACGGAGAGGCAGTTGCGATCGGACTGATCTATGCCGCCGAAGTCGCCCGACTCCTCGGACGAATCGATGCCGTTCGAGTCGGCGAACACCGACGGGTGTTGGAGTCCTACGGCCTGCCTTTCACCTTGCCTCAGGCCCTCGAGAGCGAAGAACTCGTCGACCTGTTCGCCCACGACAAGAAGGCCATCGACGGCCTCACCATGGTGCTCGACGGTCCGTTTGGCGTGGAATCGGTGGTCGGAATCGACCGCGCCGTGCTTCTGCAGGCCATGAACACAGTCCGATGAATCTGGAGACACGACCATGACCACAGCCCCATCGGTGTTGCTGCTTTCGGGCCCCAACCTCAACCTGCTCGGCGACCGCGAGCCTTCGGTGTACGGATCCGCCACCCTCGACGATCACGTGGCGTTGGCTACGTCCACAGCTGAGAAGCACGGACTCTCGATCAGTCACGTGCAGTCGAACAGCGAAGGCGATCTCATCGATGCGATTCATTCAGCGCGTGGGGTAGCGGCCGCGATCGTGATCAACCCGGGCGCATTCACGCATACGTCGTGGGCCATCCACGACGCCCTGGCCGCGTTCGACGGAGTGATTGTCGAGCTTCATCTGTCGAACCCCGACTCACGGGAGCCCTGGCGTCGGACTTCGGTCGTGGCCCCGGTTGCCACCGGATCGATCAGCGGTTTTGGTGGTCACGGCTACATACTCGCCATCGACGCAGTGGCCGCCGAATTGTCGTGACCGACCCCGGATTGCCTCCGCTGTCGGTTGCCGGCCGGGTCGACGCAGTGTTGGATCTTCTCGGATCGGCCGGATGTGATTCTCTCGTCGTCACCGACCCGAGCAACATCAGATGGTGCACCGGGTTCACCGGATCCACCGGAGTGCTGATCATCACCTCCGCCGGAGCGACACTGATCACCGACTCGCGCTACCAGAATCAGGCTCCGCGCCAACTGTCAGGAGCCGAATGCGGGGCCGCTGTCGAGATCTCACCGAGTCCGTTCAAGACCGGATCGAGACGTCTCCAAGACTCGACTCGGGTCGGACTCGAGGCTTCGTCCATCACCTGGGCGGCGCAGCGAACGTGGGCCGACGCCATCGGTGGTGAGGTCGTGGCCACCGATGCGCTGATACTCGAACTGAGGAGCGTCAAGACGTCGGCCGAACTGGCGCGTATCGAAGTCGCAGCCTCGATCGTCGATGAGTCGTTGGCCGAAGCAGTCGAGTTGATCGAACCCGGAACCCGTGAGCGTGATCTCGCCGCGACGATCGACGCAGGTATGCGTGGCCGAGGGTCTGCCGGCCCTTCGTTCGACACGATCGTCGCCACCGGTCCCAACTCCGCCCTACCCCACGCCACGCCCGGCGACCGAGCCATGCAGGACGGCGACCTTCTCGTGGTCGATTGCGGGGCAGTCGTGGATGGCTACCGAAGCGACATGACCCGCACCTTTGTTGTCGGTGATCGTCCCGCTAGCGACGAAATCGAGACTCTGCTCGAAGTCGTGGCCGAGGCCCAACACGCCGGTGTTGAGAGCGTCGCCGCCGGAGTCGAAGCGGGAACCGTCGACTCAGCCTGTCGAGACGTGATCGAAGCCGCCGGCTACGGCGACCAGTTCGGCCACGGCACCGGCCACGGGGTCGGGCTCGACATCCACGAACTTCCGGCGGTCAGGAAGGGCAACACCGGTATCCTCCAGCCGGGTCACGTTCTCACGGTTGAGCCGGGCATTTACGTCGCCGGACTCGGTGGCGTACGGATCGAGGACACCGTCGTCGTGACCACTGACGGATTCCGGGTACTCACCCGGTTCCCGAAGAATCCACTTGTCTGAACACGGAGACGCCAATGGCCATCATCACCACCAATGATCTGAAGAACGGCATGGCGCTCGAACTCGACGGCGGGCTCTTCCAAGTGGTCGACTTTCAGCATGTGAAGCCCGGAAAGGGCCATGCCTTTGTTCGAACCACCATCAAGAACGTGCGTACCGGTGCCGTGATCGACCGCACGTTTCGCGCCGGCGAGAAGGTCGAGCGGGCGACGATCGACAAGCGTGAGATGCAGTTTCTCTACCGAGATGGCTCCGACTACATCTTCATGGACAACGAGTCCTACGACCAGATCCAGGTGGCTCCGGAGTCCCTCGGCGACGCCGTCAACTACATCATCGAGAACTCCACTGCCGTGCTGTTGATGTTCGGCAGTGAAATCGTCGGAACGGATCTCCCCGCGGCAGTCGAGCTGACGATCTCCCAGACCGAACCCGGTATCCAAGGCGATCGCGTGTCTGGCGGCACCAAGCCGGCCACCCTCGAGACTGGCCTCGTGGTTCAGGTCCCCCTGTTCGTCAACCCCGACGAGCGAGTGAAGGTCGATACCCGCACCGGTGCCTACCTGAGCCGAGCGTGACCGATTCCGTACCCGGCCTCGGTCGGCGCCGTGAGGCCCGCGAGGAGGCCCTCGCTGTTCTCTACGAGGCCACCGTGGCGTCCTCGACGGTGGAGTCGATTCTCGAAGGCCGCACCGTCGAGCTCGACGAGTACGCCATCAGCATGGCCCTCGGTGTCGATGCCGCACGCGAGTCCATCGACTCATTGATCTCGCGCAACCTGAAGAGCTGGCGAATCGAGCGAATGGCGGTGGTCGACCGAGTCGTCGCATCGATGGCCACATGGGAGCTCACCGAGAGAGCCGAGATCCCTACGGGGGTGATCTTGTCGGAGGCTGTCGAGCTGGCCACCCAGTACTCCGGTGAGGACTCGCCGAAGTTCCTCAACGGGCTGCTGCGAGCCGTGGCCGACGAGACTCGCGGAGACTGAGCCGGTAACGCATGAATGCCGAGGGCGATCCGGTGCTGAACCTTTCTCCCCCGAAGTTGATCGGCGCCGATGTGATCATGCGTCCATGGGCTGTCGACGATGCGCCCGCTCTGGCTGAGGCTTGGTCCGATCCCGACATTGCGGCCGGCTCGAACCCACCTGCAGATCGGTCGGTCGAGTCGGCTCGAGGATGGATCGAAGGAGCGGGGCTACGGACCGGAGCTCAACTCGCCATGGACCTGGCGGCAAGCGATCCGAACGACGGCCGCGTCCTGGGCGAGGTCGGGATCTCACGAGTTGATCCGGTCAGGCGGGCTGCGCTCATCGGCTGGTGGGTCGCCAAGGACGAGCGCCAACGAGGAATTGCCTCCGAGGCGGTCTCATTGGTCGCGACCTGGCTCCTCGATGAAGGTGGATTCGAGGCTCTCCTGGCAGAGATCGATGATGCCAACGAAGCATCCAAGCGTGTCGCCGCCAAGGCCGGATTCATCGAGATCCGGCCGCCTTCGTATGATCAGCCGGCCGTGTTCGTCGCCACGATCTGAATAATCTCGAATATCGCCCGGATTGGAACAGCAGACTCATCGAGTCGTGCTACGTTTCGTTTTCGACCGTGAAATGGGTTCAGCGAGGCCCATACGGACGAAAGAGAGACGATATGGGAAAGCGCGAAAGGCGCTCAGCGGAGCCTCGAGCGGAAGGCGCGTTCAAGGCACGAACTCGGGTCATGTCGGCCGAGGATGTCGACCGGGCGCTGCGTCGAATGGCTCACGAAATACTCGAACGAAACTCCGGATCGGATCAACTGGTGTTGATCGGGATGCAGACCGGAGGCGTCGACTTGGCCGACCAACTGGGCGAGGCCATCCGTGAGATCGAAGGGGCCGAGGTCCCGGTGGGCACGCTCGACGCCACCATGCATCGCGACGACTTCGGGTTACGTCCGGTGATGCCAGAGGCAGCCACCGACATTCCGGTCGACCCGACTGGCAAGGTGATCGTGCTGGTCGATGATGTGCTCTACACCGGCCGCACAGTGAGAGCGGCCCTCGACGCCATCCACTCCTACGGCCGGCCGGCCGCGGTCCAACTGGCCGTGATGGTCGATCGGGGCCACCGTGAGCTTCCGATAAGGCCCGACTACATCGGCAAGAACCTGCCGACTCGGCGCGACGAGATGGTCGATGTCCACAGCGACGGCGTCGACCTCGGAGAATTGGCATGACCAACGACACCAAGCACCTGCTCTCGATCGCCGATCTCGACCGTGATGCCATAGAGCAGATCCTCAACCTCACAGAGTCTTTCGCCGAGGTCGGCGAGCGGCCGATCCCGAAAGTGCCGGCGCTCCGGGGCAAGACCATCGCCTGGCTCTTCTACGAAGACTCAACCCGTACCCGCCTCTCGTTTGAGACTGCGGCCAAGCGGTTGTCGGCCGACACCATGAACTTCAGCGTCAGCAGCTCGTCGGTGAGCAAGGGAGAGTCGCTTCGCGACACCGTCGCCACCATCGAGGCCATGGGAATCGACGGCGTCGTGGTTCGCCACAAGGATGCCGGGGCACCGCACCGCATATCCGAGTGGGTCGATGCCTCGGTGATCAATGCAGGCGACGGCTGGAATCAGCACCCCACCCAGACCCTTCTCGACCTGCACACCGCCCGAACTCACCTCGGCGACCTCGATGGGCGTCGAGTGGCTCTCGTCGGCGACATCAAGCACTCACGGGTGGCGCGATCCAACGTCCACGGCTTCACCCAGATGGGAGCCGAAGTGACTCTCGTAGCGCCACGCACTCTCCTTCCGGCCGACCTCGACGACTGGCCGGTGGAGGTCACCCACGATCTCGACTCCGTGATCGAGGAGTCCGACATCTGCTACCTGCTGCGAATGCAACTCGAGCGTCAGGAACAGTCCTATGTTCCGACACTCAGAGAGTTCCACAACGAGTGGGGGCTCGATTCTCGCCGAGCCTCCAAGCTTCCGCCCCACGCTCTGATAATGCATCCGGGTCCCATGAATCGCGGCGTCGAGATCGACGGCTCGGTGGCCGACCTGCCCAACGCGGTGATGGCCGAACAGGTGACCAGCGGGGTCGCGGTGAGGATGGCAGTGCTCTTCCTCCTACTCGGATCCGGGCTCGACCTGGTCGACGAGAAAGTTGCCGCAGCATGAGCCGCACCCTGGCCCTCCGAGGCGGCACGATCATCGATTCCACCGGCACTCGCCGCTCCGACGTGGTCGTCGGTCCCGACGGCACCGTGTTGGCGGTCGGTCCGGGGTTGGATGCCGACGACTCCCTCGACGCCTCCGGGTGCGTAGTCGCACCAGGCTTCGTCGATCTCCACGTTCACCTTCGTGAACCCGGACGCGAAGAAGCCGAAATGATCGAGTCCGGGGCACGAGGCGCCGCACTGGGTGGTTTCACCGCAGTGTTGGCGATGCCCAACACGACGCCGACCGTCGACTGCGCGCCAATGGTCACCGAGGTACTCGAGCTGGGTCGAAACACCGCCTGCGACGTACGCACCTCGGGTGCGATCACGGTTGGCCGCAAGGGCAAGGCGTTGGCTCCGATGGCCGAGATGGTGCGGGCCGGAGTTCGGCTGTTCACCGACGACGGAAGCGGGGTCCAGGACGACCGCTTGATGCGCACCGCGCTTGAGTACGCCGGATCGCTGTCCCACCTCACCGGTGGGCGCCCGATCGTGCTGGCCCAGCACTGTGAAGTCGAGGCGCTCAGCGAGGGCGGTCTCATGCACGAGGGCCGAGTGTCGAGCAGCCTCGGCATCCCGGGGCAGCCCGCCGAAGCCGAGGAACTCATGGTGATGCGCGACATCGCCATGAGTCGTCTCACCGGTGGGCGTATCCATTTCCAGCATCTCTCGACCGCTGGTTCGGTCGCCATGGTGAGAGCCGCCAAGGCCGCGGGCCTTCCGGTTACCGCCGAGGCGACCACCCATCACTTCACGCTCGTCGATGGGTGCTGTGCATCGTTCGACCCGGTCTTCAAGGTCCATCCACCGCTACGCCCCGATGCAGATGTGCAAGCGATCAAGCAGGGCTTGGCCGACGGAACCATCGATGCGATCGCCACCGATCATGCCCCCCACACCTCCCACGACAAGGACCGAACCTTCGCCGATGCTCCGCCCGGAATGCTCGGGCTCGAGACTGCGTTCGCTCTCGCCAACACTGAGCTGGATCTCCCCATCGAAGACATCCTCGCCCTGATGTCGTGGCGTCCGGCCGCCATCGCCGGGCTGGATCCCACGCACGGTGGACCGATAGTCGTCGGCGGAGCGGCCAACATCGTCGTGCTCGACCCTGAGATGGAGTGGGTGGTGTCGGGAGAGGCCATGGCGAGCCGGAGTGTCAACACTCCATATGAGGGCCGGAAGGTGAAGGGCAAGGTCCGACACACCATCTTGCGCGGGCAACCTGTGGTTGTCGATGGAGACGCCCAGCGGTGACCTCCATTCGCCAGTACCAACTGGTGATGTCGGATGGAGAGGTTTTCGAGGGTGAAGGTCTCGGTGCCGAACCGACCGACGGTCTGACGGTCGGGGAGGTCGTGTTCAACACCGTTCTCACCGGCTACCAAGAAGTGATCACCGATCCGTCGTACGCGGGTCAGATCATCACCTTCACCTATCCCCACATCGGGAACTACGGAGTGACCGGAGCCGACGACGAATCCGGTCGGCCGTTCTGTCGGGGTGTCATAGTCCGCGACCTGGCCCGACGCCACAGCAACTGGCGCAGCGAAGGCGACCTCGACTCGTTCCTGCGCCGTCATCAGATCGCGGCGATCGGGGGAATCGACACCCGGCGACTGACCCAACACATCCGCAACTCAGGTTCGATGGTCGGAGCCTTCGGTGGTGCCGACCACTCGACCCTGCTCAGTGCAGCTCTCGCCGACCCCGGAACCGCGGGCATCGACCTGGTTGGCTCGGTCACCACGGCCGAGGCCTACACCTTCGGCGAAGGGCCGCGCCGGATCGTCGCCTACGACTTCGGTGTGAAGGCGACGATGCTGCGTCATCTCGCTGAGATCGCCACCGTCACCGTGGTGCCGGCCGGCACCACAGCCGCAGACGTGCTCGCTCAGCGTCCCGACGGCGGGTGTGTGTCCAATGGTCCGGGTGGTGCGATGCAGGCCGGTCCGATCGTGTCCGAACTGGCTGCCTTGCTGGGCCGGGTTCCGATATTCGGCATCTGTCTCGGGCATCAGATCCTGTCGTTGGCGATGGGCGGCCGGACCTTCAAGATGAAGTTCGGCCACCATGGTGGAAACGTTCCAGTGCGCGACAACCGCACCGGCCGGGTCGAGATAACCAGCCAGAACCACAACTTCGCGGTGGAGAGTGGCTCTGTTCCGGGTGTGACCGAGACTCATGTCTGTCTCAACGATGGTGTGCTGGAAGGCATGGTTGCCGACGACATCCCGGCGTTCAGTGTGCAGTACCACCCGGAGGCCGGGCCCGGCCCCCACGACTCCCGATATCTTTTCGAACAGTTCGCCGAACTGATCGATGCCACCCGAGACGTTGCTGCCTGATGCCGCGCCGAACCGACCTCGAATCGATTCTCATCATCGGTTCCGGCCCGATTGTGATCGGTCAGGCCTGCGAGTTCGACTATTCGGGCACTCAGGCTTGCCGGGCCCTGGGCGAGGAGGGCTACAGGGTCATCTTGGCGAACTCGAATCCGGCCACGATCATGACCGACCCGGACTTCGCCGACGCCACCTACATCGAACCACTCGACTTGAGTGTGCTCACGAAGATCATCGAGAAGGAGAAGCCCGACGCCGTGCTGCCCACGCTGGGAGGCCAGACCGGTCTCAACCTGGCGATGGAGTTGGAGCACGCCGGAGTGCTCGCCGACAACGACGTCGAGTTGATCGGAGCCGACGCTGAAGCGATCGCCACCGCCGAAAACCGTGAGCAGTTCAAGGTGGCAATGCAGGAGATCGGCATCGAGGTGGCGCGGTCGGGCACGGCTCGCTCGATGAGGGAGTCCCATTCGGTGCTCGCCGAGGTCGGGCTGCCGGTGATCATTCGCCCCGCCTACATTCTCGGCGGACGCGGCACCGCCATCGCCACCACTCCGGAGGAGTTCGAACGGGCCATTGCGGAGGGGCTGGATTCCAGCCCCATCGGCGAGATCCTCATCGAGGAGTCGATCGCGGGCTGGAAAGAGTACGAACTCGAGGTGATGCGAGATCGCTCCGACAACTGTGTGGTCATCTGCTCGATCGAGAACCTCGACCCGATGGGGGTGCACACTGGCGACTCGATCACGGTCGCTCCGGCCCAGACGCTCTCCGATGTCGAGTATCAGAGCATGCGCGACGCTGCCTTCGCCTGTATTCGGCGGGTCGGCGTCGAGACCGGAGGCTCCAACGTGCAGTTCGCCGTCGATCCTGCCGATGGTCGCCAGATCGTCATCGAGATGAACCCGCGGGTCAGCCGTTCGTCGGCGCTGGCGTCGAAAGCCACGGGGTTCCCGATTGCCAAGATCGCAGCCAAGCTTGCGGTTGGCTACACCCTCGACGAGATCCCCAACGATATCACTCGCAAGACTCCGGTCTCGTTTGAGCCGTCGATCGACTACGTGGTCACCAAAGTGCCTCGTTGGGCCTTCGAGAAGTTCCCTGGCACAAGCGGAATCCTCGGTACATCGATGCAGTCGGTGGGTGAGGTGATGGCGATCGGCCGTACCTTCCCCGAGTCGCTGCAGAAGGCTCTGCGATCGTTGGAGCAGGGCCGAGCCGGCCTCAACGCCGATCGGGGAGAGTCGACTTTCGATGCGCTCTCCGACCGCGACCTGCTGGGCCTGGCGGCGGTCGCCACCCCCGACCGGCCGTTCCATCTCGAGGCACTCCTGCGGCGTGGGGTCTCCGTCGATGTGATCCATGAGGCAACGAGAGTCGATCCGTGGTTTCTCGACCAGATCCTGATCATCACCGAGGAACGAGCTCACCTCCAGGCCCTCAGCATCGATTCGGTATCGCGCCGTGATCTTCGTCGAGCCAAACAACTCGGGTTCTCAGATGAGCAGCTGGCCTACATCTGGGCGGTATCCGAGCAAGACGTCCGTACGGTTCGCGACACGGCCGGCGTGCAGGTCACCTTCAAGACCGTCGACACCTGCGCGGCCGAGTTCGAGGCCTCCACCCCGTACCACTACTCGACCTACGAAGACACCGACGAGGTCACCCCGGGAGTCAGAGACCGCGTGATCATTCTCGGGTCGGGCCCCAACCGGATCGGTCAAGGCATCGAGTTCGACTATTGCTGTGTGCACGCCAGCTTCGCCCTGCGGGAAGCTGGCTACGAAACGGTGATGGTCAACTGCAACCCCGAGACGGTGTCCACCGACTACGACACCTCAGATCGTCTCTACTTCGAACCCGTCACCTTTGAGGACGTCACGGCGGTCATCGAAGCCGAGAATCCGATCGGGGTCATCGTCTCGCTCGGCGGTCAGACCCCGTTGAAGTTGGCAAACCGGCTGTCACCGGAACTGGTCCTCGGCACGTCAGCGGCCTCGATCGACCTCGCCGAAGACCGCGACCTCTGGAACTCGCTGTGTTCGCGTCTCGAGATCCCCCAGCCGGCCGGGGGCACCGCTATCGAGATCGAAGAGGCTCTCGAGATCACCGCCCGAATCGGCTATCCGGCCCTGGTGCGCCCCTCGTATGTGCTGGGTGGCCGGGCGATGGAGATCGTCTACGACGACGCCGGCCTCACCAGGGCCATGGCCGAGATGGCCAAGTTCGGGTCGCTGGGCAAGGAGGGGGGATTGTCGGCCGAGCGGCCGGTTCTGGTCGACCGCTTCTTGGAAGACGCCACCGAGGTCGATGTCGACGCGATCCGCGACCACACCGGCGACGTGGTCATCGGAGCGGTGATGGAGCATGTCGAGGAGGCCGGAGTCCACAGCGGTGACTCGGCGTGTTCGATTCCACCCCAGCAACTCGGTGCCGAGACCATCGCGGTGATCGAGGGCTACACCCGCCAGATAGCCGCCGCACTGGAGGTGGTCGGCCTGATCAACGTCCAGTTCGCGGTGAAGGCCAGCCAGGTATTCGTGATCGAAGCCAACCCGCGGGCATCTCGAACGGTCCCCTTCGTGGCCAAAGCCACCGGAGTTCCGCTGGCAAAGGTGGCAGCCCGGGTGATGCTGGGGGCCACGCTCGCCGAACTTCGCACCGAAGGTCTGCTCTGCCCGCCCGTGGTCACCGACCACGTGGCAATCAAGGAAGCGGTGATGCCCTTCAATCGATTCCCCGAGGCCGACGCCGTTCTGGGCCCGGAGATGAGGTCGACCGGCGAGGTGATGGGCATCGATCTCACCCCGGGACTGGCCTTCTTCAAGGCCGAACTCGCCGCCGGAACTCGGCTTCCCGAATCGGGAGCCGTATTCATGTCGCTGGCCGACCGCGACAAGCCCACCGGGATCAAGGCGGCTCGGGGATTCAGCGAGCTCGGTTTCTCGATCGTCGCCACCTCGGGCACTGCCGCCGCGCTGCGCGACGCCGGAATCGATGTCGACATCGATGTCGCCAAGCTGGACGATTCGATCGGGATCAACGCAGTCGAGTTGATCGAGCGTGGCGACGTGCAGCTCGTCGTCAACTCCCCGAGAGGAAGAGGACCGCGGGCCGATGGTCGCTACATACGGAAAGCGGCCGGGTTGGCCAACGTGCCGTTGCTCACCACCGCCGCTGCTGGATTGGCGGCGGCCAATGGTCTCCGCGACTGGATGCGGCACACTCTCCAGGTGAGGAGCCTGCAGGAATACCACGAAGGAATCGAGATCGGTCAGCAAAGTCTTCTCGCGGGCGGTGGCCGATGACCGACCTGACCACAATGGTTGGCTCTCTGGAGTTCTCAGCTCCGGTGTTCACAGCGTCGGGGACGGTCGGCCACGGCGCCGAGTTGGCCAACTACATGGACCTGTCCGAGCTCGGGGCGGTGGTGATCAAGTCGCTACGGGATGAGCCGTGGGCCGGAAACCCAGCACCCCGGGTCCACTCCACGGCAGCAGGCATGATCAACAGTGTCGGGCTGCAGGGCCCCGGGGTCGAACGGTGGCTCCAAGACGAACTTCCAGCGCTCCTCGACACTGGCGCCACCGTGGTTGCCAGCATCTGGGGCAGCTGTGTCGACGACTATCTCGCTGCCGCTGAGGCGCTCAGAGGGGCCCCGGCCGAGGTGGTGGCGGTGGAGATAAACGTGAGTTGTCCCAATCTCGAAGACCGCCGGCGAATGTTTGCTCACTCGCCCACTGCCACCGCTGAGGTGATAGCGGCGACTGAGGCGTGTGGACGTCCCCGCTGGGCCAAGCTGAGCCCCAATGTGGCCGACATCGCCGAGATTGCAGTAGCGGCGGCCGAGGCCGGAGCCGAGGCGGTCGTACTGGTCAACACTCTGCTGGCAATGGCGATCGACATCGAGACCCGATCCCCCGTACTCGGGGCCCGACGAGGCGGCCTGTCGGGTGCGGCAATCCATCCCGTCGCAGTCCGAGCTGTCTACGACGTACACGAAGCGGCCCCCGATCTGGCGATTGTGGGTGTGGGTGGCACCTCGACCGGTGCCGATGTCGTAGAGTTCGTCCTCGCTGGCGCATCTGCAGTCGAGGTCGGCACGGCCAAATTCGCGGATCCGAGGGCTCCCCCACGGATTCTGGGTGAGCTACCACGGTGGTGCGAGCGGCACGCAGTGAAGCGTCTGGAAGATCTGATCGGAGAAGCACATGGCTGAACAAGGCGACGAGAACCAAGGCGACGAGAACCAGGGCGCCGAGGAAGAAGCCGCGGGCGTGCAGCCCGACGGCAACGACTCCGCCTCAGAGGTCGAGGCCACCACAGCCGACAAGTTGGCTTTGGCGCTCGATGTCGATGATCTGGTGGCGGCGATTCGCATCGGCCGTCAACTCAGCGACTACTTCTCGGTCGCCAAGATCGGTCTGGAGCTTTACTCGGCCGCCGGCCCCGAAGCGATCGGTGCCATCTCCGATCTCGGCTACGACATCTTTCTCGATCTCAAGCTCCACGATATTCCCACCACGGTGGGCAAGGCGTCGCGCGTTCTTGGCGCACTCGGCGTGAAGTACCTCACGTTCCACGCCCATGGTGGTTCCGACATGTTGGCCGCCGGAGTGCAGGGATTCTCCGAGGGGGCCTACAACGCCGGACTCGAACAACCCAACTCTCTCGCCATCACCGTGCTCACCAGCGACGGCGACGCTCCATCGCACATCATGCCAAAACGGGTGATGCTCGCCGCCGAGGCCGGATGCACAGGAATCGTGTGCTCGGCCGGCGACCTGAGCGAGGCTCACCACTACGCTCCGCGACTACTCCGAGTCGTCCCTGGAATCCGAATGGTGGGCGACCGAGTCGACGATCAGGCTCAAGCGGCATCACCCGAGGACGCCATAACCGGCGGAGCCGATCTATTGGTGATCGGTCGAGCGGTCACGGCGGCGAAGGACCCGATAGAAGCGGCCAAGAGGATCCACGAGTCCGTTGAAGCGGCGAGCTGAGTTCTGTTCGGGTAGGGTCGCCCCATGAGTGGTCCACCCAAGCTTTCAGATGAGCAACGGGCCGCGGCGCTGATCAAAGCAGCCGAGGCCAGAAGATTCCGAGCCGAGCTGAAGCAGCGCCTGAAGATGGGTTCGATCACGTTCCGTGAGCTTCTCGGCGAAGCCGAGACCAACGAGCTGATCGCTCGCACCAAGGTGTTGGCCGTGCTCGAGTCGTTGCCCGGGGTCGGCAAGGTGAAGGCCCGCCGCACCATGGAAGATGTCGGCATCGCCCAGAATCGGCGAATCCGAGGCTTGGGCGAGTCGCAGCGCGAAAAGCTCTTGGCCTCGTTCGGCTGAGGTCCCGTGGGGCATCTCGATCAACGATTGATCATCGTCATCTCGGGGCCAGGGGGAGTGGGCAAGGGCACGATCGTGGCCCGCCTGCTCGACCGTGATCCGAGGCTGTGGTTGTCGCGGAGTTGGACCACCCGGGCCCGTCGCGGCGGTGAGTCCATGGAGGCCTACCACTTCACCAATCGAGAGCTGTTCCAGGTTCAAGTAGCTGAGGGCGGCTTTCTCGAATGGGTCGACTTCCTCGACTACATGCAGGGAACACCCGTGCCTGATCCGCCGACCGGTCACGACGTCGTGTTCGAAATCGACGTCTACGGAGCGCGCCAGATCCAGAACCAATACCCAGAAGCGCTGCTGATCTTTGTTGATGCTCCCAGCCGAGTCCATCAGGAAGATCGCCTGCGGGGCCGCGGTGATCCCGATGAGAAGGTATTGGCCCGACTGGAGAAGGCCGCCGAGGAAGTGGAGTTGGCCCACGAGTTGGATTGCGAAATCGTCATCAACGACGATCTCGATCGAGCGGTGGCCGAAATCGAGGCTCTGATAGAGGCCCGTCGCGCCCAGCCAACGGGCTGTTAGCCTGACAGCCCGGCCGCATCAGATCACGGCTGGTCAGCACTACCGAGAGGCACGTCATGGCACACGGCTACGACACAATGATGAACCCGCCCATCGAGGAACTCCTCGAGAAGGCTGGCTCGAAGTTCCGACTCGTCGCCCTGTCGTCGCGACGCAGCCGCGAGATCACCGACTACGTCGGTCAACTCGGGCAGGGGATAGGGGCGAGCATCCCGCCGCAGGTCACCTCCACGGCGTCTCGGCCTCTGTCGATCGCATTCGAGGAGATCGCTGCCGGAAAGATCGAAGCGATCGACATCGACCCCAACGAGGTCGAAGAAGAACCGTCGGAGGAGACCCCGGAAACAGCCGAGGGTTCTAACTCCGACGAGAGCGCCTGAACGAGAATCGTCGCCGGCCGCGATGAATAACCTCACCGACCGACGGGTGGTCCTCGGTGTTTCCGGGGGCATAGCCGCCTACAAGGCGGTTGAGGTCTGCCGTCGGCTGGTGGATGCCGGGGCCCACGTCATCCCGGTGCTCACCGAATCGGCTTGCCGGATGATCGGACCCCCCACCTTCTCCGCTCTGGCGAGCGAACGGGCGCGAACCTCGCTGTTCGACGATCCGGGGTCGTCCATACCCCACACAGAGCTTGGTCAATCGGCGGATCTGATCGTGGTGTGTCCAGCAACGGCGCGAGTGATCTCCGATCTCCGGACCGGACGATCTGGCGACCTTCTCACCGCGACGCTCCTTGCCACCCGAGCCCCGATCGTGGTGTGCCCCGCCATGCACACCGAGATGTGGGAACAACCGTCCGTGCAGGAAAACCTCGAAGTGTTGGCCGACCGCGGTGTCGTCGTCGTGTCTCCGGAGAGCGGTCGTCTGGCCGGGGGCGACCTCGGAGAGGGCCGACTGGCGGCTCCCGAAAGAATTCTCGCCGCGGTGAGCGCGGCACTCGCCGGTGGCTCCACCACCGACTACGAAGGCCGGACGGTTCTGGTCACCGCCGGGGGTACCCGTGAGCCCATCGATGCCGTGAGATACGTCGGCAACCGTTCGTCGGGACGCCAGGGCCACGCTTTCGCCGCCGAGGCCCGATCGAGAGGCGCCGATGTGGTGTTGATCACGACCTCACCCGAGACCGCTCCCGATGATGTCGACGTTGTTGATGTCGCGACCGCCGACGAGATGGCTCAGGCCTGCAGCGTTCATGCCGCAGAAGCTGATGTGGTGGTGATGGCAGCTGCCGTTGCCGATTTCCGACCGGCCGAGCCGGTCGACCACAAGGTCAAGAAGAGTGGTGGGGTGCCTCAGATCGAGCTGGTTCCCACTCTCGACATCCTGGCCGGGCTGGGTGCCGTCAAACCCGAAGGCCAGGTGTTGATCGGGTTCGCGGCCGAGACCGACGATCTCGAGAGCAACGCCGCCGGAAAGCTCGACCGTAAGAATCTCGACATGATCATCGCCAACGACGTGTCCAAACCCGGTGTCGGGTTCGAGCACGAGACCAACGAAGTGGTGGTGCTGACAGCCGGTGGCGCCAGGCAACATCTCCCCCTGTGCGACAAGCGCGACGTCGCCCGTTATGTTCTCGATGCGGCGATCGGCCTCATCGGCCCGCCATCCGACAATCAGGAGCAAGCGTGACCCGTTGGACCTTCACTTCAGAGAGCGTTTCTGAAGGTCATCCCGACAAGATGGCCGACCAGATTTCCGATGCGATTCTCGATGCCATGCTCGCCCAAGACCCGATGAGTCGGGTGGCCTGCGAAACCATGGTCACCACCGGGCTGGCCATGGTGGCGGGTGAGATCACCACCGAGGCCTACGTCGACATTCCCGGCACCGTTCGCAAGACGATTTGCAACATCGGCTACGACCGCGAGTCGTTCGGGTACGACGGCAACACCTGCGGCGTGATGCTGGCGATCGACGAACAGTCGCCCGACATCGCCCA
>JAJCXW010000207.1 GCA_029263235.1 Acidimicrobiales bacterium
ACGAACGAGGCACCAAGCCCCTCGAGATCGTGTCGAGCCGCCAGTGGTACATCCGCAACGGCGGACGCGACACCGATCTACGCGAAGCACTGGTCGCACGCGGCGACCAGATCAACTGGGTCCCGAGCTACATGCAGGCCAGATTCAGCGGCTGGGTCGAGGGACTCAACGGCGACTGGCTGATCAGCCGGCAACGCTTCTTCGGCGTTCCGATCCCGCTCTGGTATCCGCTCGACGCCGAAGGCGAGCCGATCTACGACTCCGCCATCGCCCCCGATGTCGCCACCCTGCCGATCGACCCGCAGGCCGAGTCCGCTCCGGGTTACGACGAAGCCCAACGCGGCCAGCCCGGCGGCTTCATCGGAGACCCCGACGTGATGGACACTTGGGCGACCTCATCTCTCACCCCTCAGATCGCCACCGGTTGGAGAACCGACGAGGCCCTCCACGCCGCCACCTTCCCGATGGACATGCGGCCCCAGGCCCACGACATCATACGCACCTGGCTGTTCTCCTCGGTGGTGCGGGCCCACTTCGACGCCGACACCACACCGTGGCGCAACGCCTCCATGTCGGGCTGGATTCTCGATCCCGACCGCAAGAAGATGTCGAAGTCGAAGGGCAATGTCGTGGTGCCCACCGACCTGCTCGAGCAATACGGCTCCGATGCCGTTCGCTACTGGGCATCCAGCGGCCGCCCCGGAACCGACACCGCCTTCGACGAGGGTCAGATGAAGATCGGCCGGAGACTGTCGATCAAGCTGCTCAACGCCAGCCGGTTCGTTCTCGGATTCGGCGAAGGCGACTTCTCGATCGATCCCACCAAGATCACCGAGGCCCTCGATCGTTCGATGCTCGACCGACTCGCCGATCTCGCCGACGAGACATCACGGGCATTCGAAGAGTTCGACTACGCCCGAGCGCTTGAACGAACCGAAGGCTTCTTCTGGTCGTTCACCGACGACCACGTCGAGTTGGTGAAAGCCCGGGCCTACGGCGAATACGGCGACGAACGGGCCGAATCGGCACGTCACGCCCTACGAATGGCCCTGTCGACCGTGCAGCGGCTGTTTGCCCCGTTCCTTCCCTTCGTCACCGAAGAGGTCTGGAATTGGTGGAACGACGGCTCGGTCCACACCGCGCCATGGCCCGACTCCGCACCTCTCCGCGCCGTAGCCGCAGGCGCAGGAGCGGCCCCCAGCACAGTCGCGGCCGCCGCGCTCAGTGCAGTCCGACGCGAGAAGTCCGAAGCCAAACGCAAGCTCCGCACACCGGTCCTCTCGGCCACATTCTCGGGATCGACCGAACAGCTCACCACGCTCGATCAGGTCATCGACGACGTCAGAGCGGCCGGTATGGTGCTCCACGTCGAGCCGGGCATCGCCGCCGACACCAACGAGGTGACGGTCACCGCCGAACTAGAGCCCGAGCAGCCCCCCGAAGAACCCTGAACCATGACCCTCGACGACCGCCAGAAGTGGAACAACAAGTGGTCCGTTCGGGAGTTCGACGAGTGTCACCGCTCGACGATCGTCGACCTCGTCGCCACCAACGCCGATCTGCCGGGACGACTCCTCGACGTGGCCGGTGGCGGATCGCCAACCAGCACCAACCTCGCGCGGCTCGGATTCGATGTCACCGTTCTCGATGTGAGCGATGTCGGGCTCGAAATGGCACGCGACACCGCCGCTGAAGCCGGCGTCGAGATCACCACCATCGAAATCGACCTCGACAACGAACCGTTGCCCGAAGGGCCATGGGACGTCATCACCACCGCCAACTTCCTGAAGCGTGAACTGTTCCCCGCCATGATCGACTCCCTCGCCCCGGGAGGCCTGATCATCGTCACCGTCGCCACGGTCACCAATCTCGAACGTCACCAACGTCCCGGCCCACCCTTCCTCGCCCAGCCCGACGAGCTCGTTCAGCTCTCCGCCGATCTCGAAATCGTCCACCACAGCGAGGCCTGGCGATCCAACGACCGCCACGAAGCCCACCTGGTGGCCCGCAAGCTCTGACTAGCTCGGGTCGTCGTCCCAGAGGTTGGCCGACGGATCATCTCCGAACAATCGATCGGCGGGGGTCAACTTGTCGATGTGTCCGATCAGCCCGTTGTAGACACCCAGACCGCACAGCTCCCGTAGCTGCGGAGTGAACTCGGCCATGGTGGTGGCAGGAATGCCCAGCTGCTGGTTCTCCTGCTGACGGACCCATCCCGCGCAGTAGTTCATCGCCACGCCCACCCGGCGATCCGTTGTGGAGTTGGGGCCGCCGCCATGCCAGAAACTGCCGTGCCACACCAGCACACTGCCCTTGCTCATCTCGGCCGGAATCGAGTCGTAGTGGTCGCCGTAGACCGGGTTGTGATCGAGCTTGTGGCTGCCGGGAACGATTCGGGTGGCGCCGTGGGCGTCGGTGAAATCGGTTAGGGCCCACATCGAGTTGCACACCGCGGCGCCGTGGGGCCTCGATATCGGAATCACCTGGTCGTCGGCATGGATGGGCTGATCCACCTCGCCCGGCCCGATGGAGATCGACGACAGCGACGACACCAGACATCCGCTACCCAGAACCCCACGCACGATCGGAAGAACCGACGGGTGAACCGGCACATCGACCCAGGGTCCGGCGTGAGCCAACAGGTTGTAGACCCGGGTGGTTGCCGTGCCCTCAAATCGGTTGGTGGCCGGGCCGATCCCCTGTTCTTGTTCGAGGCGGTCGATGTCGTCGAGCAACGCGTCGATGAACGCCAGGTCGATCGCGTCGGGCACCACCGTGTAGCCGTCGTTTTCGATTCGCGAGAGATGGCCCGAGAGTTCGTTGTTGTCCACGCCACGACCATAACCAGAGCCAATGATCGATCTCAGATCCGACACCGTCACCCGACCGTCGCCCGAAATGCGCCGGGCCATCGCCGAGGCCGAGGTCGGCGACGACGTCTTCGGCGACGACCCCACCGTCAATCGCCTCGAAGCGGTGGTGGCCGAAAG
>JAJCXW010000208.1 GCA_029263235.1 Acidimicrobiales bacterium
CTGCCCACCAGACAGTGTGAGGCCTCGTTCCCCGACCTGGGTCTGGATCCCGAGCGGTAGATCGCCCACGAATGAGTCGGCTGCCGCATCGGTGAGGGCCGACGCCACGGTCGCGTCGCTCGAAACAGGCCGGGCGAAGGCGACGTTCTCGCGGATGGTCGTGGCGAAGAGGAAGGGATCATCGGCGGCGATTGTGACCTCTCGACGAAGGTCGCTCAGCGCGAGCTCCCTGACGTCGAGTCCATCGATCTCGATCCGGCCATCGTCGACGTCGTAGAACCGGGCCAGCAGGCGCGCGATCGTCGACTTGCCGCTTCCGGTTCGGCCGACGATCGCGACAGTCTCCCCGGGTTCGATCTCGAACGACAGGTCGTTCAGCACGTGTCCACCGTCGCCGGTTGCGTAGGTGAATTTCACCGAGTCGAACACGATGCGTCCGTCGGGTCCGGAGAGGGGAATCGGGTCGGACGGGTCGACGATCTCCGGAACCTCATCGAGGATCTCGAAGATCCGCACCGCGGCCGCCGCGGCCCGCTGCCACTGGACAAGAATGAAACCGACCAGGCGGAATGGTGTGGCGAGCATCAGGACGAAGGTGCTGAAAGTGATCAGCTCACCGATCTGGATGCTGCCGTCGACAGCACGGGAACCTCCGTACAACAACACGAACGCCAAGCCCAGCCGCGGAAGAGCCTCCATCAGGGGAGCGTTCCTCGCCCGGGCGTCGGCCAGTTCGGTACCGGCCCACCTCAGACTCCGGGCAGATCGAGCCAGGTGCTGGACCTGGTCTTGTTCTTGAGAGAAGGCCTTCACGACTCGGGCACCCTGGATGTTCTCGTCGACGATCGTGGCCACATCGGCCTGACGGGCCTGCACCACCCACGACAACGGGAACAGCTGCGACCGCAGACGGACCCCGACCAGGTAAACGAACGGCAGGGGAGTGACCGCCACGAGCGTGAGTGGAAGATCGATGATGACCATGGCGATGACGGCCCACGTCAGCAGAACGAACTGCATGGCGATCATCGGCCCAAAGGCGAAGAGCAACTGAATCGAACGAACGTCGGTGTTGGCTCTGGAGATCACCTGGCCGCTCTGGGTCCGATCCCAGAACGTGAACGACAACTCGGTGAGGCGCTCGAACACCAGGTTGCGGAGATCGCTTTCGATGTTGTGGGCCGCCCTGAACAGGCCGAATCGAAACACGTAGCCTAGGCCGAAACGAGCTGTGGCGAACACCGCGAGGGCGATCACAAATGGGGCAATCGAGTCGCCGGCATTGATGGCGTCGATCCCTCTTCCGACCGTGATCGGAACTGCTACCGAGAGAGCTGTGGCAACGAAACCGGCGAGTATCGCCGCGGAGAATACCGACCGGTGCGACCGAACGATGGGCCAGACCCGCCGCATCCAGCCGAGGGCCTGATCGGGGTCGATGGCCGCCCGCGGCCTCGCGTAGCGGCTCTGGTGATAGGTGTTGTCGGCGGGATCATCGGCGGCTGCCGCAGGCATCGTTACAAGCTACGGCTACATTCGCGTACCTCACGGATCGAGGAGGACAGATAGACACCGCTCTCCGGCTTCTGGCCGTTGCGGCACTGGTTGGCGCCAATGCCTGGTTTGTGGCTGCCGAGTTCGCCCTGGTGGCGGTCGACCGAACGCGGGTCGAGGAACGCGCCGGCTCGGGCGACCGCGGGGCACGTCGCGTCCTGAAGCTGCTCGAACAGCTCTCCTTTCATCTCTCCGGTGCGCAACTCGGGATCACCATCACTTCGTTGGTTCTGGGTTTTCTCGCCGAACCGGCAGTGGGTGAGTTGATCAAGCCGGCTCTGAACGGTGCGCTGGGATCGTCCAGCGACGGAGTCTCGTTCGTGCTGGCGTTCGTGATCGCAACGACCCTCCAGATGGTGTTCGGGGAGTTGGTTCCGAAATCGCTCGCCACCAGCAGTCCCTTGGTATCGGCCAAGGCACTGTCGAGACCGACCGCGATCTACGTAGCATTCGCTGGCCCTGTCGTCGCGTTTCTCGATGGATTGGCCGGGGCCGCGACGCGTCGTCTGGGATTCGAACCAGCCTCCGAGATTGAGTCGACCCCCGACCGCGAAGAGCTCGAGCAGCTCATCAAGTCCTCCGGTGAAGAAGGGACCCTCGACGAGGGTGAGGTTCAGTTGCTGACCCGATCGATCCGGCTGGCCGAAAAGTCTGCCGACGATGCCATGATCCCCCGAGTCGAGATCGAGTCGGTGAGCTGCGGCGCGTCCGTCGAGGATCTGGCTCGAGTGGCGGTGAGGACCGGCCACTCGCGGTTCCCCGTTACGGCGGGCGACCTCGACACGATCGTCGGAGTCGTTCATGTGAAGTCGGTTCATGCCGTGGAGATCAGCCGACGAGCTGAAACGACCGTCGAACAGGTGATGGCCGGTGTGCTTGCCGTCCCCGAGACCAAGGACCTCGACGAACTGCTCGTGGAACTCCGCGAACGTGGAGGTCAGCTCGCCGTGGTCATTGATGAGCACGGCGGCACCGCCGGCATCATCACCCTGGAGGACATCCTCGAGGAGATCGTCGGAGAGATCGACGATGAACACGACGAGGCACCGGCCAGTCTCACAAGGGTCGAGTCCCGAGGATCCACGATCGTTCCGGCGTCGCTTCACCACGACGAAATTCTCGACGCGGTGGGCTTCGAGATGCCCGACGGAGACTTCGAGACAGTGGCCGGCCTGATCCTCGACCGGCTGGGCCACATCCCCGAACCCGGCGAGATGTGCAATGTCGGTGGTTGGCGCATCGAAGTCGTCGCGATGGACCGACTGCGAATCGCCACGGTGCGGATGGTTCAGCCGAAGGAGGCGGGCTCATGACCGTCTGGTTGTTGTTGCTCTCGGTGGTCCTGGTGGCCGTCAATGCCTTCTTCGTGGCGGTGGAGTTCGCCTTGATAGGCAGCCGTGCCACGCGCCTCGAACCACTGGCGGACAACGACGCTGCCGGCGCCTCGGCCGCGCTCAGCGCCGTTCGGGATCTTCAGGCCCAGCTGGCCGGAGCCCAATTGGGGATCACCATGGCCTCGCTGGGACTCGGCTTCGTGGCCGAACCGGTCGTGTCGGACATCATCGAGTCGTTGATCGAGAGTGTGGTCGAGATACCCAGCGGGCTGCTGCACACGATCGGCTTCATCGTCGCGCTCTCGATCGTCGTCACCATCCACATGGTGCTCGGGGAGATGGTGCCGAAGAACATCTCGATCAGCGGTCCGGAGCGCGCCGCCCGGATCCTCGCTCCGATCCACCGCATCTACGTATCGCTCTTCCGTCCGATCATCTGGTTCTTGAACGCCCTGTCCAATGTCGTGGTGAGGGCACTCGGTCGTGAGCCCGTCGACGAACTCAACACCGCCCTCACGGTCAAGGAGTTCCACACTCTCATAGCCGGGGCTCATGAGGACGGCGTGCTCGAGGTGGCCGAGCACGACCTTCTGGCCGGTGCCCTCAACTTTCGGGCCCGCACCGCCGGGACGATCATGGTTCCCACGGCGCGGATCGTCACCGTGGCCAGATCCATGCCGATCGCTCAGGTCGAGGCGGTGGTCGCATCCTCGGGCCACAGCCGGCTACCGGTACAGGGCACTGGTCCCGACGACATCCTCGGGTTTGTTCACTCCAAGGATCTGCTTCGACTCCCACCGGAGGCGCGGCCTGAACCGATACCACTCGAGTTGATTCGTCGGATGCTCATCGTGTCGCCCGATCAGTCGGTGCGTGATCTGATGCGGGCGATGCGCCGAATGCGGCGACACATGGCGTTGGTGAAGGTGGAGGGCGGTCCGCTTCTCGGGATGGTCACGCTCGAGGATGTACTCGAATCGTTGGTGGGTTCCATCCGCGACGAGACCGACCGTCCCGGATGAAGTCGAGTGGTTCAGGCTCCAACGAAATGGAATCCGCCGTCGACGTGGATTATCGATCCGGTAGTGGACGGAAACCAGTCGGACAACAAGGCAACGGTCGAGCGAGCGACAGCGGAGGAGTCCCGGACATTCCATCCGAGCGGAGCACGGTCGTCCCAAGCGTCCTCGAACTTGGCGAATCCGGGTATCGATCTGGCGGCAACAGTCTTGATCGGACCAGCCGCTATGAGGTTGCAACGCACGCCGGAGGGTCCGAGTTCGCGGGCCAGGTATCGGCTGGTGGACTCCAGAGCGGCCTTGGCCACCCCCATCCAGTTGTAGGCCGGCCAGGCAACGGTCGCATCGAAATCGAGACCGACGATGGAGCCGCCGTCGGTCATGAGCGGCGCAACGGCGTCGGCGAGCAGCTTGAGCGAAAAGGCCGAGATCTCCACGGCGACCTTCACGTCTTCCCAAGTGGCGCCCATCAGGTCGTCGCCGAGGCATGCCTCTGGTGCGAAGCCGACCGCGTGTAGCGCCCCGTCGACGGTGCCCCATTTCTCGGTCAGCCGATCGCGGAGTGCATCAGCATGGTCGGGTCGGGTGACGTCGAACTCGAAGACTTCGGCCGGCGTTGGAAGTTTGCGTGAGGTGCGCTCGGTGAGGCGCATGCCGCGGCCCGCGCCGGTGAGGATCACCTCGGCTCCTTCGTTTTGCGCCAACTCGGCGATTCCGAACGCGAGCGAAGCATCGGTGAGCACACCGGTGATCACTATTCGTTTGCCGTCGAGCAGCCCCACTGTTCCTCCAGTCGCCGGGTCGAGATTCGACCCGCGCCAGCCGGAGCCAGCGTGGTCCACCCGACGTTACGGCGTCCCGGCCGCTGGTGTTGTCATCGCGACATGATTGCCGGTGTGCGGAGTGTCGCCGGGTCGGCGTAGCGTCTCACCCGTGGGGATGCATATCTACGACACGGCCCGTGGCGAGGTGGTTCCGTTCGTTGCCGAAGACCGCGTGAGCATGTACGTGTGCGGCATCACCCCCTACGACGCAACTCATCTGGGGCATGCAGCCACCTACGTTGCCTACGACGTGCTGCAGCGTCGGCTGCGCGATCTCGGGCACGAGGTCAGATACGTACGCAACATCACCGATGTCGACGACAGCATCCTCGAAGCGGCGCGGCGCCGAGGTATTCACTATCTCGATCTGGCATTCGGAGAGAAGGAACGTTTCGACTCCGACATGGCGAACCTCAACACGTTGGCGCCGTGGTCCGAACCACGTGCCACCGGGGCAATTCCGGAGATCCGCGGAATGATCGATGAGACGATCCGAGCCGGTTCTGCCTACGAGGTCAACGGGTCGGTCTACTTCGACACCATGTCGGTCTCCGATTTCGGCGGCCTGTCCCGGCTCGGATTCGAACGCATGCGGACGTTGTCGGGGGAGTGGGATGAGCAGCCCGATGATCCCGACAAGCGCAATCCTCTCGACTTTGTCCTGTGGCGACCTTCGCGGGCTGGTGAACCACATTGGGAGTCGAGATGGGGAACGGGTCGACCCGGGTGGCATGTCGAATGCAGCGCTCTCGCCACCCGCGAGCTGGGGCCCACGATCGACATTCATGGGGGAGGGGTCGATCTGCTCTATCCGCACCACGAGTGTGTGAAAGCTCAGTGCGAGACGATCAGTGGGCAGCCGTTTGTTCGCTACTGGATCCACCACGCGATGGTTCACCTCGACGGTCGCAAGATGTCGAAGTCGTTGGGGAATCTGGTCTTCGTTCACGAGCTCGCCGACCGAGTCGAGCCCATGGCGATCCGATTGGCTCTGTCGGGCCATCACTACCGAATGCCCTGGCAGTGGAGTGATTCTCTGCTGGTGCCAGCAGAACAACAGCTCGAACTCTGGAGAACGAGCCGAGGGAACAATGGAGACGACGAAGCCCGCGATGCCCGGTCGCCCGACGCGGCCATGCTGCTCGACCAAGTGAGAGCGCGCCTCGACGACGATCTTGACGTGCCCGCCGCTCTGGCTCTGATCGACGAGGCGGCCCAGACCGGTGTCGATGTGAGCGCCGCGGCCGATCTTCTCGGTATCGATCTGGCCCGGAATCCTTGATTGTCACACGGTGTTAACGAAGCGGGGCTGCGTTATCGGTCTTGGTGCGCCATGATGGAAACACCGATGGGAGACAATGTGCCAAGACAGCCGAGGCAGTTCCAGGATGTCGTGTTGTCGGTGATGCGGCCTGCGTTCAAGGCGTGCTGGCGGATCAAGGTTGTGGGGATCGACAATCTCCCCGACAACGGCCCGGCCATACTCGCCCCCAACCACACCTCGGTGATCGATTCCTTCTTCCTGCCGGCCGTTCTGCCGAGGCGGATCAGTTTCGTCGGCAAGGCCGAGTACCTCGACGATTGGAAGACCCGCAAGCTGTTCCCGGCCCTTGGCATGATTCCCATCGACCGCAGCGGTGGCGATTCGGCGCAACGAGCCCTCGACGCCGCCGCCGGCCTGCTCGACAAAGGCGACCTGTTCGGGATCTACCCGGAGGGCACACGGTCGCGCGATGGGCTGCTCCACAAGGGACACACCGGAGCGGCCCGGCTCTCGGTACGAACCGGAGCGCCGCTCGTTCCCGTCGGAATCCTCGGGACCCGACGAATACAACCCCCCGACACCCGTTGCCCCCGGCCGTTCATGCCGGCAGAGATCAGATTCGGGACTCCGATTCATCCGGCCCAATCGGAACACCTCTCCGACACCCGAATGCGTCTGCGTCAGATGACCGACCAGTTGATGTACGAGATTCGTACTCTCAGTGGCCAGGACTACATCAACGACTACGCCACCAGGGGACACGCCGAGGCCGCACCGACCACCATCCCGACAGCCGTCGACCCGGAGATGCCACTCCGCAGGTCGTCCGCCGATGTTCTGCGGCCAGTAGCGGGCTAATCACCGGGGCGTTCGCCGATGTGCGGATAACCTCGACTCGGTATGTCAGATTCAGTTTCGGTACAACTCCCAGACGGTTCCGAGCGTCAACTGCCGGTCGGATCCACGTCGGCTGACCTGTCGGCGGCCATCGGTCCCGGCTTGGCCTCAGCTGCACTCATAGCGGTCGTCGACGACGAGGAACGCGATCTCAATTTCCCGCTCCCCGATGGAGCCACCGTGGAGATCGTCACCCCGACGACCGATCGGGGCCTTCACACGATCCGTCACTCCACAGCACACGTGCTGGCTCAGGCACTGGTCGAGGTGTTCCCGGGTACCCAACTGGCGATCGGGCCACCTATCGAACACGGCTTCTACTACGACGTCGAACTCCCCGACGGACAAACGATCAGCGACGACGACCTCGAGACGGTCGAGGCCAAGATGCGGGAGATCATCGCGGCCGATCAACCGTTCGTACGCCACGAGTTGGAGATCGGACAGGCCACCGACTTCTTCAGCGACGACCTGTTCAAGCTCGAGATCATCGAGCGGGTCCAGGAAGGTGCAGCCGCGGCCGACGACACCGGCGAGGTGGGTAGCGCCGACACCATCAGCTATTACGCGAATGGCGACATCGATGTCGACGGCACGTTCCGCGACATGTGCACTGGCCCCCACGTTCCGTCCACGGGCCGACTCGGTCACTTCAAGCTGCAATCAGTGGCTGGCGCCTACTGGCGCGGCGATGTCTCGCGCCCGATGCTGCAACGGATCTACGGCACGGCTTGGGCCACGAAGAAGGAACTCAAGTCTCATCTCAATCGTCTGGTCGAGGCCGAACGGCGCGATCATCGACGCCTCGCCCAGGAACTCGATTTGCTGTCGTGGCCCGAAGAGCTGGGTCCGGGCCTGGCGGTCTGGCATCCCAAGGGGGCTCTGGTTCGCAAGATCATGGAGGACTACTCCCGCGAGCGCCACGAACACGGCGGCTACGAGTTCGTGTTCTCCCCCCACATCGCCAAGTCGGTTCTCTGGGAGACCTCCGGGCATCTCGATTTCTACGCCGATTCGATGTATCCGCCCATGGAAATGGACGGGGCTTCCTACTACCCGAAGCCGATGAACTGTCCGTTCCACGTGATGATCTACAAGTCGAGTCAGCGCAGCTATCGCGATCTTCCGATCCGGTTGTTCGAGCTCGGGGCGGTGTACCGCTATGAGCTGTCGGGGGCGGTACACGGTCTGCTCCGCAGCCGCGGCTTCACCCAGGACGACAGTCACATTTTCTGCACGCGAGAGGACATCGCCGACGAGTTGGCGTCTCTTCTGACCTTCGTGCTCGATGTGCTCCGTGCATTTGGGTTCGACGACTTCCAGGCGAAGCTCTCGACCCGGCCCGTCGAGAAGTCGGTGGGTGAGGACGCACTGTGGGACTCAGCCACCGAGGGGCTGCGATCGGCGCTCGACCTCTCCGGCCTCGAATACGTGGTCGACGAAGGTGGTGGCGCCTTCTATGGCCCGAAGATCGACGTCGACGTGAAGGACGCCATCGGCAGGGCTTGGCAACTGTCGACCATCCAGCTCGACTTCAATCTTCCCGATCGTTTCGAACTCGAATACGTATCCAACGACGGCACCCGCAAGCAGCCGGTGATGATTCACCGGGCACTCTTCGGATCGGTGGAGCGATTCTTCGGGGTGCTCCTCGAGCACTACGCCGGGGCATTCCCCACCTGGCTCGCCCCCGAACAGGTTCGGGTTCTTCCGGTCGCCGACACCCACCTCGACTACGCCCACGACGTGGGCTCCCGGCTGCGGGCCGAGGGCTACCGCGTGGGAGTCGTGCCGACTGGCGAACCTCTCGGGAAACGGGTGAGGAGTGCCAAGATCGAGAAGATCCCCTACGTCCTGGTGGTCGGAGACGACGATCTCGCCCACGACACGGTCGGGGTCAACAAGCGCGGGGAGTCGACACCCGAGCGTGATGTGGCGGTCACCGAACTGATCGACCGAGTTGCCGCTGAGGTCGAGGCGCGTACCTGACCCCGAAGGGAGCACCACATGGTCGAACAGATCTGGGCGGGATGGAGAATGCCCTACATCCAAGGCGGCGGCTCCGGCCCGGCCCGGCCCGACGGAATGACCCTCTTCGAGGCGATCCTCGATTCAGGGATGCCCGACGACCAGACCCACATCGTCTGGCGGGGCGAGACTTGTTTCTCGCTGCTCAACGCCTACCCCTACACGTCGGGACATCTGATGGTGCTTCCGAAGCGAGGTGTCGCCGAACTCGACGATCTCACCGATGTCGAGCACCGCGAACTCTGGGATGGGGTGCGCAAGGCGACCCGGGCGATCAGAGCGGCGTATTCCCCCGGCGGCATCAACATCGGGGTCAACCTGGGGCGGGGTGCCGGAGCCGGAGTCCCCGACCATCTCCATGTCCACGTGCTGCCTCGGTGGGAGGGCGACACCAACTTCATGACGGCAGTGGCCGACGTGCGGGTCATGCCGGAAGCCCTTCGGGATTCATGGCAACGGATCGTCGAGTCATGGCCCGGCTGAACGGGGTCGGCTCGACGGGTCTACGCCAATAGCCTCGGTGCAATGACCTCAGACGACGAAGTTCGTGATTCGCTGCCGGCTGAACTCGATCCGTCGAAGCTCACGGCCACCTACCTGTTTCCCAACAACAGCCGCAGGCGGATCCCGGCAGTGCTCTACATGCTGATCGGTGCCGGCTGCATCGCGTTGTGGGCCCTCATCGGGTCCGACGCGGTACTCGTCAATCGTGGTGTGCTCATCGCTGGAATAGCCCTGATCGTGGTCGGCGCCTACCACTGGCAGGGTGGTTGGGACCTCTCGTTCGATGAGCAACACGCCCTCGGGGCAGCCGGTCGCAGTGTCGGGTTTCCGGTTGGTCACGCTTCGGCCCAGCTCGGATGGCGTGGTCTTCGAAGTCGACCGACCTGGCGAATTCTTCTCTACTCAAACGAATCTTCGCCCACTCGCCGTGGACTGGTCCTCGTCGACGGAATCGATGGCGAGATCATCGATCAGTTCGTGGAGGACAACCCCGAGGACTGGGCCTCGTTCGAGGACTGACAGATGCCCGCCACCGGAACGATCGGCGGCGGTGCGGATCGGGGTGTCGCTGCGGCTGGTACCCTGATGGCCGGAATTTCTGATGGGAGTTGGTGAATGTTCGACGGCAACTGGCGCACGACGGTCGACAAGGGTCTGACCCCTATCGGGCACAGCCTCCGGCGTGCTGGCATTTCTGCTGATGTGATCACGGTCATCGGCATTGTGATGGCCGGAATCGCGTCGTTCACGATCGGCGCCGGCTATCTCCGGGTCGGGTTCCTTTTCCTGCTGCTCACCGGTATCCCCGACGCCCTCGACGGAGCGGTGGCACGAGCTTCTGGCACCGGCTCGACCCGAGGAGCGTTCTTCGATTCGGTCTCCGACCGCTTCACTGACGCCCTGTTGTTCGGCGGTGTTGCCTGGTATCTGGCCAGCAACCGTCCTGGACGAATCTCGATGCTTCCGGTGGCGATCATGGCCACAGCAATGTTCATCTCCTACCAGCGTGCCAAGGCCGAGTCTCTGGGCTTCGACGCCAAGGGCGGGATCATGGAGCGTGCCGAACGCTTCATCGTGCTGGCTTTCGGTCTGCTGTTCAACGAGATCCTGATCGGGGTTCTCTGGGTGATGTTGGTTCTCACCGCCATCACCGCCATCCAGCGTTTCGTGAAGGTTTGGAAGCAGGCTTCGGCCGAGCGGCCCGTACCGCGGAGTCGTCAGCGACGTCGACCGCGACGCACGACCTCCGAGTCGTTGTGGCGTCAGCGCATGCGCGAACGCCGAGCGATTCGAAGTAGCTGATCGACGGTGGCTTCCGTCTCCGCCTACCGGGCGGGGTCATATCTGGCGCGTCGACTGCCGGGCGGAGTCACCGGTGTCGGGGCGAGAACGATCGCCACCTTGGCGAGCACGTCCGGCGACAAGCGTCGTCTGGTCGCCCACAATCTCGAGCGTGTTCTGGGTCGAACCATGGAGCCCACGGAGCGGCGTCGGCGGGTGGCCGAGGTGTTCGAGTGGTACGCGAAGTACTACCTGGAGAGTTTCCGTCTCCCGGACATGTCGCCCGAAGAGATCGACCACGGTTTCGCCTACTCGGGAGTTGAGGAGATCGAGAAGGCCGTGGCCGCCGGGCAGGGTCCGATCCTCGCTCTTCCGCATCTAGGCACTTGGGAGTGGGCCGGATTCTGGGTGGTGAGCACTCTGAAGCACCGACTCACGGCGATCGCCGAGCCTCTCGATCCTCCGGAGTTGTTCGAGTGGTTCCAGGGGCTCCGCGAATCGCTCGGTATGAGGATCGTGGCGGTCGGGCCCGAAGCGGGTCGGGAATCGGTCCGGACGCTCAACAACGGTGAGGTCCTGTGCCTGCCGGCTGATCGCGACATCGTCGGCAACGGTGTGGTGGTGGAGTTCTTCGGCGAGAAGACGACTCTTCCGGGAGGCCCGGCGACGCTGGCGTTGCGAACCGGTTCGCCGATCCTTCCGACTGCCGTCTACTGGCGCGACGGCACTCGGTTTGCGGAGGTTCGGCCACCGATCAATATCGAAAGACAAGGTCGGCTCAGGGACGACGTGGCTCGCATCACGCAGGATCTGGCTCATGAGTTCGAGATCCTCATTCGACGGGCCCCGGAGCAGTGGCACATGATGAGTCCCAACTGGCCCAGCGATTATCGTCTGCTCGGCATGGACCTGCCCGACCATTTGAGGGACCTCGACTGATGCGTATCGGCATCATCTGCCCCTACAGCCTGACGATGCCCGGCGGGGTGCAGATGCAGGTGCTCGGGTTGGCTCGCGCTCTCCGGCGCAGAGGTCACGCGGTTCGAGTGCTCGCCCCGTGCGATGGTCCGCCGCCCGATGCCGGAGTGACGCCTCTCGGACTCAGTCTTCCCACGGCTGCGAACGGATCTGTGGCTCCGGTTGCTCCCGATCCGGCGTGTCAGCTTCGCACCATCCGGGCCATGCGCGACGAGGACTTCGATGTGATCCACCTCCACGAACCGCTCGCCCCGGGGGCCACGACCACAGCTCTGCTGACCAAACCGGCTCCCATGATCGGCACCTTCCACGCCGCCGGCGGATCGCTGGCATACGACCTCATGCCTCGAGCCGTGAGGTTCCTGGCTCGGCGACTGGACGATCAGGTCGCCGTCTCTGAGGATGCCAGCAAGATGGCGACCGAAGCCCTCGGCGGGGAGTACGACCTCCTCTTCAACGGAGTCGAGCTTCGGAGATACGCCGAAGGACCGGTGATCAAAGGAGATGGACCAACCATCCTTTTTCTCGGGCGTCACGAACCCCGAAAGGGACTCGACGTGCTGCTCGAAGCCATGTCGTTGCTGCCGGCAGAGGTCCGGCTGTGGATCGCTGGTGAGGGTCCTGAGACCAACGATCTGAAGGTCAGATTCGCCGGAGACTCACGCATCGAATGGTTGGGGACGATCAGTGAGTCGGAGAAGACGGCGAGGCTTCGTGGAGCCGACGTGTTCTGCGCGCCTTCGCTGCGCGGCGAGTCGTTCGGGATCGTCCTGCTCGAAGCCATGGCGGCCTCGACTCCGGTGGTCGCCAGCGACATTCCGGGATACTCCAATGTGGCCCGGAGCGGACGCGACGCCGTGCTGGCGCCTCCCGGCGACCACGAGTCGCTGGCGATGGCGCTCCGTCGCCTTCTCACGTCGGCCGAAGAACGCGATCGGTTCGTTGCCTCGGGGCGTGAAAGGGCCGAGAGTTTCTCCATGAACCGACTCGCCGAGTTGTATCTCGAGCGATACCAGCGATTGGTCGACGCCAGGGCGGGCCTCCGCTCGCCGGGGCGCTAGCCTTGGCGGCCGCGACGGCGAAGACCCGTTGTGTCGGAGGAACACATGATCATCGCCCTGATAGTGCTCGCCATAGTTGTCGTGCTGATCGTCTTTGTCGTTGGCATCTACAACAAGATGGTTCGGCTTCGAAACCGAATCGAGAACGCGTGGGCGCAGATCGATGTGCAGCTCAAACGGCGCTGGGATCTGATCCCAAACCTGGTCGAGACCGTCAAGGGCTATGCCAGTCACGAACGAGAGACCCTGGAAGCGGTCATTTCTGCTCGAAATGCCGCCACAACCGCTGAAGGTCCGGCGGCTCAGGCCCAGAGCGAGAACATGCTCACAGGAGCACTTCGACAGCTGTTCGCATTGTCGGAGGCCTACCCCGATCTCAAGGCCAACGAAAACTTCCGAGACCTGCAGGAAGAGCTCACTGCCACCGAAGGGCGGATTGCTTACTCCCGCCAGCTCTACAACGACACCGTTCTGAAGTACAACAATTCGATCCAGACGTTCCCCGGCGTGGTCATGGCCGGTCCCATGGGCTTCTCGGCGAGGGAGTACTTCGAAGCAGACGACGAGTCACGTGGCACCGTGTCGGTCGAGTTCTGATCCCGGCAGACCCATTCGATGACTTCGTCAGCACCAAGAAACATTGTCGGACCACCAGCCGCGATCATCACAGTCGTGGTGGCGCTGGTCCTGCTCGTCGTCGTACCGGTATGGATTGCCGTCCCGGTGGGTTTGGTGGTTGGAATTCTGGTCTTCGTACTGGTGCGCCAGAAGGCATTGGCCGTGGCGCTGCGGGAGCTTCGATCCCGCGAGATCGCCGACTGCGAACGTTCCAGCCTCGACAGCGTGGTTGAGGGACTCTGCCTGTCCAACGGCTTCGCCGCACCGCGGGTGAGCGTGGCAGAGCTGTATTCGCCCGACATCGCTGTGGTGGGCCGAGGTTCAGCCGATGCCGAGCTGGTGATCACCCTCGGGGCACTCACCGACTTGAGCCGCCTCGAACTCGAGGCACTGGTGGCAAGGGCTCTCTGCCTGTTGGGGCCGGAGCTCGAGACAGCGACTCTTCTCACTGCCGCTGGCCGGCTTCTTGGTAGAGGACCCTTCGCCAGGCGCTACATCTCGCGCTACACCGACGCCGATGTCGTGGTCACTGCCGACCTCGAAGGTGTGCGACTCACGCGTTATCCGCCGGCTCTGGCTTCGGCGATGGCCAAGGCCAAGGCCGTTGGGGGAGTCCCCGACGTGTCGACCACCAATCATCTCTGGTTGTTTGGTCCGGGATCGCGCAACGACGGCGCCCGACCACCGCTCGAGCAGCGAATCGACACCCTTCAGGAATTGTGATGGATGTTCGCTCCGGCGGCCGTTGGGCCGTCGTGATGGTGGCCGCGCTCGTTCTCGCGTCGAGTTGCAGCGGCGGAGGAGATGAGCCGGCGACCACAACCACCTCATCGTCGACCACACTGGCCACAGAGACCTCTGTCGCCGTCACGACCAGCACCGACGCCCCGTACACGGGCCCGGTCGGGGCCTTGACGGGTGCGCCGATCGCCGACGACAGAGTCGGTGCCCCGGCGATAGTGCTGAAGATCGGCAACAACGACGGGAAGTCGCGCCCACAGACTGGCTTGGTCGAGGCCGACATCGTCTTCGAGGAACTGGTGGAGGGACTCAAGACCCGCTTCCTGGCAGTCTTCCAGTCGACCCTTCCTGACTTCGTTGGACCAATCCGTTCGGGACGATCAAGTGACGTCGACCTGATGGTTGGTTTGTCAACGCCGATGTTCGGCTACTCGGGGGGCAACACGACAGTGCTCCGGCAACTCCGCGACGCTCGCGACGCAGGGGTGTTCGTCGACGTCGGGTTTCTGCGGACCGAAGACCCATATTTCCGGTCGACCGAGCGTGAAGCCCCCGACAACCTCTACGCGATCCTTGCTGATCTGCCCGCCGATGGGGCTGGATCACCGTCGCCGCTGTTCACCTACGGAGATTTTGCGGGTTCAACAGGTACGGACGTGGGCGGGGTCCATGTCCGTTACCCCTCGACGTTCGGTCGCGAATCCACGCACCTCTGGGATCCTTCGCTCGGAGGTTGGGTTCGCATCCAGGACGGCACGCTCCAGACGTCCGACGTCGCCGGTGATGAGGTGGAGGTGGCTCCCGCCAACGTCGTGGTGGCGCAGGTCTTCTACGACTTGTCCGAGGCCGACGCAGCGTCTCCTCAGGCGACATCGTTCGGCTCTGGTCCGGTTCAGGTGTTCACTCGTGGTCGCATGATCGAGGGAACCTGGGAGAGATCCAGCGAGAATCCCGAGTGGAAGGTCCTTGACGGTTCCGGCGCGGTGATACCCCTGGCGCCCGGTTCGACCTGGGTTCTGCTCGCTGCGGGAGAAGGCTCCCGGTTTGCCACCGCCGAGATCGAGGTGCTCGACTCGGCCGACGCTGCAGAACTACTTTCGGACGTCCGGAAAACGGCTACGCCGTAGGACGAATACACCCCTAGGATTACCGACATGGCACAAGACACGGGTCACCAAACCGGCACCACTCTCGTCAAGCGAGGACTGGCCGAAATGCTCAAGGGCGGCGTGATCATGGACGTGGTCGATCCCGACCAGGCCCGGATCGCCGAGGACGCGGGAGCCGCCGCAGTCATGGCGCTCGAGCGTGTGCCCGCCGACATCCGTCGCGACGGCGGCGTGGCCCGCATGTCCGACCCCGAAATGATCTCGGGTATCCGAGCCGCGGTGAGCATCCCGGTCATGGCCAAGGCCCGTATCGGTCACTTCGCCGAAGCCCAGGTACTCCAGTCGCTCGGTGTCGACTACATCGATGAGTCCGAGGTGCTGACCCCGGCCGACGAAGCCCACCACATCGACAAGTGGGCGTTCGAGACGCCCTTCGTGTGCGGCGCAACCAATCTCGGAGAGGCCCTTCGTCGGATCAGCGAGGGCGCCTGTCTGATCCGCTCGAAGGGTGAGGCCGGCACCGGCAACATCGTCGAGGCGGTTCGCCACTTACGCTCGATTCTCGGCGACATCACCAAGATCACCACCGCCGACTCTGCCGAACTGTTCGATTGGGCCAAGCAACTCCAAGCGCCTCTGCCTCTCGTGCAGGAAGTCCACGACACCGGCACGCTTCCGGTTCCGATGTTCTGCGCCGGCGGAATCGCCACGCCGGCTGACGCGTCCCTGGTGATGCAGCTCGGAGCACAGTCCGTGTTCGTTGGCTCGGGCATCTTCAAGAGTTCCGAGCCAGCCAGGATGGCCACCGCCATCGTCGAGGCCGCCACCCACTTCGAGGACGCTGCGGTCATCGCCAAGGTCAGCACCGGACTCGGGTCGGCCATGAAGGGCCTCGAGATCGGCGAGCTCGAAACGAAACTGGCCGAACGGGGTTGGTGACCCCGACCGTAGGCGTCCTCGCCCTGCAAGGGGCGTTCGCCGCCCACGTCCGGATTCTCGACCGGCTCGGTGTCGCCACCCTCGAGGTGCGCACTGCCGCACAACTGGAGAGTGTCGACGCGCTGATACTCCCCGGTGGCGAGTCGACCACGATGTCGATGCTCCTCGAACGAGGCGATCTCATCGAGCCGCTCCGCTCGAAGCTGTCGGCGGGACTCCCGGTGCTGGGCACGTGCGCTGGTCTCATACTCCTGTCGAGCAAGATCCTCGACGGCCGGTCCGACCAGCACGCTCTGGGTCTGATCGATCTCGACGTCAGACGAAACGGCTACGGCACACAGCTCGACAGTTTCGAGACCGATATCGATGTCGTCGGATTCGACGATCCCTTCCATGCCGTGTTCATTCGGGCCCCGGTGGTGGAGCGGGCCGGTGAACAGGTGGAGATTCTCGCCAAGGTCGACGACAACCCCGTACTGTGTCGTCAGAGCCACGTGATGGTGGCAGCATTTCACCCCGAACTGTCCGACGACGATCGAATCCACCGTCG
This sequence comes from Acidimicrobiales bacterium, assembly GCA_029263235.1. GTDB lineage: Bacteria > Actinomycetota > Acidimicrobiia > Acidimicrobiales > Aldehydirespiratoraceae > SZUA-87. Next base: position 16,702 of record JAJCXW010000208.1, read on the forward strand.
ATTCGTCGACAGCGCTGGTTACTGATATTCAACATTCCCAACCTGGACAATCTGAGAGGAACCGACGGTGTCTGGTCATTCCAAGTGGGCAACGATCAAACACAAGAAGGGTGCGGCCGACGCCAAGCGCGGCAAGCTCTTCGCCAAGCTGATCAAACAGGTGGAGGTGGCAGCTCGCACCGGCGGTGGAGATCTCGACGCCAACGCCACTCTCCGGACCATGTATCAGAAGGCACGCGACGCCTCGGTCCCGCTCGACACGATCGAGCGGGCGGTCAAGCGCGGCACCGGCGAACTCGAAGGGGTCAACTACGAGACCGTCACCTATGAGGGGTACGCGCCAGGTGGTGTCGCTCTCTACATCGAATGTCTGACCGACAACCGCAACCGAACCGGAGGCGACGTCCGCAACACGCTCTCGAAGAACGGCGGTTCGTTGGCCGAACCCGGAGCGGTGGCATGGCAGTTCGACCGCAAGGGTGTGCTGCTCGTGCCGCTGTCGACCGACGAAGATGATCTTATGCTCACCGCTCTCGACGCCGGAGCGGACGACATCGTCGCCGACGGTGATGTCTGGCAGGTGACCACCGCCCCAACCGATTTCAATTCGGTTCGTGACGCCATCGATGCCGCCGGTATTGCGTTCGACTCAGCCGATCTCACCATGCTGCCTTCATCCACGGTGGAGGTCACCGATCTCGGAACCGTCAAGCGGGTGATCAAGCTCATGGAATTGCTCGACGATCTCGACGATGTCCAGGACGTTCACGGCAACTTCGACATCAGCGATGAGCTCATGGAGTCGGCCGCCGAGTAACTCGCCGGTTGTGGTGCCGGGCGCCTAGACGCCGTCGGCTACGCCCAACAGACGTTGGCGCTTCACAGATCCCATGCCGCGGGCGGTCGAGTAGAGCCCGATGACCCAGGTCGCCGCTCCGATCATGATCGTGGTGTTGGCTGAGCCGTAGAGAGCGCCCGATGCCTGAGCGTAGGCGATCGCTATCAAAGGCAGAGTGATCAAGCCGGAGGCCTGCTGGGCGGCGGCGGTTGAGCGGACCTTGCCCGACATGCGCAACACCAGCGAGAGTCCGACCAGAAGGAATCCCGGTAGAACCCACAGCATCAACAGCCACCACTGCGCGGTGGGGAAGAACCAGCCGCCCACCTCGGGACCGACGATCAGGTTCACGATCAGCGAGTAGGCGCCGAAGCCAACCATCGTGGTGACGTAGCCCGGTGCCAAGCTGGCGAGAAGCTTGCCCAGGTAGATCTCTCGGGTCGACGCGGGGGAGTGGGCCAGGAACTCGCCGGTGCCACGTTCGCGCTCGCCGACCAGAGTTGCCGCGCCGACAGCAGTCGAGATCGTGAGCGGGACCACAACGGCCATCGGGGCAAACAAGTAGACGGCCAGCGCGTATGAGGTTCGACCCTGCGGGGTGTCTCCGCGGATCTGCTCCTGCGCTCTCTCGGGAAGAAGCGACAGAGTTTCCGATATCTGCTGAACCGCGCCCACGTCACCAAGCGAGGAGATTCCGAGCAACAAGAAGGTGGGGACGATCACGAAGAAGATCGAGCCCAGAATGGTCATGGGCAACCAGAAGTCCCTGGCGAGCACCAACTGTCGGAGATCGGTGCGGGCGATGGTGAAGGTGCGTTGCCAGTTCACCGCGACACCTCCACCGACATGCGGCCTTCTCCGAGATCTCGAGCGGTTCGGCGCACCGCGAAGTAGAGCTCTTCGAGAGTTGGCTCGCGAGGAGTGACCCGGCGGATCCTCGCGCCGGCTTTGACCAACGCTTCGACGATGTCGGGGATCACTGAGTGGTCATCGACCACGATCTGTGCACCCTCCTCGGTCGGCTGCACGTTGCGTACTCCGCTCAGGAAGCTGAGATCAGCGAGCGGGGACGGTGTCGAGATGATCGAGAGGTCGACCAGATCGTCGGGCCAGTACTCGCGCACCAGCGATGCCGGATCCCCCGCGACGAGGTCGGTGCCGTCCTCGAGGACGACGATGTGGTCGGCGAGACCTTCGGCCTCGACCAGGTGATGGGTACACATCACAACCGTGCGGCCTTCGTCGGTCATTTCCCGAATGAGCACCAGAACCGCTTGGGCCGATTCCGGATCGAGTCCCGATGTCGGCTCGTCGAACAGAAGGAGCTGCGGGTCGTGCAGGACCGACCGGGCCAGCGCCAGCCTCGTCTTCATGCCGGTGGAGTAGCCACCGACCTGACTGTCGAGGGCGTGGTCGATTCCGAACCGGCCGGCGGCCATGGCGATGCTGGTGCTCATCGTCGAGCCAGTCAGTCCGTGAAGCCGTGCCGAGTATTCGAGATTGTCGGTGCCGCTCAGACGGTCGTAGAGAGCAGGCTTGGCCGATACGACGCCACAGGCGGACCGAATCGACTCTCCGTGACGCTCGGGGTCATGTCCGAGAGTCCGGACCGATCCCTGATCGGGGGCCATCGCCCCGGTCATCACCCGCACGGCGGTCGTCTTCCCGGCCCCGTTCGGTCCGAGCAACACGGTGATCTTCCCGGCGGGGGCAATCAGATCAAGGCCGCGCAGGGCCGGAGTGTCCCCAAAGGACTTTCCGACGTCTCGGAGCGATACAGCGGCGGGCAGCGGCAGATTGGAGGTCACCAGGTGATCATCGGCACAACTGGGCGTGGCTGGAGGAACCAGCAGCTCCGGTTGGTGGCGACCGCTTTGGCGAGCGCCCCCCATTCGTAGACGGCCCGAACGATGAACGGCTGGTTGTGGTCGACGCCTACGAAGTGGGCCTCGCCGTCCCAGCAGCGGCCGAGCAACAGTCGGGCTCTGGTGATCTGATCGGTTGATGCGACAACCACGATCGTCTCCCAGTTGTTGTCTGTCGCCATTCTCGCGATCTCGCGAACCTCGCCTCTGGTTGTGCGCGGGTCGGGTTCGAAGCAGATCGCCGTGGTTTCGCCCATGCGTTCCCGACCCGACACGTTGCACGGTCGGGCGGCCCAGAACCCGCCGTCGGCGATCCATATCGCGGAGAACACCACCGTGTCGGCCACGCCCTGGTCGACACCCAGCTCGACAGCCTTGTTGACTCGGTCGCCTCCTCCGGCGAGCATGACCACAGCGTCGGCGTGCTCGGGTACGTGGGTCGATGGATAGCGAAAGAGTCTGAGCGACAGGGCGACGAACACGAATGCCGATGCGCCGAATGCTCCCAACAGGATCTTTCGCTTCGGCGACATCCCGCCACACTGCCACGTGGGCGACTCGCAGAGACGACAGCTCGGCGTCCGCCGCGTTGACAGAGGTCGGTACTACAGTCGTACATGTGTTCGTTCTAGGTATTGATCCCGGCTTGTCGCGCTGCGGCTACGGATGTGTCGAGAGTGGTCGTCGGCCGCGTGCAGTGTCCGCCGGTGTCATCCGCACCGACCCGGCGATCGAGCGACCCCAACGGCTCGCCGAACTCCAGCGTGAGGTGAGGGAGCTGATCGTCGAGTTGCATCCCGAGGTGGTGGCGATCGAGAGGGTGTTCTTCCAACACAACGTCAGCACTGCCATGACCGTCGGGATGGTGAGCGGGATCGTCATGGCCGAGGCGGCCGTCGCCGGCTGCGATGTCGTCGAGTACTCACCCAACGAGATCAAGCAGGCCGTCGCCGGTTGGGGTGGTGCCGACAAACAACAGGTGGGTCAGATGGTGCAGACCCTGCTCGGTTTGAGCGAACCGTTGCGTCCCGCCGACACCGCCGATGCGGTCGCCATTGCTCTTTGTCATCTGGCTCAGCAACGGGCGGGGTCCTCGCCGGTTCGTCCCTCAGCCGGAATCAGTGGAGGTGTCAGGTGATCGGATCACTCAGAGGTCGCCTTCTCGATCGTGGCCATGATGGCGAGCTGCTGATCGAGGTCGGAGGGGTCGGCTACCGCGTGTCGGTCACACCGTCCACCTCGGTGAGCCTCGGCGAGCCCGACCAGGAGGTGTTCATCCACACCCACCTCTCGGTTCGTGAAGACAGCCAGACCCTCTACGGCTTCGCCACCATCGACGAGCGCCGGATATTCGAGAGCCTGATCTCGGCTCATGGAGTCGGGCCGTCTCTCGGTCTGGCGATCCTGTCGGTCCACGGACCCGACGCTCTGAGGCGTGCCGTGGCCGACGACGACATCGCGGCGCTCTGTTTGGTTCCCGGAGTCGGGAAGAAGACGGCGGCTCGGCTGGTGATGGAGCTGAAGTCACGCCTCGACCTCCCCGACACGCCGGTGGTGGTCCTCACCGACGATGGCGAGGCGATGGTCGCTGCCAGCGCCCGTTCCGATCTCAGAAACGCTCTCGAAGGGCTGGGCTACGCCCCCGACGAAATCCATGCCGTGCTGGTCGATCTCCCGTCCGAAGGCGACGTGAGCGAGTTGTTGAAGGACGCCCTTCGTCGTCTGGCCTCGGGAGTTCACTGACCATGCGTGAAGAGATCCTGTCGCCCAGCGAAGAACCGATCGACGAGATCGACGAGCCCGGCCTGCGGCCCCGCACCCTGGATGAGTTCGTTGGTCAGAGCGAGCTGAAGGGTCACCTCGGGGTGATGCTCGGCGCCGCCCGCAACCGCCGCGAAGCCACCGATCACATGCTGTTCGCGGGGCCGCCGGGGCTCGGCAAGACCACCCTCGCCAACATCGTCGCCGCCGAGATGGGCGCCCACA
>JAJCXW010000209.1 GCA_029263235.1 Acidimicrobiales bacterium
ATCGGCTTCGTGGTCTTCATCCTGCTCCTTCCCTGAGCATCAAGAGATTCGTATCTACCAAAAGGCAGAACCCATGACACGAAGGATTCGGCAGTTCGCCGCCGTAGCCGTGATAGCCGGGGCTGTGGTGGTGGTGCAGGCAGCACCCGCCCTCGCATCCGGGGAGACAATCGGCTCCTGCGCGTTCGAAAAGATCACCGAGGCCGAGCACGAGTTCGGATCCTTGGAGGTCCTCGAGCAGGAAGACCATCACGACGAACTCGTGAAGTTCGAGGACGACCTCGAGAGTTGTATAGAGGCCCCGAGCCCGATCATCCCCGAATGGAATGAGATCATCTGGGGTGGCGGCGCGTTCCTCGTGCTGCTGTACTTCATGGTCACCAAGGGATTCCCGGCCGTTCGCGGTGCGATGGATGAACGAGCCGACAAGATTCGCGACGACCTCGACGCCGCCGACCAGGCCAAGTCCGACGCCGTGCAGATCAAGTCCGACCATGCCGCGGAGCTCGCCGGTGCCAAGGCGGAAGCCGCGGCGCTGATCGACGAGGCTCGCTCGCAGGCTGATCGACTCAAGGCCGACCTGTCCTCACGGGCCGAGACCGACATCGCCGAGATGCGTGAGCGGGCCGCCGCCGATATTGAAGCCGGACGCGTTCAGGCCCTGGCCGATCTTCGTGCCGAGGTTTCGCAGATAGCGGTCGGTGCGGCCGAGCGTGTCGTGCGAGCCAACCTCGATGCCGACGCCCAGCGTTCGCTGGTCGATGCCTACATCGACGAGGTGGCGAGCACCAATGGCTGACAACCGCATCGACGGCTACGCCGACGCCGTCCTGGCGGTTGCCGCTGCCGAGGGTGAGAGCGAGACGGTCGAAGACGAACTCTTCCGTTTCGCGGCCGCTCTGCGCAGCAACGATGAGCTGATCAACGCTCTTGCCGATGCGCAGCTTCCGATCCAACGCCGGCAGCAGATCGTCGAAGACCTGTTGTCGGAGAGGGCATCGGCTGTCACCAATGCTGCAGTGTCGATGATCGTGGCCGCTGGCCGCGGCGGCGACCTGCCGGAGATCATCGATTCTGTGATCGAACGTCGTGCCGCTTCACGCAACCGTGCCGTTGCCCGTGTGCGGTCCGCCGTCGAATTGTCCGACGATCAGAAGTCCCGCTTGGCCGCCGCCATCAAGTCCTCCACCGGTACCGACGTCGACGTTCGGGTCATCATCGACCCGTCCGTTCTCGGCGGTCTCGTCACCGAAATCGGAGACGACGTGATGGACGGAAGTGTCAGACACCGTCTCAACCAGCTCCGCGAGAGCTTCCGCTAAAGCCCCACGTGTGGGATTCCCACACGAAACCTTCGCAGTCCGAGGAAGAAACGACCAAAGATGGCTGAACTCACGATCAACACAGCGGATATCGCCGCTGCAATCCAGAGCAACCTCGAAGGGTTCGCTCCGAGCCTCGAGCAGACGACCGTTGGTCGCGTGCTCGAGGTGGGCGACGGAATTGCACGCGTGTCGGGACTCCCCAACGCTGCCGTCAACGAGATGCTCCGTTTCGAGAACGGCATCATCGGATTGGCACTCAACCTCGACGAATCATCGATCGGCGCCGTGGTTCTCGGCGACGTCGAGGGAATCGAGGAAGGACAAGCAGTGGTCGCCACCGGCGACATCTTGTCGGTGCCGGTCGGCGACGGCCTCCTCGGCCGTGTCGTCAACCCGCTGGGTGAGCCAGTCGACGGCAAGGGACCGCTCGCCAACGTGCAGCCACGCCGCATGGAAATCCAGGCGCCTGGCATTCTCGGCCGCAAGCCGGTGCACGAACCAATGCAGACCGGCATCAAGGCCATCGACTCGCTCATTCCTGTCGGTCGGGGCCAGCGAGAGCTGATCATCGGCGACCGCAAGACGGGCAAGACCACCATCGCCCTCGACACGATCCTCAATCAGAAGGGTCTGGGGGTCAAGTGCGTCTATGTGGCGATCGGCCAGAAGGCCTCGACCGTCGCCCAAGCTGTTGCCACCCTCGACGAACTAGGTGCCATGGACTACACCACCGTGGTGGTGGCGCCGGCATCTGATCCTGCGCCCTACAAGTTCCTGGCCCCCTACGGCGGCTGCGCCATGGGACAGCACTGGATGGAGAACGGTGAGCACGCTCTCATCGTCTACGACGATCTTTCGAAGCAGGCCGAGGCCTACCGCCAGGTATCGCTGCTGCTGCGCCGCCCGCCGGGCCGCGAGGCCTACCCCGGCGATGTCTTCTACCTCCACAGTCGCCTACTCGAGCGTGCTGCCAAGCTCTCCGATGATCTCGGCGCTGGTTCGTTGACGGCACTGCCGATCATCGAGACCAAGGCCGGCGACGTGTCGGCGTTCATCCCGACCAACGTGATATCGATCACCGATGGCCAGATCTTCCTGCAGGACGATCTCTTCAAGTCGGGTATCCGCCCGGCCATTGATGTCGGCATCTCGGTGTCGAGGGTCGGTTCGGCCGCTCAGGTCAAGGCCATGAAGGCCGCTGTGGGCACGCTCAAGGGCGATTTGCAGCAGTTCCGTGAGCTCGAAGCGTTCGCCGCTTTCGGCTCTGATCTCGACGCAGTCTCGGCCGCACAGCTCGAACGTGGCTACCGACTCACCGAACTCCTGAAGCAGGGCGTCAACAGTCCACTTCCGGTGGAGAAGCAGACTCTGTCGATCTTCGCCGGGACCCGAGGCTTCCTGGATGCCATCCCGGTCGAGGACGTTTCGCGGTTCGAGGCCGAACTCCACGACTGGTTCGGCTCTCGCGAGTCCGACATCATGGCGACGATTCGCGACACCGGTGCCATCCCCGACGACGACGCATTCGAGGCCAAGATCGGTGAGTTCGCCGAGCAGTTCACTCCCTCGCAGCTCGCCGACGACGAACCGGATGCCGAGCCCCAGGGAGAGGCAACCGAGCTGGTCGTCGATGCCGACACCACTCTTCCCGAGACTCACACCTCACGGGACGAGGCCTGATCGATGCCGGGTGGTAGGGAGCGCGAACTTCGTCGCAGGATCAGCAGCATCCAGTCGACCAAGAAGATCACGCGCGCCATGGAACTCATCGCCGCTACCCGCGTGGTCAAGGCCATGCAGCGTGCCGATGCCTCGCGACCCTACTCACGACGCATTACCAGCGTGATCGAGAACTTGGCCGCCGGTGGCGCTGAGGTCGACCATCCGCTTCTACGTGAGGCCGAAGAGGTCAAGAAGGTCGGCTACATCGTGATTACGGCCGATCGCGGCCTCGCTGGTGGCTACAACTCACACGTGATCAAGGCCGCCGAGCGAGAGCTCATGGCCGACCAGACCGAGGGCAAGACCTACTCGCTGTTCTGCATCGGCAAGAAGTCGGCCGGCTACTTCCTATTCCGCAAGTACCGGATCGACCATTCGTTCAAGGGTTTCAGCGACAACCCCACCTACGAAGATGCTCGCCGGGTGGCCCGAGAGGTGTCCGACGCCTTCATCAGCGGCGACGTCGACGAGATCAAGATGAT
>JAJCXW010000210.1 GCA_029263235.1 Acidimicrobiales bacterium
CACAATTCTTGTGGCCCACGCCCACAGATTTCGGAGTTGGGGGGTTGGGGAGGGTTGGGGGTTTTGTTTCGCGACGTGTCAGCATCTTGGGATGAGCAGTGAGCGAGACCACCAACTCCTACGCCTCGACGTGGGTGACGATCCAGCGGCCTGGGCCAAGGCAGGATTCACCGTCGTCGAAGACGAGGTGAGAGTCGGGTCGACCACCATTCGTCTCCACGGCGCCAGCGGCGACAGAGGCATACTCGGCGCGGCCATCAATGGGATCACCGAGCCGCTCGACGGGCTCGCGGTGTCGCCGCCCATTCCATCGTTCAGGCCGATGATCACGCCGATCCACGCAAACCTCGCGACCGGGCTCGACCACATCGTGGCCATGTCGTCCGACATGGATCGGACCATCGACGCTCTCTCCGACGCGGGATTGGTCCTGCGTCGAACCAGACTGTTCGAGTCCGGTGGAGAAACGAATCGTCAAGCATTCTTCTGGCTCGGCGATGTGATCCTCGAACTGGCCGGCAACGATGCTGCCCACGGCCCGGATCCTGCGTTCTGGTGGGGCCTCGCTTTCACCTGCCCCGACCTGGAGCAAGCCGGCGAGTCTCTCAGCGGTCTACTCGGAAGCGTCAAGGACGCCGTGCAACCGGGTCGACAAATCGCCGGCCTTCACACCGCGGGACTCGACATATCTGTGCCGATCGTGTTCATGACACCTCATTCGCCCACCGACCCATAGCCGGTTGAGCCCGCTCAGTCGACGGCCGCTCGATGCTGCACTGCCCAATCGATTCGGATGGCGAACTCGTCACCGCTGTCGGACTCGGTTTCGAGCACTGCGACACCATCGGCGATCATGCTCATGGGTTGGTCTTCGGTGGCCGCCCAAAGCACGCACACATCGGGTCGGGAAACCGCGTTTGCTGAGGCTGTGCGCCCGAGACGACACCTGACCTGCCCCGGACTCAGCTCCACCATCGCGTGGGTGACACGGACCCGAGAGTCGGCTCCGGTAGTCAGTACGTAGGCCGCAGGGCCATACTTGCCCCCGACCCCGGGAAGTTCTTCCGGTGGAACTGGAATGGTCATGGCCGAAACCTAACCGGTGGAAGCTCCGCACTCGACTCGCTGAGGGAGGGACCGTGGGATTCTCACATCACACCTCACTTCGTCGGCTTGTGGCCTTGGCGGCCTTATCTCTTCTCACGCCTGCCCTGCTGGCCTCGACGATTGCAACGGCCCAGGACGCTGCGACCACCGAACTTGACGCAACCGCCTTCGGACCCGCCGTGAATCCCCAGAGTGGTGCCGAACTCGAGGCCGCGCTCGACCGAGTCGGGCTCGGTGACACATGGCGTGAATCAGCGGGACTCGGCGAGGCCACCCGGCAACTCCTTGTCGAATATGCCGGCTCGCGCTCGCAGACCGCCGCTGTCGATCTGGCGGCAGTCCTCACCGATATCAAGAGATCCGAGACTCTCCAGAAGGTGATCACCGGTGAGGTCAGGAAGAGCACAGCCCTTCTGTCGACGTTGACCGAGATCGAGCGTCGACTCGAACGTCGAATCACTCAGGACCAAGCGAGCCTCGACACCAACATGGAGCTCATCCAATCGGTGGCGATCGACATGTTCTCCAATGCCGGCAGCCGCTCTCCCGAGGCCATCGGCATAAATAACTCAGCGTTGCTGCAGACCCGACGATCCGACGAGATCACCGCCACAGTCCTCGAAACTCTGATCGATCAGCGTGATCGACTCATTGTCGACCTGGAAGCGCTACGGACTCGACTCCCGGGGTTCCGGGACAGCCGTATCTCCACCACCAACTCCCACAACGAACTGGTAGGCGTGGCACGCGACCTGCCGACGAGACTTGCCGAACTCGAGATCGAGGCCGAAGAGCTGCTTCCGTCGGCGGCTGACGCGTTTCGCTCAGCCGAGATCGCCGACGAATCCGGTCTGAGCCTCCGAGCCCTCGATGCCTACTTCAACGCCGAGGAGTGGATGGACCAGAATCAGCCGGAGTGCGGCATCACCTGGCACACGATCGCGGCAGTCGGCCTTGTCGAGAGCCGGCACGGAACTCACGGCGGCAACCGTCTGATGCCCGACGGCCGAACCGAACGCCAGATCGTCGGTGCAGTGCTCGATGGCACAACCGAAGATGGCTTCGGCAACACCGTGGCGGTGGTGACTGATACCGACGGAGGCGTCTACGACGGCGATCCGCTCCACGATCGAGCTGTCGGGCCGATGCAGTTCATCCCCCAGACATGGAGACAGTGGTCGGTCGATGCTGACGAGGACGGTCGACGCGACCCCAACGACATGGACGATGCATCCGTGGCCGCCGCACGTTTGATCTGCGCCAACGGCCAGGTTCGCACCACCGCCGCATGGGACGCCGCCATCTTCACCTACAACCAGTCGAGAAGCTACGTCGCCGAGGTTCGCGACGCCTACCACCACCTCGACGAATCAGTCAGTGCCGCGACACCAGCGGCCCCAGGCGTCAGTCCCTGAGTCGATGGGCGGCAGTGAGCGCCGCTGCCGCCGCCGCAATGTCGTCGCTGTCGGTTCGCCAGTTCGACACTGACAACCGGATGGCAGCGCGACCCCGCCATATCGTGCCGGTCGGGAAGCACTCCCCTCCAGCCTGAACCACAGCGAGAATCCGATTGGTATGGCCGTCGTGATCATCGTCTCCGCTGGGATCATCGAACCCGACGACGATCTGGTTGATTTCCGCATGCATGATCTCAGCACCTTCGACCTTCTCGAGTGCTGCGGCCAGTTCCGAGGCGCGGTCGCAGCAGCGATCGACCAGGTCGCTGAGCCCGCTACGACCGAGTGACCGCAGCGTCGCCCAGACCGGAACACCCCTCGCTCTTCGAGACGACTCGACCACCGAATCAACCGGGTTGGGGATGGCCATTGCTTCGGGAAGGTAGGCCGCCCGGTAGCCGATGGCCCGTGCCAGAACCCCGCGGTCGCGCACTATGACGATTCCGCAGTCGTATGGAGTGTTGAGCCACTTGTGGGCGTCGACCGCCCAGGAATCAGCGGCCTCAACCCCAGCGGCCAAGTGACCGAATCGATCGCTGGCCCTGACCCACAATCCGAACGCCCCATCCACATGGAGCCAGATGTCGCCGCGCTGAGATTTCCGTTGTTGGATCTCCGCAGAAATCTCAGCGATCGGGTCGAACGCTCCCCCATTGACGTTTCCGGCCTGGACACAGACGATCGTCGGACCATCTGAGGCATCGAGCGCCGCTGAGAGGTCGGCCACGAGAACGCGGCCATCGGAGTCAGTGGGAATACTGGTCGCGCTCTCGGTTCCCAGACCCAGCAGTCTCAACGCTCGCGGAATCGTCGAGTGCTGCTCGTCGCTGACCAGCACATTGACGCTAGGCGCGCCCACCAGCCCAGCCGTCTCGACATCGTGGCCATGGGCGGCCAGCACGGCGTGGCGGCCCGCCAGAAGCCCAGCGGTGTTCGCTCCCTGACCGCCCGTCGCGAAGCCGACCGCTGAGTCACGGGGCAGGTCGAGCGCCTCGAGAGTCCACCGAGCCGCCGCCAGCTCGACACCGACGACTCCCGGGTAGAGCTCGGCAAACCCTGCGTTCTGGTCCCACGCCGACACCATCCAGTCGGCGCCGAGAGCGGCCGGGGTCACACCTCCCGTGACCAGAGCCAGATACCGCCCTGAGCCGGTTGATGCGAGACCGGGCTCCGCGATCGCAGCAAGCTCCTCGAGGACCTCGGCGCCTCCCAGGCCCGTCTCGGGAAAGGGCCGATCGGCTGCCGCAACGGCATCAGCCGCCGATGACGAGATCGAAGTGGGACGACTGTCGATCCCATCGATCCATCGCCTGGCCAAGGCCTCGGCGGTAGCAAGCGTTGGTTCGAAGTCAGCATCGAGCATCGGAACACCTCCGGGACGAATCAGGCGGTGATCATGTCACCAAGTCGGTCGATGAGATCGCCGTTTCGGCCCGAGACATCCCAGCGCTCGACACCGACCATCAGGGTGAGATGGTCGAGCGCACGGCCGAGTCCGGCCAGCGTCTCGGCCTGATCGGTGTCGGGCTCGGCAAACGCTCCAAGCACGCGGAGCACTCCCTCGGCCCGGTCCGTCTTGAGATCGACCCTCGCCACGATCCGGTCCCCGAGCAGAAACGGCAGCACGTAGTAGCCGTAGACGCGCTTGTCGGCCGGCGTGTAGATCTCGATCCGGTAGCGGAAATCGAACAGTCGTTCCGCTCGCTCCCTGAACCACACCACGGGGTCGAACGGCGAGAGAAGCGTGCACGCATCGACCGATCTCGGGACCACGGCATCGGGGCTGAGATAGGCCGGCCGATTCCAACCCTCGACGCTGACCTCCAGTAGAGAGCCGTCCTCGACGAGTTCGTCGATCAGAATCTTCGAGGATCGCTTCGGGAGCCGGTGATAGTCGATCAGGTCGGGAGCAGCCGCAACACCCAGCGACGCCCCGGCGCGTCGCAGAAGTTCCCGGTGAGCGTCCTCCTCTGAAGGAGTCGGCCGGGCACGGATCTCCTCTGGAACGATCCGATCGAGCAGATCGAACTCTTTGGCGAAGCCCGGCCCCCGGCGCACACCGACTTCACCGATTCGGAACAGCCAGTCAAGAGCCAGAGACCCGATCGAACGCGATCCCCACCAGTTGCCCTCGCGGGGCCGGGGATCGCTCAGGTCGGACGCCGCCAGAGGGCTCTCACGCACCTGGTCGAGGACATCGGCAACGTACTGAGGTTCGCGTTCGGATAGCTCAACGAGCCCCTGCCACGTCGCTCCCTCCCGCGCCCGCCGCTTCTGCCAGCGAAGCAACGGCTCATCATCCACTGGTACCAGCGAAGCCTCGTGACTCCATGCCTCGAACCATTCGTCGTCGCGATACGCCACCCGGTCGAGAAGGTCGGGGTCGTAGGGGCCGAGTCTCGAGAACAATGGCATGTACTGGGTTCGGATCACCACCGGCACCGAATCGAGCTGCAGCAGACCAAGACGTCCCATGGCACGCCTCAGATGTCGCCTGTCGACCCGGCCCGCGGGTCGCTGATCACGAAACCCTTGGGCGGCAAGAGCGATCCTTCTCGCCTGGGACGCGCTGACCGTCGTAGGCGACGGTGGGCTCACTGAAGGTGCTCCGCTAGCGCGACGACATGAGGGAGGCGCCAATGGGCATGATCTGAGTGGAGTTCAAGTGGGTCGAGCTGCACGACCGGCATCCCGGCTGCAGTGGCACCGAGCACGTCGGCATGAACGGTGTCGCCCACGTAGAGCGTGCGGGACGGTTCGGTACCGAGCGCGGCGAGAGCCGGGGCGAAGATGCGTGGATCGGGCTTGGAGATGCCAACCAGAGTCGAGTCGACTATTGCCACCACGTTGGGGAGCTCCCCGTCGCCGACCTGGCAGATGCCATGATCGAAGCACTGCTCGGCGGCGGTGCCGATGTTGTTGGTGACGATCGCCACCGGACGTTTCTCCGCGATCTGCCCGAACGCCGCGATGTTGTGTGCCAGCACCTGTGTCCAGACGTCGGTGACTTCGTCACGCCGTCGAAGCTCGTCGCGGCTGTCGGCCGCTACTCCGATGTCGTCGCCGGCTAGACCCGCCGACTTGAAGTAGGCCAGGTCGTAGTGACGCCACACCTCGAGTTGGGTCTCGTCGACATCCTCGGTTGCCAACAGTTCGGTGATCGCCCGAACTCCTCGGTAGTGGGCGTCGTGGGCGTCCTCGACGTTCATATCGAGTGGAACACCAGCCGCGTTGACGGCCTCGCACACTGTTGTCGGATTGGGAATGATGAAGACGCCGCCCATGTCGAAGACGACGGCGTCGATGTCGGTCGCGGGAGTCACGTCCGGGAGTAGACCACGCTGCGGCTTCCTAGGCAACGTGATTGCCGGGCCGTTGGAACACGTCAGACGACGAGGTTGACCATCCGGCCGGGCACGACGATCGCCTTGCGTAGTTCGCGGCCCTCGACATGGGCGGCCACATTCGACTCGGCCAGCGCAGTTTCGATGACGGTGTCGTTGTCGGCTCCGGCCGCAACCGTGATCTTGGCCCGGACCTTTCCGTTCACCTGAACCGGCATCTCGATCGTGTCGTCGACAAGCAGTGATGGATCGGCATCGGGGAACCCGATCCTGGTGACAGATCCTTCGCCACCGAGCATCGCCCACAGCTCCTCGGCTATGTGGGGAACAAGCGGCGAGAGCATCCGCACGATGCCATCGGCAACCTCCCGCGGTGTCGGCGAATCGGACTTGGTGAGTTCGTTGTTGAGTTCGGTGATCTTGGCGATCGCCGTGTTGAATCGGAGAGCGTTCATGTCGGCGCGCACTCCTTCGAATGTCCGGTGCAGCAGACGTCTCAGCTCATCGGAAGCCGGAACATCGACGACCGTGATCTCGCCCGACTCTTCGTCGACAAGATTGCGCCACACCCTCTGGAGGAAGCGATGCGAGCCGATCACCGAACGGGTCTCCCATGGACGATCCTGATCGATCGGACCCATCGACATCTCGTAGAGCCTCAGGGTGTCGGCACCGTAGGCCTCGTACATGTCGTCGGGGGTCACGGAGTTCTTCAGAGACTTCCCCATCTTCCCGAACGAGCGCTCGACGGGCCGGCCATCGTGAGTGAACCCATCAGCCGACGAACCCTCAACCTCGTCGGCGGGCACATAGATGCCTCGCTCGTCCTGGTATGCCGCGGCTTGGATGTAGCCCTGGTTGATCAGACGCTTGAAGGGTTCCGGTCCCGAGACGTGGCCGAGATCGTGGAGCACCTTGTGCCAGAAGCGGGAGTAGAGGAGGTGAAGCACCGCGTGCTCGACCCCTCCGACATATAGATCGACTCCCCCGACACCGGTGTCGGGGTCGGTCATCCAGTGGCGTTCGATATCGGGATCGACGAGCTGTTCGGA
>JAJCXW010000211.1 GCA_029263235.1 Acidimicrobiales bacterium
TCGCGCCGGTGAGGCAGCCGCTCGCGGCCATCGTCGGTCGAAAGGTCGAGCTCCACCCCCACCTGGCCGGCGTTGCGAAACGCGAAAAACAGCGACCGGTCGTCGTTGTTCGGGGGCAACAGACGAGACGGTGAGCCACCCGGGGGCTCCACCCTGATCACCTCGGCGCCAAGGTCGCTCAACAAGCGGCCACAGAGCTCGCCCCGCTCGATGGTCAGGTCCACGACTCTGATTCCCCTCAACGGTCGACGCGGCACGGCTACTCCTGTCTCAGCCCGGCTCGGTGCCGTAGATACCGACGAAGCTGACCATCTCACCGGGATAGCCGCCGAGGTTGTGGGTGAGCCCGAGGGTGCGGTCGGTAGCGGGAATGCGGCGGTCGTCGGGAGCCTCGCCGCGGAGCTGGAGCCAGACCTCGTAGAGCATCCGCAGGCCCGAAGCTCCCACGGGATGCCCGAAGGCCTTCAGCCCTCCGTCGGTGTTGACCGGGAGACGGCCGTCGAGATCGAACGCTCCAGCCAACACTTCGCTCCACGCAGTGCCCCGGTCGGCGAAGCCGAGGTCTTCCATCAGCACGAGTTCGGTCGGGGTGAAGCAGTCGTGAACCTCGGCCAGGGCGATCTCGGATCTCGGGTCGGTGACACCGGCCTGGGCGTAGGCGTCGTCGGCCGCCCATCGGCACTCGTCGAGAGTCGTGTAGTCGTAGTCGGGGTCGAGCGAACCGGCTCCGGTGCCGGTGACGACCGACAGCGCCTTGATGTGAAGTGGATTGTCGGTGTAGCGATGCGCTTGGTCGGCACGGCAGAGAATGACCCCGGCCGCACCGTCGGCGACCCCGGCACAGTCGAACACCGAGAGCTTCCCGGCCACGGCGGCCATTTCGCAGATCTGTTCGGCGGAGGTCTCACGTCGGAACTGGGCCAAGGGATTGCGGGCGCCGTTGTGATGATTCTTCTCCGCGATCTTGGCGATCACGTAACGGAGTTCGTTCTCGTCGATTCCGTACTTGTTGGAGTACGCGGGCAGGATCAGACTGAACATGGCGGCCGCGGTGAGAGTTCGTTGGGTGCCGTCGGTGGGAATCGGAAACGCGTTCAGGCCCTGATAGCCACCGTCCTTCACCTTCTCGGCGCCCACCGCCATCACGACGTCGTAGGCCCCCGATGCCACGGCGTAGGCGGCCTGACGCATGGCCTCTGAACCGGTTGCGCAGTAGTTCTCGACTCTGGTGACGGGCTTGCCTTGGATCTTCAACGGTCCGGCGAGGGCCAGCCCTGATGCCGCCGACTGCGAGGTGCCGAACCAGAACGCGTCGACGTCGGACTGCTCCACCCCGGCAGAGTTGTAGGTCGACTGAGCGGCGTCGATGATCAGGTCGTCGAGCGACTTGTCCCAGTGTTCGGCGAACTTGGTGCAGCCCATGCCGATGATCGCCACCTGGTCCTTGATGCCATGGGATCCCATGTCAGGAGTCCTCGTCCGATGCTGCTGTGCGGAGTGGACGCACCTTCCAGAAGTAGTTGTGGATCTCGTCGCTCGTGAACAGGCGACGGAACGTAGGTTCGACCCGATCGCCGATCTGGACCTCGTCGGGTTCGACATCGGTGAGCTCGATCGGGGTTCGTCCCCCGCCATCGAAGTCGACCACCGCGAACACCACCGGAGGGCTGGGCGAGTAGACCAACTTGTCGATCGTGAAACTGGCGATCGTTCCGGCGGTATCGGCCATCGGCGCTTCTTCCATGTCGTCGACGGCTCCGCCCTTCTGCGACACGCGAGCGGGAGGCATGTGGATCATCCCGCTGCTCCGATCGCGGGTACCGACGAACCCAAACTTCCAGTCGGCCCGACGATGGGCAGCCGCGGCCGAAGGCCGGTTTGGTGCCGGTCGGTTGGGCGGTTCGATGTCGACCATGCCGCGCCAGCTCAGGAACTTCCCGTAGCTGATCGGAGCGGATTGGGTCAGCTGAGTCTCGACCGAGTGGGTCGATTGGTGCTCGGTGATGGCATCGGTGACCCGAAGCACGATCGCCTCTACGCCATCAGCCAGCATCATCACCATGATCGTCTCACCCGGTTCGGCGCGCTCGAGGATCGACGCCAGAATCAGAGTCGGGTGGGCGGTGCCGGTGTTGCCGATCACTCGCGACAAGTCGTCGACCGACTTGGCATCGTCGACACCGAGACGTCGACGATTGCGGCTCACGGCACGCTGATGCATGCCGGTGAAGATCAGATGATCGATGTCGGCGGCTGAGACTGCGGAATCGGCGAGGGCATCAGCGAAAGCCAGATCGATGAGCGGGGCGTAGGCGGCTTCGCCGAATCGTTCCTCCCAGGTACGAGATCGACGGGCGCCGGGAATCCGCCAACGTTCGAGCATCTCGTCGGTGACGACGCCGGAACCGATGTACTCGGCTATCACTGGCCCCGCTGACTCGTCGCCCACCAGTACCGCCGAGGCTCCGTCGCCGCCTGCGGCCTCATCCGATGAGGTGACCAGTCCGTCGCGCATGTCGGACGCGACCACCAGAGTGGTTCCGTTGCCGGCGAGAGCAGTCCGCAGAGCGCCGATTCCTGATCGGATCGCGCCCCCGAGATCGAGCGCGCCCGCCGATCGGGGCAGTCTCAATGCGGCGTGAATGGCGGCCGCGTTGGTCTTCTCCAGATACGCGGGCGACGACGTGGCGAACCACAGGGAATCAGGGTCGACGCTGTCAGAGTCACGCAGAACACAGCGAGCCGCCTCGGCCCCCATCGTGGTGGTGTCCTCGTCGTAGGAGGCGACCGATCGGGTGCCGCTCCCACCACCCTTTCCGAAGGTGGCGGTGATCTCCTGGCGATCAAGTCGTCCTCGGGGGATATAGGCCCCAGCGGCAATAACCCCGCGCATGTGACTCCCCCTGTCGTGGCCCGAATTTGGCGGTTCGTCGCAAACCTTAGCTTCGGCCTAGATCCCGGCCGCGATTCCAGTGAGGGCCCGGGGGTCGGAGGCCCCGGCCAGAGCGCCTGATTCCATCACCTCGATCATGTGGGCATGACCGAACTGCGAGTGGGCATCGTCGAGTACCTCCACGAGATGGCCGTTGGCTGCCAGCTCCTCGGCCAGCCCGGCGTCGACCGGCGTCTCGAGCTGCACCACTCGCCCAACGCCGGGTTGCCATGTGGAGAATCCATCGGCGGCAGATGCTGGGTCGAGTCGCCACCGAGGGGTGCCGATGGCCCGGCCGGGATCCCGGCCATGGACGAGAGTCTCGGCCAGCAGCTGGAGCAGGATCTGCGGCTGGGTGTCGCCACCCATGGTGCCGAGCACCGTTCGGAGCGACCCATCCTGACGGGTCACCATGGCCGGCGACAGAGTGTGTGGGGGTCGACGACCGGGGCCGTACTCCGCCGGATGGCCCGCCTCCAGAGAGAACCCGAGTCCTCGATCGTGGAGGAAGATCCCGCTCGAACCGGCGATGAGGTGCGAACCGAATCCGCTGGCGTTGGAGTTGATCAGCGAGACGCCCATGCGGTCGGAGTCGACCGCGCACAGGTAGGTCGTGTCGCCGACAAAGGGAGGTACGTCGATGTCTCCGGCCCGATCCGGGTCCAGCGCGGATCGACGGGCCTCGACTCTGTCGGATGCGATCAGCGAATCTCCGTCGGCACCGTCGAACAGCGAGGTCGGCCGATCATGTCCGGCCAGCGCCGCCGCCTCGATGAGGATGTGCGCTCCCGCCGGTCCGTCCTCGATGTCGAACCCGTCGGCGATCGCTGCCGACAGCAAAGTGAGATATCCTTGGCTGGTGGGTGGCGGACTCCAGACCTGGTGTCCCCACGCCTCGCTCATCAACGGCTCGACCCACCGAGCCTGGGATCGAGCCAAGTCGGCGGCAGTGAACTCCTCGGGACCGACCGCGAGGAGTCCTTCACCGAACTCGCCGCCGTAGAAGCCGTCGCGTCCTTGGCTGACAAGGACCCGAAGAGCACGAGCCGACCCCGGGCGCCGAACAACATCGCCCACCGCTGGAGCGGCTGGCAGTTCGTTGTGTTGGGCATGCGCCACCAAAGGCAGGGTCCACGCCAGCAGCGGAGCGACCGTGAATCCTTCCTCGGCGTAGCGAATCGCGTCGGCCAGCACCACCGACAGAGGAAGTCGGCCGAATCGTTCGTGGAGAGCCAGCCACCCGTCGACCGCCCCCGGAACGGTGATCGCGGCCACGTGGTCGCGAAGCGGAATCCGGGTGAGCCCCTCGGCTCGAACGCGATCGGGGTCGGCACCCGACCCGGCACAACCAGAAGCGTCGAGGGCATGGGGCCGACTCTCGCCGTCGTGAACCAGGGCCCACACATCGCCGCCCATCCCACACATGTGGGGCGACGTGACGGCGAGCACAGCGTTGGCCCCGATCGCGGCATCGGCTGCGGATCCTCCCCGTCTGAGCAGATCGATCCCGGTGCCGGTGGCGACATGGTCGATGGTGGAGACCATCCCGTTGGGTGCGGTTCGGGTAACTGAGGCATGGATCACCTGAAGAGTCTCGCGCTCGACTGGCGAGAACCCCAACCACACGACAGGCTGCCGAACCATGGCCCGCTCTCCCCTGATTCTGTTGCCCCCATCGGAGGGCAAGGCCCCAGGTGGCAGCGGCATCGCCTGGGCAACATGCGAGTCGACTTCAGATCTTGATGACGCTCGCCGGGAGGTAATGGCCGCCCTTCGTTCGTCCATGCGCGGCTCGACGCTCCAGCGTCAGAAACTTCTAGGTGTGGGGGAGGTCGCAGTTCGTGCCGCCACCAAAGCCAACCTCGCCGTGGAGAAGTCCGAAACCTTGCCGGCCATCGAGCGATACACCGGCGTTCTCTACGGTGCCCTCGACGCGAAATCACTTCCGG
>JAJCXW010000212.1 GCA_029263235.1 Acidimicrobiales bacterium
GATCTCTGGGCCGACTGGTGTCAACCGTGCAAACAGCTCGGGCCGATCATCGAGCGCGTGGTGGCCGAAACCAACGGCGCGGTCGAGCTCGCCAAGGTCGATGTCGAGGCCAACAAGTCGGTGGGGGCGGCCTTCAAGGTCCAGTCGATCCCGGCGGTGTATGCGATGGTCGACGGGAAGATAGTTGACGGTTTCACGGGAGCTCAGCCCGAGGCAACGGTTCGTGAGTTTGTCCAGCGTCTGATTCCGTCTGCTGAGGAAAGCGAGATCGACAAGCTGGTTTCGGCCGGGGATGAAGCATCGCTGCGGTCGGCTGTGGAGCTCCAGAACGATCACCCGGCAGCGGTCACCGCACTTGCCGAGCTGCTCATCGGGCAAGACAAGTCCGAGGATGCCGTCGTCATGCTCGACCGAATCCCGGAGTCTGCCGACACCCGCCGACTTCTGGCCCTCATCCGCACCGGCCCGCCGAGCGGCGACGTCGAGGCCGAGCTGTCGGCGTTGCTCCCCACGGTGAAGGACGACGAAGAGGCTCGTCAGAAGTTCGTCGACCTGCTCGAGGTGATGGGCTCCGACGATCCTCGCACTGCCGAGTGGCGGCGCCGTCTGTCCACGGCGCTGTTCTGACCCTGCCCGAGTCCGACCACCACGAGTCAGGCACCCCCTGACCCGATAGCGTCTGCAATCGAGGACCTCCGCTCTCCTCAGGTGCTTCCCCCTGATCGACTCGATCGAAGTGGGAGGTCCGTGTGGCAGCGGACGATACGACTCATTCAGCTGGCTCTGTCGTTGGCGCGCTCGCCGACCGGTTGGGCGTGGCTCCGACTGCGGTGGTGGCCGGCGTGCTGGCTGTCTTGGCCGCATCGCTCGGAGGATGGTGGGCTCTGAGGGCTCCGGATCCGCCGGCGCCTGAGACGTCGATGCCTTCGGTCTTCGAGAGCCCGATCCCTGTTCCGACATCGACCACCGAAGCCACAACGGCGATGATGCTGATCGATGTGGGCGGGGCGGTGGCGATCCCCGGGGTTCACGAGATCCGTGAAGGCGGCCGGGTTGTCGACGCGATCAGGGCGGCTGGGGGGCTCGCTCCCGATGCCGACCGGAGCCGACTCAATCTGGCGATGCCAGTGTCGGACGGGCAGCGGATCTGGGTGCCGATCGTCGGAGAGGACGAGCCCGACCTGGTGCTGCCCGAGGGGGGCTCGACATCGGGCGAAGGCGGTCGGCCCGAGGGGCTGATCGACATCAACACGGCAGACTCGGCCGCGCTCGAGTCGCTTCCCGGCATCGGCCCCACCCTGGCGGCGGCCATCATCGCCTTTCGAGATCGCGAGGGTCCTTTCGTCCGTGTTGGCGACCTCACGAAGGTGCCGGGCATCGGGCAGGTGAAGTTCGAGCAGCTCCAGCCGTTGGTGTCGGTGTGACCCCATTCGTGGCGGCTGGCGCGGCGGCGCTGGGGGCGTGGATGGCTTGGCCGGTCGCGTGGCCGTTCGTTGCCCTGGCGGTGGTGGCCGCAATTGGTTCGAGAAGGCCCGTGGCGGTAGCGGCCTGCATGTTTCTCCTCACCTCGATGATGGCCGACCGGGCCCTATCGGGCCTGGTGCCGGTGGAGCCGGCTGATTTCGACGGATGGGTGACTCTGGCCGACGACCCGAGGCCCCTCGGGCAGGTCGGGTTGGGGTTCACAGCCATCACCCATGGTCGGCGCGTCGACGTGACCGCCCACGGGTCAGCGGCGGCCCAACTGCGACAGGTGCTGGCCGGAGAGAGGCTGTGGATCCGGGGCGACCTCCGGCCGGTGCGGGAATTCGATTCGTGGTCGAAGTGGCGCCATGTGGTGGGTCGTCTCACCGTCGATGAGGTGGTCGGCGTCGCCGAGGCCGCACCGGTGAGTCGTTTCGTCAACAGCATCCGGCGAACATTGGTGGCCGGGGCCGATGAGTTGCCGGTGGCTGATCGGGCCTTGTTTCTCGGAATGGTGATCGGCGACGACCGAGGCCAGTTTCCGGTCACTGCCGACGACTTCCGTGCCGCCGGGCTCGGTCACCTGCTGGTGGTGTCGGGCCAGAACGTCGCCTTCATCCTGGCTCTTGTCGCTCCGGCGGTGGCGCGGTTTCGTCCCGGCCCCCGACTGATGGTGCTGTTGGCTCTGCTGTCGGCGTTCGCCCTGCTCACGCGGTTCGAGCCATCGGTGCTGCGTGCGGTGGTCATGGCAGGAGTGTCGGTGGGCGGATCGTCGCTCGACGTCGAGATCGACGGACGCAAGGCCCTGGCTCTGGCGGTGGCTGCCCTTCTGGTGATCGATCCGTTTCTCGTGCACGTAATCGGCTTCCAGCTCTCGGTTTCGGCCACCGCCGGCATCGTGTGGATGTCGGCTCCGATTGCTGAGCGGCTCAGGGGGCCGCGAATCTTCCGCGTGGCTCTGGCCACGACAGCATCGGCCCAGCTTGCGGTGTCGCCGGTGTTAATCACAGCGTTCGGGCCGATGCCGCTGGCGTCCCTACCAGCCAATGTGTTGGCCGAACCGGTGGCCGGCCCGGTGATGATGTGGGGGAGCACGGGAGGAATGGTCGCCGGAGTCCTGGGAGGAAGGGCTGCCTGGGTGATCCACCTGCCCACACGGGCGTTGCTGTGGTGGATCCAGAACGTGGCGCATCTCGCGGCGCGTGCCCCCACAGCCACGGTCGGGGCCACGATGCTGGTTGTGCTGGCTGCAGGTTCAGCGGTCGCGATTCGAGGGTCGCGCTCGTGGCGGTTCGTGGGCGGTGCGTTGATTCTGCTGGTGACGGCAGTGTCGGTGGTGGCGGCTCCCAGCGTCGATACCGGACGCTCCGATCTGGGCGACGGAGCGGTTCTCTGGAGCGATGGCGGGGCCAATGTGCTCGTGCTCGATGGCGTCGGTGGCGCCCGCCAGACGTTGGAGGACTTGCGTACCGCTGGGGTCAGACATCTCGATCTGGTCGTGGCCGCGAGGGGCAACCGATCGGAAGCGATCATGGTCCGGTCGCTGTACGACCGGTTCGGCGAGTTGATGGTCATCGCACCACCCCTGCATCGGGTGCCGGGGGCCCATGCGGTGCAGGTCGGCTACCACGTCGCGGTCGGTGATCTGCTGGTCGAGATCGCCGCGAACGACCCCCAACTCGACGTTCGGATGCGGTCTGCGACATCCGACGTCGACACGGCTCGCGCTTCGACGGAGGGCGGCTAGGGTCGAAACCGATGTTCCTCGACCTGGGCGATACCCGCTTCGACATCACCACGAGAGCCCTGGTCATGGGAATTCTCAACCGCACCCCCGACTCGTTCTACGACAAGGGCAGCTATTGGGGATTCGACGATTTCTTGGCCAAGGCACAGCAACTGGTCGACGAGGGAGCCGACTTTCTCGATGTCGGCGGCAGCAAGGCCGGGCCCGGTCCGGAGGTCACTCCTCAGGAGGAGATGGATCGCGTGGTGCCGGCGGTGGCGGCGCTTCGAGAGCGCTTCGATATCCCGGTTTCGGTCGACACGTTTCGGGCTTCGGTCTTCGAGGAGTCGATCGCGGCGGGGGCCTGTGTCGGCAACGACATCAGTGGGTTCGCCGACCCGGGCTTCCTGCCGGTTGCCGCAGCGCACGGAGCGTCGGTTGTGTGCACCCATGTCCGGATCGGCCCCCGGATTCCCGATCCTCAACCGATCTACGACGATCTGCGCACCGACGTTGCCGACTTTCTGGAGACTCGAGCGGTGGCCGCTGTTGATGCCGGGATAACGACGCAGCGGGTGATGATCGACGCCGGGCTCGACCTTGGCAAGACGCCGGCCCAGTCGCTCGAGCTTCTCCAACACAGCGACGATCTGGTCGCTCTGGGGCATCCGGTGTTTCTTTCGGCGTCCAACAAGGGCTTCATCGGTGAGGTCATCGGCGCCGAACTAGACGATCGACGATTCGGCAACATGGGCGCCCACGCGCTCGGAATCGCTCTCGGTTGTCGTGTCCTTCGGGCCCACGATGTGAAGAGCAATCGACGAATCGCCGACACGATGAGCGCGGTGCTGCTCCAGAGGAGAAACTGAGCCGTGCCCATCAGCATGATCATCGGCGACGACCCAGTGCTTCTCAGCGCGGCGGTCGGCACGCGCGTCGACGAACTCATCGGCGACGGTGACCGCTCGTTGATGCTCGAGATTCTCAACGACACCGACCATCTCGACGACACCGGCGAGGTCGATGCCACCCGACTGGTGGTTGCCGGCGGTACACCCCCGTTTCTCACCGATCGCCGGGTGGTGGTCGGAAGGGGAGTGGGGAGGTTTTCCAACAAGAGCGTCTATCTGCCGCTCGTGGCTCTGATCGGGTCGCTGATCGACACCACCGATCTTGTGCTGGTTTGGGAGAAGCCCAACAACCCCCACACCGGCAATCCCGAGACCGGTCCGTTTCCGGCGCTGCCCAAAGCTGTCAAGGAAGCCATCGAACTGGCGGGGGGCACCATCAACGACACCAGAGTCCCGAGAGGGGCGAAGGCATCGGCTTGGCTCGGCGACCAACTTTCGGCGTCGAGTCTCGAGTTCGACCGTGCCGCGGTGTCAGCCGCCGAGAATCTGCTCGGCGAGGACCGAAGTCGTGTGGTGGGACTGATACGCACCCTCGAAGGGGTGCTGGGTTCCGGAGCGTCGGTCACTGCCGACGACATCCGGACCTACGGAGGCGAGAAGGGCTCGGTGGCGCCGTGGGACCTCGAGGATCCGATCGACCGTGGCGATGTGGCCGCGGCCATCAACGTGGCTCATCGGATGATTCCGCTCTCGGCCACCGTCTCGGACCGCACCAATGCCGCGTTCAGGCTGGTCTCGATGCTGCAGCGACGCTATGCAGGAATGTTGAGGCTCGACGGAGCGGGCGCTCGCGATGCGACACAGGCCGCGGCGATGATGGGCATGAAGGGCTCCACCTACCCGGCCAAGAAGATTCTCAATCAGGGTCGCCGGCTGGGGCACGACGGGATCGTCGAATCGGTTCGGCTCTTGGCCAACGCCGATCTCGATCTTCGTGGCACTGTGAACTGGCCGCCCGAGTTGGTGGTCGAGGTGCTCGTGGCACGTCTCGCCAACGTCGCCAGGCGAAGTTGATCGGCGGCGCGGGCCGCCGGCGGTGTTCAGCTCTGGTTGGCTGAAGCTTCGGCGACCTGGCGAACCAGACGGCTCTTGCGACGAGCGGCCGTGTTCTTGTGGAGCATGCCCTTCTGGGCGGCCCTGTCGATGCGACGGATGGCTTCGGCGAGGGCCTCTGGGGCGTCGTCGGAGCCTTCGGCTGCGGCGCTGACCGCGGCCTTGGTGCGCGTGCTGAGCTCGGAACGAACCTTGCGGTTGCGGAGCTGACGGACCTGAGTCTGACGGTTGCGCTTGATCTGCGACTTGATATTTGCCACGGGTACCTACCGATTACGAAAGTTATGACCAAAGAGGCCGACGGAGGATGCTACCGGAAGATGAGGCCGGATCGCACCTGCAACATGGTCGGCGAGGTGGCCGACCAACGTGTGGGTAGCGTCACTGTGTTCCAACCCCGACCCGGCATTGTGATGGACCTCGATCGCATACGAAACACTTCGATCATCGCCCACATCGATCACGGCAAGTCGACCCTCGCCGATCGCATGCTGGAGTTGACCGGAGCGGTCGATGTTCGCGACATGCGCGCCCAGTATCTCGACTCGATGGATCTCGAGCGCGAGCGCGGCATCACCATCAAACTTCAGTCGGTGACCCTCGGGTGGGACGACCATGTGATCAACCTGATCGACACGCCGGGACATGTCGATTTCGGCTACGAGGTCAGCCGTTCTCTGGCAGCCTGCGAGAGCGTGATCTTGGTGGTCGATGCTGCTCAGGGCATAGAAGCCCAGACCCTCGCCAACTGCTACCTAGCGATCGAGAGCGATCTGGAGATCGTGGCGGCCCTCAACAAGATCGATCTGCCGGCCGCTGAGCCCGATCGTTATGCCGCCGAAATCGAGCAGGTGCTGGGCATACCGGCCGATGAGATCCTTCGCATTTCGGCCAAGACCGGCGACGGAGTTGCCGAACTTCTCGACGCGGTGGTGGGCAAGACGCCGCCTCCGGTCGGCGATCCGGACGAGCCACTGCAGGCGCTCATATTCGACTCTCACTTCGATCAGTACCGAGGGGTGATCTCCTCCATCCGGGTGGTCAACGGAGACATCAACTCCAAGACCCGCCTCCGTTTCATACAGGCCGGCACGGTTCATGAGGTCGACGAGATCGGCAAGCGGACACCGGACAACACTCCAGTCGACCGACTCGGACCGGGCGAGACCGGCTACCTGATCGCCGGAATCAAGGATGTTGGTGAGGCCCGCTCCGGCGAAACCGTCACCGACGACCGCCGGCCGTCAACGACACCGCTCGATGGCTACGACGAACCAAAGCCGATGGTGTTCTCTGGGCTCTATCCGATCGACGGCGACGAGTTCAGCGACCTCCGTGAGGCTCTGGAGAAGCTGCGTCTCAACGACGCCAGCTTCACCTACGATCCGGAGACTTCCGGCGCACTCGGTTTCGGCTTCCGTTGCGGGTTCCTGGGTCTGCTCCACATGGAGATAGTCAGGGAACGCCTCGAACGAGAATTCGGACTGTCGCTCATCTCGACCGCTCCTTCGGTGGAGTACCACGTCACCAAGACCGACACGACCGAGGCCGTGGTCTCCAATCCGGCCGATCTTCCGCCGGCGGTGGAGATCGATTCGGTGGCCGAGCCGCTGCTCGATGTCCACATCCTCACCCCAACCACCTACACGGGCACCGTGATGGACCTCTGCCAGTCTCGGCGCGGCGAGATGAAGAAGATGGAGTACCTCTCGCCCGAACGGGTCGAGCTGCAATACATCCTTCCTCTCGCCGAGGTGGTGCTCGACTTCTTCGATCAACTCAAGAGCCGCACTCAGGGCTACGCCAGCCTCGACTACGAACCAGCCGGTTACGAAACAGCCGACCTGGTGAGGGTCGACGTGCTCCTCCACGGCGACACCGTCGATGCTTTCAGCACGATCGTTCACCGCGACCGCAGCTATGCCTATGGCAGGAGCATGGCGAAGAAGCTGAAAGAACTCATTCCGCGTCAGCAATTCGAGGTTCCGATTCAGGCTGCTATCGGCGGTCGGATCATTGCCCGTGAGACTGTCCGGGCCTTCCGCAAGGACGTCACCGAGAAGCTCTACGGCGGAGACATAACCCGTAAACGCAAGCTCCTCGAGAAGCAGAAGGTCGGCAAGAAGCGCATGAAGTCGATCGGTCGGGTCGACATCCCTCAGGAAGCATTCATCTCGGCGCTTCAACTCGACGACTGACCACGCCAAGCAGGATGCGGCGTGGCGATAGGATCGTCTGATGCTCGACGACCGTAAGGCAGCCATCTTGTCGGCTGTCGTCCATGAATACATCGGCACGGCTCAGCCGGTCGGTTCTGGACGTATTTCGTCGGCGGCTCAGGTTAAGGTCTCGCCGGCCACGGTCAGAAACGAGATGAGCGCCCTTGAGGATCAGGGCTACCTCACCCAACCCCACACCAGCGCGGGGCGGATTCCCACCGACAAGGGCTATCGGTTCTTCGTTGATCATCTGCGCTCGACCGATCCCGTTCTCCAGCAGGCCGACAGTTCGTTGGTCTCCGACTTCTTTGCGTCGGCCAATTCCGAACTCGAGACGATGCTCCACCGCACGTCGGGGCTGCTGAGCAGCCTCACCGACTGGACGGGAGTCGTCGTCGGCCCCTCGATCGAGATCGCCACGATTCGCTCGGTTCAACTCGTCGACCTGTCGTCGCACATCGTGATGGTCGTGGCTGTTCTGTCCAACGGAGTGATCGAGAAGCGCACCATCGAGACTGCCGACGAAGTCACTCCCGGTGTTGTCGAGGATGCGAGCAGACGGCTCGCACAGGTGGTGATCGGCTGCACGTTCGCCGAATTGTCCGTCGACGACACGCCCGACGACGATCCGCTCATCGCCGCGGCGATCGAGGCCATACGTGAGGCCGGACGCAGCGCCGAGGTATTCGTCGGTGGAGCTTCCCGAGTGGCTTCGGCTTTCGAGGCAGTCGAACAGGTGCGTGAGGTCCTGGCGATACTCGAACAGCAGGTCGTCGTGGTGTCTCTCATCTCCGACGTGATCGACCGAGGTATGCGAGTGGCGATCGGCGAGGAGACGGGCATGGCGCCCTTGGCGGATTGTTCTCTGGTGGTGGCGCCGTACAGTGTGGCGGGGGAGCCCGCTGGCACGATCGGGGTCATAGGTCCGACCCGCATGGACTACAGCCAGGCACTCTCGGCGGTGGCTGTTGTCAGCCTCCGC
>JAJCXW010000213.1 GCA_029263235.1 Acidimicrobiales bacterium
CCCAGGTCGGGGAACGAGGCCTCACACTGTCTGGTGGGCAGCGTCAGCGGTTGGCCCTGGCGAGAACACTTCTGGCCGATCCGAGCGTGATGGTGCTCGACGACGCCACGAGCTCCGTCGATGTCGGGGTCGAACAGAGAATCCACAACGCATTGAAGATCCGCCGAACCCGCCGAACCACCATTCTCATCGCTCACCGACTCTCCACCATCGCACTGGCCGACCGGGTATTGCTGATCGACGGAGGCCGCGTGATCGCCAGTGGCCGCCACCACGAACTGCTCCGCAGCGAGCCGCTCTACGCCGCGATCCTCGCCGACGCCGATCAGGAGTCCTCGGAGTCCGAACACGGCGAAGGGGCAACCTGATGTTCGCCGTTGGAGGCAGTGGAGGATTCGGCGGCGGCCCGACCACCGTCCAGTCGAGCGCCGCGGCCGGGTTACCCCACGCCGAGGTCCCGGGGGATCTCCGCCAGAAGGTCGAGAGGGCGCTTCGCGACGAACCGACTCACGTGGTTGAACCGGTCCCGTGGAGTCACAGATCATGGGATCGTCGCCCGTTCACGTTGAAACGTTTCCTGTGGCCCCACCGCGGTCGCCTCGCCGCCGCGACCGCGCTCGTGATGATCGAGACCATTGCCTTGCAGCTCGGCCCGATCCTCACCCAGATCGGGATCGACCGAGGCGTTCGTGTCGGCAACAAGGGAGTGCTGGTCGCGGCAGCCGTCGCCTACGTGGTGGCAGTGGCCGTGTCGACTCTGCTCGGCGCGATCCGGGTGGCGTTCACCGGACGCTTGGGCGAGCGCCTCAACGAGGCGCTACGCATCCGGGTCTTCGGCCACATGCAACGTCAGGGAGTCGACTACTACACCGAAGAGAAGGCCGGAGTCCTGCTCACGCGTATGACCTCCGACATCGAGGCTCTCTCGGTGTTGTTCCAGGACGGCATTGTCAATCTTCTGGTGCAGGCCTTCACGCTCGCGGTCATCACAACCGCGATGTTCTTCTATGACCCTCTCCTGGCTCTGATAACCCTCGGGGTGGCGGTACCGCCCACCCTCGCCGTGTCTCTCTGGTTCAGGAGGGCTTCCTCGGCGGCCTACATACGGGTGCGTGATCGCATTGCCGATCTACTTTCTCATCTTCAGGAATCCTTGGCCGGCGTTCGAGTGATCGCCGCCCACAATCGGCGGGCAGTGAACGTCGCCGAGCACCGCGACGTGGTCGGCGATCATCGCGATGCCAACGTCGCCACTTCCCGACTCAACTCCATCTACGCCCCGTCGACCGAGATGGTCGGTATCGCCAGCCAAGCGGTGCTGCTCGGTGTGGGCGGGGTGATGGTGTCCAACGGGCGGATCACCATCGGTGAGCTCGCGGCATTCATCCTGTTCCTGACTTCGTTCTTCGCTCCCATCCAGACCCTTGTGCAGCTCTACAACTCGTATCAGCAGGGCGGGGCCGCGGTGGTGAAGCTCCGAACCCTGCTCTCCACCGAGCCATCGGTCGCGGAATCACCCGACGCCGTCGAGCTTCCTCCGATCGAAGGGGCGATCGAATTTCACGACGTCAGCTTCGGATATGCCGCCGATTCGCCGGTGCTCAAGGGGATCTCACTTCGAATTGCCCCCGGAGAATCGATCGCTTTCGTCGGCGAGACCGGCGCCGGGAAATCGACCATCGCCAAGCTGATCACCAGGTTCTATGAGCCCCAGAGCGGGTCGATCACCGTCGATGGTCACGATCTTCGAGATGTCACGCTCACGAGTCTGCGATCGCAGTTGGGTGTCGTACCTCAGGAGCCCTTCCTGTTTGCTGGCGTCGTCCGCGACAACGTGGCCTTTGCGCGGCCCGAGGCATCCGACGATGAACTTCGCGAGGCCATGGAGGCCGTGGGGATAGCCGAACTGGTCGAGCGTCTGGGCGGCCTCGATGCTGTGGTCCATGAGCGCGGCGCCTCGTTGTCGGCGGGCGAGCGCCAACTCCTGGCACTGGCGAGAGCCTTCGTGGCCCGACCGCGGATTCTGATTCTCGACGAGGCCACCAGCAACCTTGACCTGCGTTCGGAAGCCACCGTCGAGCATGCCCTCGATGCCCTTCTCGGAGGACGCACCGCGGTGATCATCGCCCACCGTCTGGCTACCGCCCGCAAGGCCGACCGGATCGCGGTCGTTCACGACGGCGAGATCGTGGAGCTGGGCAGCCACAGCGAGCTGGTGGTTGAATCCGGACGCTACGCCGCCATGTATCAGACATGGATCGAGCACGGAGGCGTGGCGGAATGAGCGTCGATTTGGTCACCCTGCTGATAGCGCTGCTCGTGATCACTCTCTCTTCAACGGTTCAGGGATCGGTCGGATTCGGCGCCAACCTCCTGGCTGCTCCCATGCTCGCGCTCATCGACACCGACCTCGTTCCCGGACCCATCTTCCTGGCGAGCATCTCGCTTTCCATCGCGACCGCCATGCGCGAACGCGATCATGTCGATGTCTCGTTTGTCGGCTGGGCGATCTCGGGCCGCGTCCCGGGTGTCGTCGCGGGAGCGGTCGTGTTGAGCCTGGTGTCGGACACATCGCTGCAGTTGCTGGTCGGCTTCACCATCCTTGTGGCGATCGTTCTTTCGTCGGGGATCATCGTGATTCCGGAATCGAGACTGGTGTTCGCCGCGGCCGGAGCCACTTCGGGTTTCGGGGCCACCACTGCGTCGATTGGCGGACCTCCGGTGGCCCTGTCGATGCAGCACCGAAGCGGCCCTCAGATGAGGTCGACAATGGCCACCTACTTCCTTCTCGGGGCACCGATCACACTTCCGGCGATGGCGGTCGCCGGTCGCCTCGGGAGCGCTGAGATCCTCACCGGACTGGCCCTCATGCCGGCGTCTCTGCTCGGTTTCGCGTTGTCGGGGCCGATCCGGCCCCATGTCGACGCGGGTCGGCTCCGTCCGATTGTGCTGACTGTCTCAACGGCGTCGGCCGTGGCACTGCTCCTTAGGGTTGCGCTGTGACAATCGCCTCGGCTTGGATCCTCCTGTGAGTGCTCCCGTTCTTGAATTGACCGATATCCATTTCCGTGTCGACGGTTCAAGGATTCTCCGCGGCGTCGATTGGACGGTCAATCCGGGCGAGCGGTGGGTCATTCTCGGTTCCAACGGTTCAGGTAAGACCACACTGGTGCAGATCGCCTCGCTCTGGCTTCACCCGTCGTCGGGCGACGTGACGGTGCTCGGCCAGTCACTCGGCCGCACCGATGTGCGCCAGTTGCGCAGAAGGATCGGGTTCGCCAGCGCGGCGATGGCCGACAAGCTCCGAGGCGATCTCTTGGTGAGCGACGTGGTGATGACAGCCGGCAACGCTGCTCTGGAACCTTGGTGGCATCAGTACGACCTCGCCGATGCCAACCGAGCCAACGAGGCATTGGAGCGCGTGGGCGTGTCGCGCTTGGCGAACCGACGTTTCGAAACTCTCTCCTCGGGGGAACGCCAGCGGGTCCTGCTGGCCCGGGCACTCTCTATCGATCCAGGTGTGGTGCTTCTCGACGAACCCACTGCCGCACTCGATCTCGCCGGCCGCGAGCAACTCGTCTCGACACTCAGTGATCTGGCATCGGATCCTTCGGTTGTGCCGATTGTGTTGGTGACCCACCACGTCGAGGAGATCCCGGCCGGGTTCACCCATGTCTTGTTGTTGCGCGACGGACGAGCTCTCGCCCAGGGACGTCTGGACGACGTGCTCACCAGCGAGAACCTGTCGGAGTGCTTCGAAGTGCCGCTCAGCCTCGAGCAGCGCCGGGGTCGCTGGGTGGCGTGGGCGAACTGATCGCCAGCACCACCCCTTCCTCCACGGTCAGGTCGACCGGCTCCGACGTCACCAGATTCGATACTCCTCGAGCAGAATACGGTTGGAGGTCGTCTCGATCGAGCGCCCACTTGAGTCCGTTGCTCGATACGCCGGTCGCGGCGCCACCGACCGCCACGATCGACAACGCATCGCCGACGTGAAGTGGAAGCTCGCGACGACCTCGCACCACCCAGACCGACGACTGGCCCACCGAGGCTGACACCAACGCCGACCGCCATCGTGGCGACGTCAGCACCATGAGGTTTGCCAACGCGTGGTCGTCCCTGCCTCCGGAGCCCACGATCAGGTGGATGGCCGTCGGGCTTTCGGCGATCGCCAACGACATCGCGAGCTCGAGGTCTGTTTCGTCCTTGTCGACCCGATGGCGGTCGATCCGAAGTCCTCTTGTCTCGGCTGCGGCCAACAGAACCGGATCGACCGAGTCCATGTCGCCGACGACGACATCGACGTCGAGATCGAGGGCCTCAGCCAGGTCGAGCCCACTGTCGGCTGCGATCACCAGGTCGTGAGGTGGAACGTCGGTGACCATCGGCCCATCACCGGCCGCTACCACCAGAACTGTTCCGATCCGGGCCATTGGGCACCCTACACACCAGCAATGTCAGCCGACAGGAACGCAGCTGCCTTCCGCCAGAGGCACCTCCGAGAGGTCCCCCAGTCGGTTGAAGGCCACGACGATCGTGGTGTCGGTCTCGATCTCAGCCGCTACCACCATGCCGACCAGGTTTCCGTCGCCATCGAATGCCGGGCCTCCGGAGAAGCCCAGTCCCGAGTGTGATGCCACTCCGATCGTGTCGCCGACGACCCGACCGGCGACTTGCGGGGCCAGGTCGACTCGGGCACCAACGCTGACGACTCTGACTCCACCTGCAGGATGACCGACGATCGTCACCGGGTCACCGATATCAGGCAGGGTGGACGCGCGGGGCATCGAGGTCGAGGCCGTGTCCATGGCAATGACTGCTATATCGCGATCATCGGCGAATCGTCCGAGCACCTCACCGGTTCCGGAGGTTGCTCCCATGTCGACCCGAACCAGCTTGGCGTCACCGACCACATGAGCAGCGGTCAGGACCAGCCCATCGGACACGACGAATCCCGATCCCGTGGACCGAGCCCCGCAGGTGGTGGCCGACACCCTCACGACCGAGACACCAGAAATCGGGGCAGGGTCGAAGTCTCCGATTTGCTGCGACACGACACCAGCAACCTGTGTAGCAACTGCGGAACTGCCGTTCGCCGATGACTCTGACGAGCTGAGCGACCATGCCGTGGTGGATCCGACCAGGGTCGTGAGCATCACGACCAGCATCACGACCGCGGCGCGGGACGACCGAACTCGACCCGCTACGTGTCGTTCTGCGTCTTCACTACCACTCACCGTGGCCAGAGTAGCGTCCGGGCTCCGTCAAAGACAGGGCCGAGCCCGATCGCTGTCCGGAGAATACGGATGGCTCAGGGGAAATACGGAACCGGGTCGGTGGCGACGCCGTCGACCCGAACCTCGAAGTGCAGATGCGGTCCGGACGACCAGCCCGTGCTTCCAACCTGACCAATGTTCTGCCCGCCCACGACCGTGTCCCCGACGCTGACCGCCAGCTGTGACTGGTGGGCGTA
Source organism: Acidimicrobiales bacterium (assembly GCA_029263235.1). Classification (GTDB taxonomy): domain Bacteria; phylum Actinomycetota; class Acidimicrobiia; order Acidimicrobiales; family Aldehydirespiratoraceae; genus SZUA-87. Next base: position 5,474 of record JAJCXW010000213.1, read on the forward strand.
GAGGGTGGTGAAGCCACCGCCGTGGGAAATGACCACGGTGTTGCCATAACCGTTCATCCAGCGAGCGCTGATCACCACACCATCGGCTGCCGCCGCGATCGGGTCTCCCGTATCTCCGTCGAGATCGAGGCCATAGTGAAAGCGGATACTGCCGAATATCGGGTGAGTACGCGCACCAAAGGGACTCACGATCGCGCCGGGAACCGGCCGATGGGTGATCAGGAAATCGCCGTCCAGGGAAGGCGGCTGTGTCGAGGACGTGGACTCGGGCACGGATGTGGTGGTCGATCCGGTCTCGGCCGCGGCCTCCTCAGCAACTCTGGCTGCCTCCTCAGCGGCCTTCTCGGCAGCCTTGACGGCCGCTTCCTCCGCGGCCTTGCGCTGGGCCTCGGCCTCAGCTTCGATACGACGAATCTCGTCGCCGATGTCGAGATTGGCCTGCTCGAGATCGGTGGCCTCGGTCTGCCAGTCGTCGATGCGTTCCTGGACCTCCGCCCTGAGGCCCTCCTGTTCGGCCTTGGCGGCATCGATTTCAGCCAGATGAGCAGCGAGAGAAGACTTGCGGCTCTCGGCCTCGGCCGCCGAGTCCAGCGCGGCTCTGCTGGCGCTGAGTTTCTTCGACTCCGTGGCTCTGAGCTCATCAACAAGTTGGAGGGTGTTGCCCGCGATGTCGTCGAGGAACGAACGCCGGATCGCCTCCTCCATAAGGTCGCTGTTGTTGAGTTGCGACATCGCCGTGGACGAGGGTCGGACGTATGCGTCGATGGCGCTCTCCCTCAAGCGGGCCTTCAATTCGATGAGTCCGACATCGAAGGACTCGGCCTCCGCCTGGTATTTGACCGCCAGAGCCTCAGCGTCGGTAATGGCACGCTCAGCGGCAGAAATCTTCGACTCTTGAAGCGCTATCTGGGCGTCGAGGTCGGCTATGGCGTCGAGCAGTTCTTGGTCCTGGGCGCTGAGAGTGTCGAGCTGAGCGGCGGCATCGGCGGCGTCGCGTCGGTTGCTCTCGCGCTCGGATCTGAGGTCGTCGACGGAGCCCTCGGCCAGGGCCGGAGCGACCAGTCCGAAGATGACCGCCACGATCAAGAGGACTGAGATCGGGGCGTTTCGGAAGGCCTGACGGGGAGTCATCTTTCGAAATTGTAACAGAAATGACATGAAACAGGCCTCGACCCATCGAATAGGTTTGCCGCCCATGGCGCTCAACGACTATCGGATCGAATCCTTCGCTCATGAAGGCATCACTCACGACATCTACCGCCGCGGCGAGGGACCATGTGTCCTGGTTGCCGCGGAGGTCCCGGGCATAACCCCCAAGGTCACGGAGTTTGCCGACCGCCTGATCGAACTCGGAATGTCCGTCGCCATGCCGTCGATGTTCGGCACACCGGGCGTCGAGGGGACCAACGCTCGGGCCATGCGTGTCATTGCCAGGTCCTGTGTGAGCCGAGAGTTTCACTGTCTGGCCACCAGCGACACAGCGCCGGCCACCACCTGGCTGCGAGCCCTGTCGAGAAAGCTGCACTCCGAACACGGTGGCGCCGGCATCGGGTTCGTGGGCATGTGCTTCACCGGCGGGTTCGGCCTGGCCATGATGCTCGACGACACCGTGATCGCACCAGTGCTCAGTCAGCCGTCGCAGCCCTTCCCGTTCGGAGCAGGCCGCAAGGCCTCGGTGGGTCTCAACGACGACGAAATGTCGGCGATCGTGCGGAGAGCCGAACAGGGATGCGCGGTTCTCGGATTGCGATTCACCAACGACTCCTTTGTTCCGGGTGAACGGTTCGAAACACTTCGTCGCGTGTTGGGCGAGAACTTCATCGGGGTCGAGATAACCAGCCCCGACCCCGAATTCGAGATTCCCTCGGATGCCCACAGCGTGCTCACCGAGCATCTCGTCGATGAGCCCGGGCACCCCACCAAGGATGCCCTCGATCAGGTTCTCGAGTTTCTCAGCAGTCGCCTGATCGACGCCTGAGCGACTCGTCTAGAACGCACCCAGCAGAATGATCAGGCCCACCACGGTGTAGGTGATCATCACCCCGAGCATCGGATACTGCGACTTCATGGCGATGTCGCGCTCGTAGCGGCCGATGGCGCGATCGTGGGCCATGGCGACAGCCAGCACGTGTCCGACGGCAATCGAGGTGGTCTGAACCCACGCGATCACTCCCGTCGAGACCAAAGCCCAATTGATGGCGTAGTCCTTGGTGCCGAAGAGATCCCATCCTCGGCCGAAGGGATCGCTCACCTGGATGATGATCCGCTGGCCATCGAGCAGCAACAAGCTGAAGTAGTGGGCCGCGGCGTAGGCGACCATGATCGTGACCAGCGAGGGCCCGAACAGGTCGCTCAATTCGAGCTCGGAGTCGCCGGTGACGTTGGACATCATTCTCACTGCCCCGAGGAACGCCAGAGCGACCAGGCCGATGATCGCCGCCAATCCCAAGGTGTTGATGATCGTGAGGGTCCACCCGGTGCTGTCGCCAGCGACTCTCCCCCAAGTAACGCTCCTGGTGAAGCCGTCGAAAGTAGTTGATCCGAGTACCACCAGAATGAACCCGACCGTGCCCGGAACGACCTTGAGCGTCGAAACCCCGCTGAACGGAACCCTGATCCGGAACCGACCGGAGTCATCTCTGAACAGTGGCGCTATCGAGGAGATGATGGAGAACAGCAGTGCGAATCCGTCGGCGCGTCGAACGAAACTCCGACCGTTGACCGCCGCTCCGCCGAGGACCCCCACCGAGTAGAGCGTGAGGAAGATCGCGATCGAACGAGGTGAAGACGAGCTGTGATAGGTCAGCTCCAGCCAGAGGAATGAGGCGATGGCAACCGAGGCGGGCCAGACGGATCCTTCGGGGTCGGTGGCCGGCGACAGAGGGGTCGATGTGATTCGAGATCTCAGCCGGGCTGCGCCATCGGCAATCGTGGTCAGTGGATTGAACGCCGACCAGACATCGCCAACGACAGCCGACAGGAGTTGGAGCCCGACCCAGAAGGTGATGTAGAGCGCGTCGCCGGAGATGTTGACCGCCGAGTTCTCGTTGCCCCACCACGCCGCCACCAGCACCACACCGAACAACGCCAGCCCCACCAGTTTGGTGAACACGAGCAGGATGCCTGCACCCCGCGACAGATCAGGCAACGGTCGACCGACCGCGGCCTTCTCGAGCTTCGGGCGCATCCAGAATGCGCCCAACATCACGAACGAGCTGGCGACGGCGAAACCAGCCGCCCATGTCATCTGCCAGGCCGGCAAGGGAAGATCGGTGCGTCCGCCGATCCCGTGGGCCGACGCGGGACTCGCTGTGAGCAAGATCGTCGTTGCTGCGAGAGCGACCGCGGTCAACCCCGATACAACCCTGGGTGCGGGCTTCACGAGACGGTCAGCTTGGCGAGCAGGCGACCGGAATTCTCGAGTTCGATCTCGAATACACCGGGGATCAGAGCTTCGAAGGTGACCTCACCAACTACATCGACGAACAGGTCGTACCCGTGGATGTGGACTCTGTCGGTCGATTCGCCCGAGATCGACACGACTATCGAGTCGCCGCGCCCCGACGAAATGTCCTGAACACCGCCGATCGGGGCACCATCGACGATCTCGATGGACACCGCGACCGTCGAGCCGCCTCCCGGGTCGACCGAACCTCCCCCGCAGGCCGATACCAAGACCATCACAATCAATACCAGCACCAGCGTCCTGGGAGTTTGGCGGATCACGTCGTCATCACCTTCCTGTGCCGAGCCGGTCAGAACGGCTCGTGGCTCACGTCGCGACACGACGGATTGGCGTCAGCGATCCTAGCCAGAGTGTCGGCCACAGGACGCGCGCCAGGTCAGTCTGGCGGCTCGACTGGCCGAGCGAAGACGGCGCGCAGATCCTCCAGGCCCGCCGGTAGTTCAATCGGCGGATCAGGTAGTTGGATGGCGCCTCGCTCTTCCAGAAGATCGAGGTACGACTGCTCGTCATCGCTCCACGATCTGGGGTCGCCCATCATCACCTCGTAGAGTTCCACCCCGTCTGGTCCGGCCTCGAACGGCCCGAAGGTGGCTCCCATTGGCAGTTCGACATGGGAGCCGACTCCCAATTCGACCTCACCACAGCGAAATGACCCCGCTAGCACGGTGAGAACGTGTGGGCTGTAGTGCCCGTGGCAGCGCACGATCATGCCGGGGTCCCATTGAGCAAACAGGCCGAGGTACAGCGGATCGACGGAGAACGCCACCCACTTCTCGCGAACCTCTGAAACGGATCCGTCGGCGTTGCGCTGCCTTCGAACCGCTATCCAAGGAAACTCGGTCGAGTCGACCCCGCTGAACGAGGCCGACCCGGCCGATCCGACCTGAGGAGAATTCATGTTTCGTTGGCTGTGAGCAGCGCGACGAAAGGGCCGGCCCCGCAGAGGGTCGGCCCTTCCATCACGAGTTCTCGATCACTCGCCTCCGGCAAGGAGGGTGACGTCGATCGGACTCCAACCGTTGCCGATCACATCGACGCCCTTGGCGTCGAGGAGGGCGATCGCTGCGGTGGCGTACTGGTTATCGAACGCACCGGCGGTGGGTGCCGCGCTCAGCACACCTTCGCTGGTGGCCACATCGACCGTCTGGTCCCAGAGGCCCTGATCGATCACTGCCGCACCGGCCGGTGACGGCCAGATCAGGTTGTTGATCTCATTGAGCTGCCAGGTCATGTGCGACTTGCCGAGCACCGGGCTGTTGGCCAGGACCACATCGACACATCCGTCGATATTGTCGCGGCAGTACGCCCAACCTTCGAGTGAGCCGGCGATGAACCGAGTGGTCTGGTCGGCATAGGCGGCGTCTCCCAGACGCCCTCCGTCGGCCCAGATGGCGTCCTGGAGCATGGCCGTGCCAACGTCGTTCCAATCGATGATCGAAAGGTCGGACGGCTGGAACAGTTCGCCGGTATCGGGATTGACCGTCTCCAAGACCTGGGCGTACTCGTTGTAGATCATCGCCTGAGCGGCATCGATCTCGCCGTTGATCATCGCCAACATGTCGAAGCTCTGCTGAACGATCTCGTTGTCGACGCCGGGTTCGACTCCGCTGCGACGCAATCCTGCGAGCATCTCGAATTCGTTGCCGAATCCCCAACTACCCACCTTCTTGTCGGCGAGGTCGGCGGGACCGCTGAATCCCATTTCAGCGAAGGACACCTGCAGGGTGCCGCTGCGCTGGAACACTTGGCCCACGTCGACGATGTCGACGCCTTCCTCACGGCTCACCAGTGCCTTGGGAACCCATGAGATCGCGTAGTCGACCACTCCGGTCGCCAGTTGCTGCTGAGGAACGATGTCGACGCCACCCTCGACGATGGTGACATTGAGGCAGAAGTCCTCGTAGAAGCCCTTGTCGACGGCTGCGTAGTAGCCGGCGAACTGCGACTGGGTGACCCACTGCAACTGCAGGCTCACATCGTCGATCGTCTCGCACGAACCGGTTTCGCCGCCACCGCCGCTGGCGGCACCGTCGTCGTCGTCTCCGCACGCTGATGCCAGCAAGCTGAACGCCAGCAATGCCGCAATGAGCGATGTCCATTTCCTACTCATGTGTTTCCCTCCATATTGGTCGAACTGTCCTTCTCTATCCCGGCTACCCACTTGCTCAGGCACCAGCCGGGTCGCCCTGCTTCCAGGGCATCGAAATCTTCTCCACCGCAGCGGAGAAGGCAAACAACGCTAGGCCGATCGCGCTGGCCACCACAATTGCAGCCCAAGCGTTCGCATACCTAGAGAAGCTGGCGTTTTGAGTGATGAACGGTCCGAGCCGATTCTGGGGTCCCCCGAAATACTCCGCGACGATCGCCGCTATGACGCTCAGCGGAGCGGCCAGGCGCAGCGAGGTCAGAAAGAACGGCAGCGCGTTGGGAATACGCACCTTGCGCAGAACAGTGTTCTCGCTCGCAGCCAGCGAGCGCATCAGTTCGATCTGGTTCGTCTCGACCTCGCTGAGGCCCTTGCCGGTGTTGATGAATACCGGGAAGAACACGACGATGATCACCACTGCTGCATTGCTCCTGAAATCGGTGATCCCGAACCAGGCATTGAAGATCGGAGCCAGAGCAATGATCGGGGTGGCGTTGAGCGCCACCGCCAATGGCGTCACCGAGCCACGAAGCCAAGTGAACCGACTCACCACCAGGGCCAGGAGCGCTCCTGCCACCACGCCGAACAAGAGGCCGGCAACCGCGGTCTTGCCGGTCTCCCAACCAGCGGTGCGCAGCGGCGTCCATTCGTCGCCCAAGGCCGATGCGATCGAAGTCGGCTTGGGCAGGAGGAATTCCTTCACCTTGAGGAGCCTCACCAGGCCCTCCCATAGCGACATGATGATCACACCGACCACGATCGGTGGCCAGATCGGGTCGAGGCGAGATCTCACTGCTGCGCCTCGACCGAACGTAACGCCTCGCGAATCTCGGTGGTCTTGCGGAAGAATCCTTCGGATTCGCGAGTGTCCTCGTTGCGAGTTTCGGTTTCCCGGTCGCCGAGCACGACATCGATTATCGAATGGATCCGGCCGGGTCGGGGCGACAGCACGACAACCCGGTCCGACAGGAATGCCGCTTCGGGAATCGAGTGGGTCACGAACACGACGGTGGTCTTGAGCTGTCGGTAGTTGCTCAACAACTCGACCTGCATGTGTTCGCGGGTCATCTCGTCGAGGGCACCGAAAGGCTCGTCCATCAAGAGCAGCTTCGGCTGGAACGACAGGGCCCGGGCGATCGCCACTCGCTGCTGCATGCCTCCGGAGAGCTGCCACGGGTAGTGATCGCCGAAGTCGGGGAGCTTCACGAGGTCGAGCATCTCGGCCGACCTCTCGCGACGCCGACTCTTGGACCAGCCGGCCAGTTCGAGCGGAAGCTCGATATTGGCTCTGACCTTTCGCCAATCGAACAGGCCGGCCTTCTGGAAGGCCATGCCGTAGTCGCGGTCGGCGCGGGCCTGAGCGGCCGATTTCCCGAACACCTCGACCGTGCCTTCAGAGGGCGCTATCAGATCGCCGATGA
>JAJCXW010000214.1 GCA_029263235.1 Acidimicrobiales bacterium
CCGCTCCGCTCGACTTCAACCGGGTTGGGCATCCGACCCCACCGGCATTTCCTCCGTCCGTTGGTGGAACGGGGTTCGCTGGACCGCAGAGATTGCCTAGCCGTCAGGCTCGGATGACGCCGGCGAGCGCTTCCAGAAGGCCGCTCGGCACATCTGACATTGCCGCATCTGCCACGGGTGACTGATCAACTTGCCCTCGGCCGACCGACGACCACAACGAGGTGGGCGCGAGCCTGAGGCGAATGCAGATCGCCAAGGCTTCGCTCCGCTCGATCATCAGCGGGACATCACCGCTCAACAGGTCCGCCAGAAGGATTGGGTCGAGATCGAAGCCCTTAGCCATTACATAGGCGGGATCGCCGGTGTGGATGTGCCACGCAAGTAGCCAGTTCCGCAGTGGACGCGACGGAAGTCGCTCAAGAGCGCTGTTCATAGGTTCAGCCTTTGGTCGGTGTCGCAGATTGCCCACTCCGCCGAGCCGATTCTGTGTTGGACGACCGCCACGTGGTCGCCCACTCTCCATAGCGATCGACCGCGTGCGAGCTTCGGGAGGATCTGGGCTTCGTGGCTCGTGAGACCGAGCATCTGAGTGGCTTCGGGGATCTGGTCGGAAGATTGCCGAAACAGGATCTGAGTTTGGGTGTCAGCGAGAATGCCCATCGAAACCTTCGCCGCCGAGGTCCCATCATCAGACTGCGCCCGAAGGTCGGCGATTCGGTGGGCCACGGAGATGTTGGCCACTCCGTATGAGCGGGCGAGCTTCTGGCACGACTGGTAGTACTTCGCCACCCGTTCGCTGCCGAGCAGAGCCCAGATCTCCTCGAGCACCTGCACACGTCGAGGCACATCAGCGGACTCGGGCGCAGCGAGAAGCGACTGAAGCCAACCGGTCGAGGCAATCATCACCGCCGTCAGCGCGGCCGTGTCCTGATGCACGGCCGAGAGATCGATCACTACTCCCCTGCCTGACCAGTCGAGCTGAACGGTCGACGGTCCGTCGAACATCCCTCTCAGCTGACCGTCGAGCAGCTTCCCGATGCCGTAGCGGAGGTCCATCACATCCCGGGCGAGATCACGCGGTGTCTCGGCCTGCGCCCGATCACACATCGCCGACGTAGGGGTAACCAGCAGATCCACGACATCACCGAGCGTCGGTTGGCTGTCCCCCGATGCGGCGATGGTTTCCATCACCCACCCGAGTGCAGCGTCTTCGAGCGGCGAGAGTTCTCGGTGGAGCACCGAGGCAGCAAGCGCTGCAACCATCTGGGTCCGACGGGTACGCAGGTCGTTCTCGTCGGCAGTATGCGGACCAGCATCGAGGGGATTCAGGCGTGCGGCACCGCCCGGTGAAAGCCGAACCCTCGTCAGCCCAAGAGCGTCGGCTAGCGGGCCGTACTCGCCCTTTGGATCAAGGATTGCGCACCAGCGGGGTCGACCTCCTGGTGATCCGAGAAGTCCGATCGAGCGGTAGAGCAGCGTCTTGACCGCCGATGACTTTCCGGATCCGACCATGCCAAGCACCAGGATGTTCGGCGAGGTGATGACACCATCGGTGTAGAGCTGGAACGGGTCGTAGCACCATGCGGAGCCACCCGCCGAGACATCCTCACCGACGTAGATGCCCCGAGGGCCAAGCCCGGTGCCCGAGTGGAATGGATAGAGGGCCGACACATGAGCATTGGTTGCTCGGTGACGAGGCAGACGGAGCCCCGGTCGGCGGCGAATCAACCGCTTGCGAGCAGTGTCCTCCGATACCGAGCTCACACCCACTCCTTCGGCACGACGCCTCTTGCGATGGGAAGCGTGGCAACCATCGCGATGTCGTGACGGCCGTGGAGCGGGCGAACCTCGACACCGAGGGATGCAGCGACTTGCGAGACTTCCTCCGTGGCGTCGTCCAGTTCGGCGAGCGTCGGTGCGGTTACGCACAGCAGCCCGGCGTAGACGAACTCGCCGTAGCCGGCGACCAGCTCCTCTTCTCGTTCCTCGACGGCTTGCTTGGCTCGGCGGTGCTTGGCTCCAACACGGAAGCCCTTCTCGGCTCGGTGCGCTGCATCGGACTCGATCTTTGCTGCGTCCCGGACGATCGATCGTTGGCTCTTCGATCGGGCGACGGGCTCGAGGATGACGGCCATGGTTCTTACGCTTCCTGCGTAGAGCATCAGGTCGGAAAGCCATGTGGCCTCGACGTCGATGCGGGGCCACTCGGTCACATGCAGTGCTCGATGCCATGACCCGTCGGTGTGCCACGCATTCCACTCCGTCACGGCAACGCTCGGCCCCGCAGTCGCCGGATTCGCTCCGCCGGCTGATTCGCCGAGACTTCGCAGCCGACCATCGAGCACAAGGCGCGACGCAGGGTCGAGGCGAAGTCGCATCGCACGAGCCCACTCCGATGGCGTCAACACGCCAGAGACGATCAGGCCGGCACCTTCGAGGCGCTGCGCAAAGAGGCGCATCTCGCCAAGCAACGACTCGGCGGCGTTCGAGACTCGGTCGGTAGATTCGCTCCGGCGACGGACCTTGCCGACCGCGACGGTCACAGTGACAAGGACTTCGTGTCGTGTCGCATGGCTTCCCGCCTCTCGGAGCAAGGCTTCGTATGCAGCTCGGACGTCGGTCAAGGGTTCGGCCGCCAAATGCTCGCCAACCCACGCACGGTGCTCATCGAGCCCAGCGGGTGCTGCCCACTGCGACCAACGGACGCTGACTACCGGGTTTCGCTCACTCACAAAGGACCCGATGGCGTTCCCCCAAGCTTCGACCAACCAGTCCTGTTCGGCTCTTTCGAGCAGTCCGAACTGACGTCCCGAGACTCGAAGCGAGGCGGCGACCATGTCGCCCTCGCGATCGTGGGAGACGGCTAGTTGAGTACCGGGAGCGCCGAGCCCAACTTGCGCCGCATCAACAACCAACAGCTCTTGACCAGACAACGCTGGCGGTGCAAGAGCCGTTGGGTCGCCTCCGAGAACGGGGATCGGCTCGAACCAGACAGCCTCGTCTCGCACTCGAGACCGGACAAACCGGACGCCAAGCGGAATCGACTCCAAGAGGGAGGCGCCAGCGATGCGAGCTGCGCCCAGGCCAACGATCAAAGCCATCACCGCCACTCCCGGAACGACGGACACGGTGACCATCAGAATCGTGCCGACCGCGACGCCAACAGCCACGGTCAAGAGTTGGATAAGCGAGAGTCCGAACATCCAACCTGTGCCGTCCACGGGCGACAAACGGAACTGCTTCGCCGAGTAGCTCGTCATGAACGCTCGTCTCGATCGGCGCCGAGGGGTCTCGGTTCTGAAGTCGGCTGACTCGTCGGCAGCGTCACCGTTGGGGCACCACCACCAGAGACAGGCACCGCAGAGACAGACCCTCCTGAACGGGGCGAGGAAGTCCCCAAGTCACCTCCCGACGCTGGCCCTCCAGAGCGCGACGACGCTGGGTTTCCGCCGCCATGCTCTGAGCCGGAGGATGCTGCCGGAGCTGAGCTCGGAATCCCGCCACCTGCTCCGCCACCGCCACCCGAGGCAGATGCCATCGAGCCACCGCCAGCGAGTTTCGAGACTCCGACTCCTGCAGCAACGCCCAGTGATGCTGCGCTCACAGCCGCCTTAACCGGGGACCGTTCGACGCCAGCTGTAGCCGTCGCCGCCTCGACCATTGGAAACACCTTCCAGATCAGCCATGGCATGAACGCAGCCATCAACATCACCGCGACGCCAGCCATCATTCCGGTCAGGTCGACGCCGCCGCCTTCGACCACGCCGTTGCTCGACTCGATGGCCGTCGCTCCGACACCGAACGCCACGGCGACACCGAACTTGGACAGAATCAGCGCGATGCCCATCTCCACAGTGCGCCGTGCGATCTGACGGGTGCCGGGGTGCGCTCGGGTGGCGAAGCCCAAAGGTGCGAGCACGATGACGATGTAGATGAGAGCGGCCCGGACCAGCAGCTGCAGCCAAACCAGGATCGCTCCCACGACGAACAGCAGCCCGAAGATAACACCCAGCAGACCGGCTCCGGTCAGCGCCTCGACGACCACGAGCGATGCCGTGAACTCCCCCATCGCAGCACCGACATCACCAGTTACGGCGAGTGATGCTTCGTCGACGATGCGGGTCAGGATCCACGCAACGGTGACCGACATGACCATGAGGAACATGGCCGAGGGCACGTCGACGAGGGCGGAGCGGATGATTGCTCCGGGCTCACCAGTCGCCAAGGAGCGAATGATGGAGACCAAAAACAGAGCGAGCACGAGTGCCATCGACATGCCGAGCACGGTCTGGCGAATCGGTGTGAGTGCGGGGAAGAAGCCACCGTTGAGGTCGACGGCTGTCGTCGAGTCCATGGCGCTAACGATCGAGCCCGTGATCGAAGCTACGGCATCGGCGATCAGCCCGAACGTAAACTTGACCACCAGGTCGAGTACCGCTTCGCCGGCTGCCTCGGCTGCTCCACCGATGAGGCCACCGACGCCATCGATGATGTCGTCGACAGGGTTGAGATCAATCGCGAAGATCACGGAAGAAGCACCTCGTCGTCGAATCCAGCGATAGCCGACGTGAGCGAGGTTGCCGACCAGCCAACAACCGATGCGGGGCGGGTCGGAACCGGTCCGTCGGAGGATTTCAGGTTCGCCATCCGCCATTCGCCGTTCTCATCGACCAGCGAGTACGTGGCAGTCCGCCACTGCTCGACCGCCAGCTGATCGCCATAGACGATGACCTCGACGTACCAGATCGACACGTCCCAACCCGTCGATGTCTCGACTGAACTGAGGCTGAGCGGAGCAAGATGGACTGCAACCCCTTCGGGCACATCCTTCTGAAGCTGGGTGAGTAGATCCGAGACATCGGTCGCAAGACGATCCGATGCGTTCTCGGACGCGATCGATCGCTGCATCTCAGCACCAGCTTCAGGTGACAGTTGGACGACGTCCTCGGTCAATTCGAGAAAGCGAACGGCAGCCACCTCGGGCGAGTCCAGCTCATCAGATCCTTCTGCGGAGTTAGCGGCCGCTGGAGTCTGGGGTGGCGGGTCGGCCGCTCCGTCCTCGGTCGAGCCTTCGTGGCGCGGAATCTGCGACTCGAGAGCTTGAGGTTGTGCTGCCGGGTCCTTCACGAGCGAGATTCCGAGCGCCATTCCGACGATCAGCACCCCAAAGGCGAGGGCAACGCTACGAAGCGTTCTCATCACAGCCCCGAGAGTTCGTTGACGATGGTCGGCGCCAAGCCAGTGACGATCGCTCCGGCCGCACCGCCAAGGGCAAAGACGCGACCTCGGCCTCCTTGCATGGAGTTGCCGGTGACCTGCGACAAGCCCCACACAGCGCCTCCGATCAGGAGCGATGCGAGTGACCCGGCAAGCCCCAGCCACATCAGCCAGTTCAAGACGTCCTGCGCCAGGTCCGACCCGGGGAAGCCGTTGTCCGGCGTTGCGTCCACCTGGGCCAGCACCGAGCCGAGCCCCATTGTCCATCCAGCCATGAGCGCCTCCTTGAGTTTGCGAATGCTCACGGCCAACACCAGGGACGCTTGCTAGTTGCGAGCGCGACAGGAACGCCCGAATGTCGCGCCAGGGCAGCTGCCCGGTCCCTGGTCGGGCATGGATCAACAGACGCAACCCGTCCCGGGCGTGGTCATCGACCTCGCTGCCATCAGCCAACAAGCACGCAAGGTTGTCGCCATCTACGACGACATCGCTGCCGGGAGCCGACCCGCGCCTGGAGCACTCGACGAGGCGCTACGAAATCTCGACGCCGGGCCACGCCCGCCAGGCCAACTAGGCGCCGACATCGCAATGCTCGCCTCCGGCGCGGAGGGTGCGAGTCGGCAGAGAGCGCTCGCTGCCATCGAGCGTCTCAGGCGAGTCGGCCGCGTGAGCCCGACGCCGCCGACGGCGAGGCGATGGCGACCAAGAGCGCGTCAGCGGCGAAATCGCCGCCGTGCCGAAACCCGCCAGCTGCAACTCCCCGGATTCGATCTTCCCGAGAGCCCCAAGGAGGCATCGTGAATCACATCACCATCGCAGGCCGACTCGTCGAGGACCCGGTCCGCAAGGAAGCCAACGGCAGCGTCGTCACCAGCTTCCGCATCGCGTCCGGCCGCTCAGGGTCGAAGTCGGGACGACTGTGGATCGATGTCGACACCTGGGGCCGTCTCGCCGGCACCTGCCACCAACACCTCGCCAAGGGCCGACACGTTCTGGTAGGCGGACGCCTCAGTCAGAAGGAGTGGGCAGATGCCGCCACCGGCGAGAAACGGACTCGCTTCCTGGTAGTCGCACGCGATGTCGACTTTCTTCTTTCAGGTGGTGCGGAAGACTGAACCCTCTACGAAGTTCACGGGTTCTGCGATGCCCTGCGATCGTTGGTGATCATTGCGAGAGGTCCAGCACGGGAAGGTCGTCGACGATCGCCAGCGTCTCCATGGCCACCCTAGTCACCTGCCCTATGAGGTCGAGGGTGTAGCTGGGGTTGCTGTGCCCGCTCGCCCACTGGTTGGGGTCGTTGACGATCCCAGACTTGCTGTCGGTCTTAATGCGATGCGCCTCCATCACCCAGTCGAGCGCCGAGCGTGACCCAAGTCGATAGCCCTGCGCCTCAGCGGGGATGCCCGTCACGGTTATGTACTCGTTGAAAACGACCCGGGTCTTGTCGTCAATCTTGCGAGCTGGATCCCCGGGATCGGCGATCTTCGGGTACCGCATCTTCTCAACTCGATAGAGCTCAGCTGAATCCACGCCCGCTTCCGACGAATGCTCGACCTTCACGGTCGGCCACCAGTCGAGAGACTCGTAACCAGTATGGAGATCGGAAAGCTGGCGCCCTGCTGAGCTAAAGGACCAAAACTCTTCTTCGCTACTCGGAAGAGGGACCCGCGGGAGAAGTTTGCGTAGATCGACCTCAAACTGCTGCCGATACTCGGGCGAGTGGAGTACCGCATAGATGTAGAAGAACACATCGATCCCCTCGGCTCGCGCAGCGATGCCACGAATGGCATCCAGTGAGGGACTAGACAGGTTCGTCGGATCAGGCCCGCCCGCCTCGCCCAGGGCCAGCGCCTGCGACGCCTCTTCCATCGGCTCATCGAACACGAATAGTGCACCGCCGGCCGTCGCACTTGACGCAAAGAGCCCGGAGTCGAAGACCACGTCGACCATGAATGCAGAGAACGGTGGCGCTTTTGAGCCGGGCGGCGGGAAGCACATCACCAGATTCTCGGAGTCCGCGCCTGGGAACAACCGACGCGTCTCGCTGAATCGGTTATTCAGAGCAGAGGAAAAGTTCACGAACTGCTTGCAGAAGGGACGATACACCGCCGTCCGAATCTGGTCGCCGTCAAAGTCGTACGGAATTCCTTTGAGCGCGGCGGCCACATCTTTGTCGGTCCAGGAAAAGGACGATGGGTCCACCGCTAGCACTTTGCGGGCCGCCTGCTTCCGGGAGGCAGCGTCTCCAGCCGTCGCCGCACCCGACTTCGCCAACTTCGCAGCCTCAGCGTTGAAGAACTGGACCATCTGCTCGGCGCGTTGCTCCAGCCCATCTCGACTGAAGCTGTAGTTGAAGGCGTCTCGACCTGTCTTGAGACCCGTTGTTCGGAGCCGAAGGAATCCACCAGGAGCTTGGTCCTCAAAGAGTTCAGGGAGCTGGCCAAACCGTTCTGAACGCTGGTTGATCCAATCGCCAGCGACGTTCGGCTTCAGGACCTTCCATTCAACAGATGCGAGCTCATCCGATGGCGACTCGGATCTCGACGCAAGCTCAGCGAGCTTGTCGCTACGAGACGCATAGTCGCGGGTTTGTTGGTAGTGGATTGTTGCGGGGTTGTCCCGCGGGTCTGAAGAACGAACCAACAGAAGCACGGCGATCGTTGCAGTGCTCCCTTCGTCGAAGACCTTCCCGCCTTCGCGATCCCAGTCGGCAACGGTCTGGTTCCCTCGCAGGTTGTAGACGTAGATGTCAGAGAACTCCGTCGCGAGACTCAGGCGCAGGCCGTCCGCCGTGTTCCCATCGATGTATCCGCCGTTTGTTACGAAACAGACGACGCCGCCGTCTGCCGAGTTCAACACGCGGTCTGATGCCCATCGGATCGCCTGAACGTAGGTGTCGTAGAGGCTTCGTTTCTGCTTCGCCGTTGAACGCGTCACATAGGTACTGCGAATGCGTTCCCGAAGGGCCGGGTAGAGCTGGTTGGGGTTGCCGTCGTCAGCACTGCCCTGACCGACTGAGTACGGGGGATTTCCGACGATCACCCTTATGTCGAGCTCGCGTTGGCGCTGCGCTCGCTCGTTGTTTATCGGGAAGACGTCAAGCGCAGCACCCTCCCCGCTCTCGCCAAGTTGAAAGGTATCGGTCAGCACGATCCCTGGGAACGGCCGGTATTTCGCCTCAGGCGCAAGGGCTCTGTAGGTAGCCTCGATATTGATCGCGGCAATGTAGTAGGCGAGAAGAAGCACTTCGTTCGCGTGAATCTCTTCACTGAACTTCCTCGCTAGATCAGCTCGCTCGATGTACCCCGATTGCAGAAGACGCGATATGAACGTCCCAGTTCCAGTGAATGGATCGAGAATGTGTACGCCCCGGTCGCTGAGACTGGCGCCCCCAAAGTGCTGTCGGAGCGCCGCCTCCGTCGCCCAGAGGATGAAGTCGACCACCTCGACGGGCGTGTAGACGATGCCAAGAGAGTCCGCCATCTTCGGGAACGCGATCTTGAAGAAGCGCCCATAGAGGTCTTTGATTATCGTCTGGCGAGCTTGTGCATCGGCTTCCGGTATCCCCTCGACTCGGCGGCGGACCGACTCATAGAATCCTTCGAGCTGGTCGGTCTCCGTCGCCAAGCTGTGAGACTCAAGGATGTCCACCATTTCCTGCATGGCGATCGATACTGGATTCTCTCTCGCAAACGAGGTGTCTGCGAACAACGCCTCAAAAATCGGCTTTGTAATCAGATGCTGAGAGAGCATGGAGATGGCGTCGTCGTCAGTTATGCCATCGTTGAGAATGACATGAAGTGCCCTGACGAACGTCCTGAAACTGCTTGTGACCTCAGGGGAGTTCGCCAGTATCGCTTCGATGCGGGTCTCGTGACGAGCGGCGATCTTGACGACATCAGCCGCCCAATCCTCCCAGTAGGTGCGAGTGCCGACCTTCTTGACGATCTTGGTGTAGATCGCGCCTGTCCACTCCTCGAAATCGAACAGCTCAGGTTGGATGAACGATTCCTCTTCCTCGGCTCCGTCCGTCTCCTCGGCCTCCGGATCACCCAATTCGGTCGGCGTCCCATCGATGACTGCGATGGGGCCGTCAGGATCGTTGCCTGGCTTTTCGCTGCGAAGGGCGATTCGGTTGACGTACGCGTTGAAGCGTTCGTCGTGTGAGCGCAGGGCTTGGAGAATGTCCCAGACCACGTCGTAATCGGGGTTGGAATTGAGCGCCGTTGAGGGCTCCTGCCCCGCCGGAACGGCAATCGGGAGGATGATGTACCCGATCGACTTGCCGGGTGGCTTGCGCATCGCGCGGCCTACAGCTTGCACGATGTCGATCTTGGATCGGCGAGGCTTCAGAAACATGACCGCATCGAGCGCAGGAACGTCAACACCTTCCGTCAAACACTTAGCGTTGGTGAGTACGCGGCACTCGCCTTGCGCCGGCTCCTCTTTCAACCAGCGCAAGTCCTCTCGCCTGGAGCGGATGTTGTCCGTACCGTCCACGTGCCGGGTGGGAACCCGGATCGGCCGGTGATCTTCCGCTCCAGCCGTGGCCCGTTCGTCGTTGTAGAACCGGGCAACAAGATCGAACTGCTCAGCGAACTTCTGCGACTCCTCGATCAAGGACCAGAACGCAACTGCCCGCCGCATCGGTGTGTCCGACTCAGTGAACCCCGCGCCCGACTTACCCGGCAGCTTCGCAAGCCCTGTAAGGCAGCCAATGAACTTGGCGACGTCGGGTAGGTTCAGCTCCCCGTGGCTCGACAGTAAGTCCTGAAAGGACTCGGAGATGGCAGCCTCGTCGACGGTAAGAATGAGCACTCGGTAGTCGGCGAGAAGTCCCCGCTCGACCGCCTCGCCGAAACCGAGCCGATGAAACTCCGGACCGAACGTGTCGACGTCATCCATCGACGCAAGCAACATGTCCGCATCGAGCGCATCCTCTTTCGCAGCCGGTTTGAAGACCTTCGGAGTAGCGGTCATGTACAAGCGGTGATCGGCCGGGATCAAGCTGTCGTCGTGGACCTTGATGAAGGCCGACATGTCGTCGCCATCGCTCGACCCCGTTGCCGTACGGTGCGCTTCATCACAGATCACGAGATCGAACCGAAGTCCGCTCTGTCGCTGGAGATCGGCGACGACCTGAACCGACTGGTAGGTCGAGAAGATGACCGTCAACTCTCCGTCGGAAGGCGTCCCGGCGCCCACAGCAAGAAGAGCTTCCACGCTTGTCGTCGGTGGGATCGGCAGGTCGAATGGCGTTGCGTTCTCGCCTTCGATTGGCTTGCCTGCCGTTGCGTCCGAGCATACTGCGAAGGGTCGAATCGGTACGGCGCACTCGCCGGTCCACTCCTTCAGCGACTGCGATACCAATGCGATTGAAGGAGCGAGGAACAGCACAGACCCGCCTGTTCCAGCATGCTCCTCTGCGATGCGTAGCGCTGTGAAGGTCTTTCCCGTCCCGCACGCCATGATCAGCTGACCACGATCCGACTCACCAAAACCCGACCGTACCTTCTCGGCGGCGATCCGCTGATGGTCCCGAAGCACCTTCCGCTCGGACTCGAACAAGTCGGTCGGGCGGTCTGCGTCGAACCTCGACCAGTCGACCGTCAGCGCGTCGAGGTCATCGATGCCCATCCGCAGAACTGGGATCTGTTGGCCCTCGAGCGCCTTCTCGGCGTTCTTGGACCAACGGTCGGTCGTGGAGACAATAATCCGATGGGTGAACGGCTTCCGGCCTGAAGCAGTGAAGAACGAATCGATGTCTTCCTTGGTCAGATGGTGGTCTGGTGCGTAGCACTTGCATTGAATCGCCGTGAATCCGCCGTCCCGGTTCTCCGCAACCAGGTCAATACCAACGTCCGGTTCGTTACCTCGACCGGGCCACTCCATCCATAGCCACACGTTAGTAAAACGTTCTTGATAGGTGCGGTCGATTCGGAAGGCCGCCTGCATTAGCCGCTCGAACCGGTCTCCCTTGTCGCGTTCACTAGTTGCCACAGTCCGAATCGCATCGACCACATCCGACGCGGTCACTGAGCTTGCGGTTGCTACGAGTCCGCTCATGATCGACGTCCCTTCTCGCGGCTCCAGTTCCAGGACTCGATGTCCTGGCGTCGCCAGAGCCGAATGTGGCCGCTGCTCTTGTCGACCACCGGCCGAGGGAAGCTCGAGTAGCGGTGTAGGTAGGTGGTGACGCTGTTCTGTTGAGCGAGCCCAAGAAGGCTGGCCACCTCTGCAGCACTCAAGAGATCGTCGGTATCGATCTTCGTCCCCATCGTGGCGAGTCTAAGTTCTTCGACAGTGCGCCTTGCGGATGCGCACGATCGGAGGAGGAGCTACTCAGCTCGCCTGAGCATCTGAGCGACCGATCAGACTCTGGTACAGGTCTTCTGTTTCTCCATCGACCTCGCACCAGGGCCCGAGATCCGCTGCTGAGCGGAGGGCTCGGTCATAGGCATCGTGCACTGCTTTCAATCGGCCTGCAGCTGACGCTGCACGCATCTGAAGGCGATGCATAGCCTCGTTCCCAGCCACTATCGCAAGACCAACCTTCGCCGCATCGTCGGCAAGGAAAGGATCGCCGCCCCCGAGTGCCAGGTCGCCAAGAGTCGCTGCGGCGTCGAGCAGGCGATGCTCGATCTCGCCGTACACCTGGTGGTCGTCGACCAACCACGCGAACTGCCGAGAAGGGGCATCGGCTCCGACCTGGCCGCCAACGATACCCATCACAACCTGGAGCAGTTGCAGCTGTTCGTCGGCGGGCCGATCCGTCGCCTCGACGATCAGAGCTTCCGCTCTGATCCAGTCGCAGCCGACATCATTGCTAAGTTCGTACTCGCCGGAGTTGATTGCCTGGGTGAGGCGATTCTCACCGTCGGCCGTCAGCCCGAGGATGGAACGCACCTGGCTGATGGCGTTGTCCGCTGTCTTGCGACTCGTTGCCGTCGGCCAGAACGTGGCTCGTAGGCGCTGCGATGTGACCGACCGGTGGTAGGCGAGGTAGCAGATCACCGAAAGCTGCTTCGCTGGCGGATCGGCGTTCAAGCCTTCGACAGTCGGCTTCTTGCACAGAAGGCGGACTTCGATTGGCTTCGGCGCCATGACCCGCTCGATGACGGCCGAAACCGGCTCACGTTCTGGATCGGGCTCCACGACCTCGTCGGACGGTCCAGCCTCGGCCTCGATCACCTCAGCACAGACGGCGTTTTCGAGAAGCTCGCTGACGACCTCGGCTTCCGCCGCTCGCGTCAGACTCGGCACGAAGTCAACACCGATCGGCTCGAGCGTGCTCTTGCGTGGATCGAGATGAATCCGTTCGGCAACAGCAAGCGGGCAAGCCGCAACGACACCCAGCGGGGAGTTCACCAGTGCGGCTGCATCCCCCAGCTTCCGAGCAGATTCAGCGTGCTCGGCCGCGATCAGAACGATCGTCGGGTGGAAAATCTCCCCTGGAGCGACCCGCTGTTCGTAGGGTGTGGCCTGGAGCCGTTCGTGAAGCTTCCGCATCGCGAGCACGGTCTGGTCGACCCACACATCGACGTCGTCCGGAATCGAGACCTGAGTGAATCCCGTGAGCTGCGCCTCGTCGCCGAGCACGACAACCTCGCACATCTGACTCCAGGCCGACGATGCGATTCCCACCGCAATGCTCCTGTACCAACCCGCAACATCCTCGGTGTCACCCTCGACGCTCAGGACTCCGAGTTGTTCGAGATCCAGAAGCAGATCGCCTGCTTCAGTGGATCCGACGGCGACAAGTGCTGGGCAGTACGGCTGGATGTCTTCGGTCTCAGCCTCAATCATCCGCAGTTCAAGATCAGGATGAAGTCTCCACGCACTGTTGTCGTCGTTCCCGGATACGAAACCTTCGATCGGGGCACACGCCTCGTCAAGCAAGACCTCGACTCCGAACCGCCCAGCTCGCATCGCGATCACGGCGGGCATGCGGTGCGCCTTGTGCTGGGCCAGCCGAGCAGTAATGAGCTTGTTCGTCGCCTCCACCCATCGCGCCGCCTCGGTATCGGCGACGGGGCGCATTCGGCGCTCGTACTCGTTTGCCTCCTCGGGCGGCGGCGCCAACGTCGTTCCGGGCTTCCGCTTCGCGGCCTGATGGGCTCGCCGACGTCGGAGCGTGACCGCAAGGGCTCCCGCTCCGACGCTGAGACTTCCAAGTCCGAGCACTGCCGCAGCGAGGGGAAGCGAGCTGCCGTTGCTGGATTCGACCTGTGCTGTCAGGGACGGCTTCGTAGTCGCGGGCGGTGTCGACTCATCAACAGCAGGGGCAGGCGCTTGTGTGGTCGGTGTCGGAATCGTTGTCGCTACCGGGTCGGGCTGGGTCACCGGCACCTCGGATTCAG
>JAJCXW010000215.1 GCA_029263235.1 Acidimicrobiales bacterium
CACGAAGTCGATGAGTTGCTCGACCGCACCGAGGAGAGGAGTCTCGAGGTCGGTCCATGAGTCGACCTTCCCCAGGAGCATCTTCCAGAACTGGCCCGATGTTCCCGTGAATCCGATCGAGTCGAGCACGCCCTGTTTCCACGGTTGGCCGCGAGGAATTTCGGGCCACGCCTCGATGGAGATCAGGGTCGGCTTGACCGCCTGCCAGATGTCGACGAAGGGATGGCCGGTGATCAGCACATCGGGATTGGCCGCCGTTGCGGCAATGCGACTCTCCTTGGAGCCGTCGACCAGGTGATCGAGGAGCACGCCGAGCCGTCGTCGGGGTCCGGGGCGAAAGCTTTGGATTCGATCGGCGAGGTCGTCGGCTCCGTCGAGTGGTTCGACAACGACGCCCTCCGCTCGCAGATCGTCGCCCCAGATCTTCTCCACCAACTCGGCGTCGTGGATTCCCTCCACCCAGAACCGGCTGGCGCGGGCCATACGGGCCGGTACTGCTGCGGCCTCGATGGATCCGGAGGCAGTCAACGAGGTGGCTGCGAGATCTGGTGTGGGATGTCGGAGTGAGACGGGGATGGTCTTGCCGGCGACGTTGGCCCGAACCGCCCCGATGGCGTAGCGCAGGGTGTGGTCGCGTCCGTCCTTGTCGCGGAGGACGAGAAGCGGGGGGCTGAAGTCGACCAAGGCCCCGACCTGGCCGGTGTCACGGTGCTGCAGCATCAGTCCGGGCTTGGCGTCGATGGTCGGGTATGAGGGCGGTTGGCGACGGGGAGCGTCGATGTCGAGGGGGCCGGCCAGCAAGCCGTCGTCACGCATCTGAGCAGGCTAGATCACGTCGGGTGGGTCCCGGTGGGAGCGTCGCGGGCAGCAATGATTGATCGTCCGCTGTCTGAGTCGCCACTCCACGAGTGATTGCTCCTACAATTGAGGCGTGGACTACCGAGTTGAGGAACTGGCCGACGCCGCGGGGGTAGGGGTCGACACCGTCCGCTACTACCAAGGACGAAAGCTGCTGCCGCCGCCGCGCCGCGAGGGACGGGTCGGTTGGTACGGCGCTCATCACCTCGAACGACTGCTCGAGATTCGGGATCTGGCACAACGTGGGTTCACGCTCTCACAAATCCGCGAGCTCGCCGACGCCGAAGGCGATCGATTGCTGGCCGATCTGGCTCAAGCCGATGCCCCGGACCCCGATCTCGATCGGGCCGAATTGGCCCGACGAGCCGAGGTTCCCGAGTTGATCGTCGACATTGCGGTCGGTGCCGGTCTGTTGTCGTCGTCGGGCGAACCGGGCAACGAGAGGTTCGCCCCCGACAGCGTCGAGATGCTGGCCGCGGCACGCGACCTTGTGAGCGAAGGAGCGCCTCTCGGTGAGCTCACAGCGTTGGCGATGCGCCACGTGAGCAACATCGACTCGGTGATCGACGATGCCATCGAGCTGTTCAAGAATCACAGCGACGAGAGCGGCGGCGATCGCGACGATCTCGTGGCGACGATGCACCGTCTCGTGCCGGTGGCCAGCAGCCTTGTCGGACGGCATTTCGAACGTACCCTCCGGAGTCGGGCGCTGGCGCGGCTCAGTGATGAAGGCGACGACTCCGATTGTGTTGTGGTGGTGGCCCGCCAAATCGGTCATCGAATCGACCCGGTCGGGATCTACCACTCCTCGACCGACGAGCACCGAACTCTCTGGGTCAGGCCCGATGAAGGATTCTTCATCGTCGCCCTCGGGGCCGCAGAGATCATCGAGACGTCCGGTGATGGTCGCTTCACCGCGGCGTCCGCTCGACGTGAGGCCCTGGCGGCACGTGTGAGCATCCACACACCGTCCAATGCCCCTCGGCCCGTGCTGGTGGGTGGCCTCTCATTCGAGGCCGGCGACGACCAGCGAAGCCCCGACTGGAGCGGATTCCCGGACTCGAGGTGGATTCTCCCCGCCACCACCTACATCGAAACACCCGAAGCGACATGGGTGACCCTCGCCGCCGTGGTAGCCGACGGCGAAGACGAGACCGAAGTGTTGGAACAACTGCAGACGCGCCTCGAGTCGATGGAACTGCCCGATGAAGTCGCCGCCGATGACGATGACCCCGTATCGGTCGGTGCCGTGGTGTCCGACGATCTCGCATACCGCGACCTCGTCGACGAGGCGGTCTCCCACATTGCCGGAGGGCATCTCGCCAAGGTGGTTCTGGCCCGAGTTCATCACGACGATCCGGTGGACCCGGCGACCGTGCTCGCCCGACTGCGTCAGCGCTACCCGACCTGCGCGGTGTTCGCCTACGGAGTGGGTGATCGCACCTTTCTCGGGGCCAGTCCCGAGATGCTCGTGGCCCTCGAGGGTTCACAGGTGCAGACCGTGGCGCTCGCAGGAACGGCACCGCGGGGCATCGACCCCGATGCCGATGAAGGGTTTGCCCAGGGGCTCCTCGACTCGTCCAAGATTCGTGCCGAGCACGGATTCGTGGTCGACGACATCACTCAGCGACTCGCCACTCTCGGCCTGGTGGGTAGGACCTCGCCGGTGCCGGAGGTGCTGCGGCTGGCTCGGGTCCAACATCTCCGCACTCCGATCACGGCGAAGGTCGAGCGTCATGCCGACGGCGGAGCCGATGTCGATGTGTTGCGCATCGCGAGCGTGCTCCACCCCACCCCCGCGGTGGGAGGCACACCGACCGAAGACGCTCTCGACTGGATCCGCGACCACGAGACCTTCGATCGAGGCTGGTACGCCGCTCCGGTCGGCTGGTGCGACCTCGACGGCAATGGCGAGTTGCGGGTGGCGCTCCGGTCGGCTCTGGCCGGACCCTCGGGGGTCGACCTGTTCGCCGGCGCCGGCATCGTCGCCGACTCCGTACCCGATGATGAACTGGAAGAGACCGGCGTGAAACTGCGCGCACTACTCGACGTCATGGACCGCTGATGCACCACATGGACGACCCCCTCTACGACAACATTGCGGCGTTCGCAGCCGGGTTGGTGGCCAACGGGGTCACCGAAGTTGTGATCAGTCCCGGTTCGAGATCGACCCCGCTGTCGATCACTCTTCATGCCCACCCTGATCTGCGAACCTGGGTTCATCTCGACGAGCGCTCCGCCGGATTCTTCGCCCTGGGTATCGCTCGGGTCACCGGCCGGCCCGCGGTGTTGGTGTGCACCTCCGGCACCGCCGCCGCGAACTATCTTCCCGCCGTCGTCGAGGCCCACCACGGCGGTGTGCCGATGATCGTCTGCACCGCCGATCGCCCACCCGAACTACAGGATTGGGGAGCGGGCCAGACCATCGATCAGCACGGGATCTATGGATCAGCCACCCGTTGGGCGGCCCAGTTGCCGGTGGCGAGCGAGTGGAGCGCCCCCCAAGCCGAGCGCACGGCGATGCGTGCCATGGCCGCCGCGAGCCGCGGCCGGCCGGGTCCGGTCCACTTGAACTGGCCATTCCGACTTCCTCTCGAACCAATGGTCGCTCCACCGGTGAGGGAACCTGAGTTCAAGCCTTCTGCCCCTCCGTCACCTGCCGGGTCTTCCGACATCCCGGGATGGTCGACGGTCATCGACGAGATCTCCACGATGGAGAGAGGCGTGATTGTCGTCGGGCCGTCCGACGGGGTCGGACTGGCTGTCGAACACAAAACGGCGCGGATCATTCGAGAGTTCGCCGAGGCCATGCAGTGGCCGGTGCTGGCCGAACCTCTCACCCAGATGCGCCGGACCGACGATGCCACCAACTCCACCGTCATAGCCACCGCTGATCACCTGCTCCGGAGCGAGCGGTTCGCCGATCTGATGGCTCCGGAGGTCGTGGTCCGTATCGGCCGTGCCCCCACCACGAAGTCGGTCAGGCTCTGGATCGAGAAGCACCGGCCGGATCGCGTGGTCCTGATCGACCCGTCCGACCATTGGCACGAGCCGAGCTTCACCCTCACCGACCACATCGATGCTCAGCCCGCCTCGCTGCTGGTCGGCCGGTCACGACCCGACGATGATCGTGGCGAGTGGATGGCGGCTTGGCGCCAGGCCGACCACGACGCCAGGACGGCGATCGAGGCTGAGGTTCTCGGAGGTCCGCTGCTGGCCGCGCTCACCGCCCGCACCGTGGTCGACTCGCTTCCGGACGGGGCCGTGCTCGTCACGTCGAATTCGATGCCGGTTCGCGATCTCGACTCGTTCGTTCCCACGGGCACCCCTTCCATATCGGTCGCCGGGAATCGCGGTGCGTCCGGAATCGACGGTGTCGCCTCGACCGCTCTCGGCGTGTCGGCTGCAACCGAGAAGCCGGTCGTGCTGCTCATCGGCGACCTGGCGCTTCTGCACGACGTCGGAGCGCTCCTGGGCGCCAGGAGACTCGGGCTGCACCTGACGGTGGTGTGCGTCGACAACGACGGTGGCGAGATCTTCTCGATGCTTCCGATCGCCGAACACGGGTCGGATGTCGATTTCGACACCCTCTTCCGCACCAGCCACGGAATCCAACTGGCCGGGCTCGACGGCCTTGGTGGAGTGAGGGTGCATCAACCCGACGACGATGCGTCGCTCTCCCGCCTGATCGAGGAATCGATCGCCGGCGCCCGACCGGGAGTCGACCTCATCGTCGTCGCCATCGATCACGACACCGACGTGACCCAGCATCGGGAGATCGCTACAGCCGTCAAATCGGTGATCGATCCGTGACCCACGGCTCGGCAACCCGGCGGCTCGACATCCCTGCGGGTGATGGCCTGTCTCTGCACACCGAGGTGAGCGGCTCCGGCAGCCCACTCGTGATGCTCCACGGATTCACCGGCGATATCTCCACCATGGACGGGTTGTCGCAACGGCTCTCGTCGGGTCATCTCGTGGTCGTCCCCGACATGATCGGTCACGGCAGGTCCGACATCCCCGAGTTGGTGGAGTTCTACGAGGTCGGAGCGATGGCCCGACAGGTCGAGGCGGTCGCCGACCATTTCGGCCTCGACGATTTCCATCTCGTCGGCTACTCGATGGGCGGGAGGGTCGCGCTCACGCTGGCTTGCGGGTCACCCCATCGGGTTCGATCGCTGTGCCTGGTGGGGGCATCGGCAGGCATCGCCACTGAAGCGGAACGCGCTCAACGTCGCGTTGACGATGAGGCACTGGCCGTTCGGATCGAGAACGGGGGACTGGAGCCATTCGTCGACGATTGGATGGCAAAGCCGCTGTTCGCGTCGCAGGCGGCACTCGGACCCGATCACCTGGAGGAAGCTCGTCGCCAGCGGCTCTCCAACAGTCCATCGGGACTCGCAAGGAGTCTTCGAGGTGGCGGAACCGGCACCATGCCGCCTCTCCACGACCGGCTGCCGGACTGCGACGTCGCGGCCATGTTGATCGCCGGAGACGGCGATGAGAAGTTCCGCAAGATCGCCGACCAACTCGCACACCGGCTCCCCAACGCTGTCACAGCAGTGGTTCCCGGCGCCGGACATGCCGCCCACCTGGAACGGCCAGACCTGGTGGCCGAGATAATCTCGGCCCACACGACCAAGGCTGATGTTTCGTGACAGGACTCACCACCGATCTTCGGAGATTCCGACTACCACTGCGTGAAGCGTTGACCACCGCTCACGGCGAGGTGCTCCATCGTGATGGCCTGCTCCTCTCGATCGGCGACGGCACCCACATTGGATGGGGTGAAGCCACCCCGTTTCCGGGCTGGTCGGTTTCCGACATCGAGTCGTCGGCTGCAGCTCTTGCAACAGTGTTGGTTGCGCTTTCGGTGGTTGAGGATCCCGACGATCCCAGACTCGACCATCTGCTCGACGACCTCGAGCCCGAACCGGCGGCGCGTGCGGCACTCTCGGGAGCGATCGCCGACCTCAGGGCGCGTCGCTCCGGGGTTTCGCTGGCGGCCACCCTTTCGGTCGCTCCTGCTTCCACTGTTGCCGTCAACGCGATGATCTCCGCGGCGTCGCCCGGCGACGTGGCCGAGCAGGCATCGGCCGCGGCCGCCGACGGCTACCGGACTCTGAAGGTGAAGGTCGGCGTGGCCGAACCAGCGGTCGATGTCGAGAGATTGGCGGCGGCTCGTGGTTCGGCCGGATCCGAACTGGAACTACGAATCGATGCCAATGGAGCCTGGGATGTCGAGACTGCCGTAGCGGTGCTCGACGATCTCTCGGAGTTCGATATCTCGTTCTGCGAAGAGCCGACGAAGGGCCTGGAGGCGATCGCCGTAGTGGGTGCGCGTAGTGCGATTCCGGTGGCGATCGACGAGTCCGCTCGGACGGTCGACGACATTGCGGCTGCTCTTGCCACCGGTTCGATCGACGTGGTGATCGTCAAACCACAGGCCCTGGGTGGCCCCGACCTGGCGATCAGGGCCGTACGTCTCGCTGCGGAGTTCGGTGCCACTGCAGTAGTCACGAGCATGATCGACGGCGCCATCGGAGTTGCCCACGCCCTGCATGTGGCGGCAGCGAGCGGTCTCGACAGAGCCCACGGGCTGGCCACATCGTCGTTGTTGAAGGCCGATGTGGGCCCGGCACCTGAGCTGGATGCCGGCCGCATGGTCGTTCCGGGAGCATCGGGTATCGGTATCGACCCCTTCGACACTCTTCCGCTCTGAGAACTCCCATCTGGGGAGGTTCAGATCGATGAACGCCTGACCTTGCCGAGCGATGTCCGGGGTAGGGCATCACGGATCTCGATCCGACGCGGCGCACACCATCTCGGCAGCTGGGCCTTCACCAGATCACGAAGACGGTCGAGGTCGGGGGGCTGAGCTGCGTCGGTGGGCACGATCACCGCAGTGACCACGCTGCCCCACTCGGTGTCGGGGCGGCCGATGACCGCAACTTCGGCGATCTGCGGGTCGGTTGTCAGGATCCTCTCCACCGAGACCGGCCAGACCTTCTCGCCGCCGGTGACGATCACATCGCCGAGCCGACCGTCGACCTGCACCAGCCCATCGACGACTCGGCCGCCGTCGCCGGTCGGAAACCAGCCATCGGATGTGACCGGATCGGTGCCGTCGCGGTATTGGCGCAACAGCATCGGACACCGAATGTGAAGCTCCCCGTCGAGTTCACGGACCTCGACGCCCTCGAGCGCGACACCGTCGTAGACGACGCCACCACCGGTCTCGGTCATTCCGTAGGTGGCCACCGAGTTGGCGGGGCGATCGACCGGCACCGCCGCTCCACCGAGAAGAATGGTTCGGAACAGCGACGGGTCGATTCGCCGTGCCGCCGTGGCGACCAGCGAGACGAGAGTGGCTCCACTGCGTGCGGCAGACTCGACCGCACCGGCATCGAAACGGTCGTGAACTGTCAGTTCGGTGTCGGTGAGAAGCGCTCGGGTCACGACCGAGAGCCCACCGACATGGGCCAACGGAAGACAGGCCAACCAACGGTCGGCGGAAGAATCGACATCGAGGGCCGCTGAGGTGGCCGCCGCTGAAGCCGCCACGGCGTCGTGGGTGAGCACGACCGCCCGGGGCTCACCTGAGGTTCCGCTGGTGTTGACCACCAGGGCATCGCCTTCTTCGGCCGACCGGCCGGAATGGCTACGACGGCCTTGGGTGTCGACGATGGCCGTGGGCTCAACGGCATCGATCGCCGCCTTCAGCGCCGCCGCCGGAAGGCGAGTGTCGATGGGGGCCACGGCATCGCCCTTGTCCCATGCCTTCACCAGCTCGGCCACGAATTCGGAACCTCCGGGCAGGAGCATCGCCACGACGCCGGTCACTGTGGAGACTTCCGGCAGAGGTGGTGCTTGATCACCTGACGATCGTAGACCCGGTCACGTCATCCGGCTCCGTTGCGTCCGGCCGCCGTAGCCTCTCGGCGTGGATCTCTTCATCATTCGTCATGGTCGTCCTGTTCGCCACGTGGTCGAAGAAGGCAACGGTGCTGCCGACCCCGAACTCTCCGAGACCGGATTGGCTCAGGCCGGCCGAGTCGCCGATGTTCTGGAAACGGCCGACATCGATCACATCGTGTCGTCGACAATGCTCCGAGCCCAACAAACGGCAGCTCCGTTGGCCGAACGGCTGGGTCTCGATGTCGAGGTGCTCGACGACATCAAGGAGTCTGATCATCGCTCGCGGTCGTATGTCCCGGCCGAGGAGATCCGGGCCGACGACCCCGACACCGCCCACTACTTCGAGGGCGACCTGATGGACACCATCTTCAGTGACGGTTACCAGAGCTTCGAAGACCGAGTCAGTCGCGGGTTTCAGCACATCATCGACACCAACGCCTCGAAGCGCGTGGCGGTCTTCTGCCATGGCATGGTCACAAACGTCTTCGTCAAGACAATTCTGCGTTTCGAGGAGGTCCTGGCCCTCAACCCCGACTACTGCGGGATCACCAGGGTGCAGGCCTCATCGGGTGGAGTGCGCACGGTCAAGTCGGTCAACGAGACCTACCACGTGCGAGATCTGATCGAATGGTGAGATCACGTTGACATCCACGACGACGATGAAGGCCGTGCGGGTGAGCGACGGCACTCCGACCCTGGTCGACACGCCTCGTCCCGATCGCGACGGAATACTGATCGACGTCGTGGCTGCCAGTATCTGCGGATCCGATATTCACCTAATCGACGATGGCATGGCGGAGGGTCGGGTGCTCGGCCATGAGTTCGCCGGCCTCACCCCGGACGGCACGGCCGTTGCGATCGAACCGCTCGAGTCGTGTGGCCTCTGCGTGCAGTGCATTACGGGTGGTCGGAACCACTGCGAAGAGGGAGCTGTCAGTCTCGGCTTCTCGGCCGATGGCGGAATGGCGCAGCAGATCGTCGTGCCGCCGGCCGCTCTCGTTGCGCTTCCTTCAGGCCTTGATCTTCTCGACGCCTCATTGGTCGAACCGGTGGCCGTCGGGGTCCACGCGGTTCGGCGGGCACGTGTGGCGGCCGGCGATCGAGTGGCGGTGGTCGGAGCCGGCCCGATCGGGCTGGCGGTTGTGGCCGTGTGTGTGGCCAACGGCATTCCGGTGGATGTGCAGGCCCGGCATCTCCATCAGAAGGACGCGGTCGAAAGACTCGGTGCTGCCGTCGGCACCAGCGGTAAGTACGACGTTGTGTTCGACGCGGTGGCGACCACCGAGTCCATCGCCGATTCGGTCCGACTTGCCCGGGTCGGAGGCCGCATCGGAATGGTCGGGACGATCTGGTCGCCGGCCACTCTCAACATGACGATCTGTCTGAAGGAGGTCGAGATCATCCCGTCGATGATGTACGGCCGCACCGCCATCGGCCGAGATGTGGATGCCGCGGCCTCGATCCTGGCTCGCACCCCGGCGATCGCCGATGTCATGATCACCCACCGGTTTCCCCTCGATGCCGTCGACGAAGCTTTCGGTGCGGCGCGCAGCCGCGCCACTGGGACTATCAAGGTCGTATTCGAACCCACCCGATGAAGGGACGATGATGGCAACTCCGGAACGAACCCAAGAGTGGCAGCAACTGAAGGACGCTCATCTCGCCCCGGCCGAATCGCGGCCGGCGACCCCCGGTCGAGGGGTTCACCACGTTGCGCTGCTGTGCACCGACGTCGAGACCACGATTCGCTTCTACCAGGACCTCCTGGGGTTCCCGCTGATCGAACTGTTCGAGAACCGCGACTACGAGGGATCCACCCACCTGTTCTTCGACATCGGCAACGGCAACTCGCTGGCATTCTTCGACTTTCCGGGCCTTGATCTCGGCGACTACGCCGAAGTGCTGGGCGGGCTTCACCATCTTGCGATATCGGTGCCCACCGACGCGTGGGAGAGACAACGAGACAGTCTCGCCGAAGCCGGTGTGCCCACCCAGATCATCCAGACGTCGATCTATCTACGGGACCCCGACGGGGCCCGCATCGAACTGATCGCAGACCCGCTGGGCGAAATGTACGGGTCGGTTCTGGGCTGAACCGCGAGTCGATCGAAGGGGTCGACGATGGTCCCGTCGTGGCACTGGTTCCCCTCCTAGCCTGTGGGCGTGAACGTCAGCCTCGTAGTCATGGCCGCCGGACTGGGATCCCGGTTCGGTGGCACCAAACAACTCGCAACAGTCGGCCCCGATGGTGAGGCCTTCCTTGATTTCGCCATAGGCGACGCCGCCGACTCGGGGGTTGCCAAGGTCGTGCTGGTCGTGCGGACCGACATCGAAGACGATGTCCGGCGCCACATCGAGACCCGGGACCACTCGGTCGAGATCGCCTACGTCTGCCAGGACACTCACGGCCCCCACCGGGCCAAGCCGTGGGGCACCGGCCAGGCGGTGCTGGTGGCCGCGCCGGAGGTCGACGGCCCGTTCGTGGTCTGCAACGCCGACGACTACTACGGCCGATCCACCTATCAGTCGGTGGTGCCGGCTACCGCGCTCCTCACTCCGGATCAGGCCCTTCTGGCCGGATTCAGGCTCGATCTCACACTTCCGGAGCTCGGCGAGGTGAGCCGAGGAATCTGCTCGATCGAGGGCAGCGAAATGGTCGGCCTGGTCGAGACCCACGGCATCGGCCAACGCTCCGACGGAACGATCACCGGCACCGAACCTCCCGGGGTGTTGCCGGCCGATTCGGTTGCTTCGATGAACTTCTGGGGCTTCCACGACCGACTGTTCGATCACCTCGAAACCGGTTTCACCGACTTTCTCTCCCAACACGGCCACGCCGAGAAGAGCGAGTACCTGCTTCCGGCGGTCGTGGCCGAATTGCACCAGGCCGGCGAACTGACGGTCGAGGTGGTGCCAACCGACGAGCCGTGGGTCGGTGTCACCAACCCCGACGACCTCGAGGTGGCTCGGTGCCGCATCGCCGAGATGCGCAGCGGCTGAGCGACATGGACCCCGCAGCGTTCCGTGTGTTCGCGCCGGGACGCGTGAATCTGATCGGCGATCATGTCGACTACATGGGTGGCTTGGTGCTTCCCATGGCGGTCGACCTCGGTACCACCATCGACGTGACGCCGGCAGCGGCCGACCGTGTCGGTGTCGTCGGCCTGATTTCGGATTCGGAGTCTGATCCGGCCGAGATTCGGTTGCCGGTGAACGATCCCGGATCCCACCCGATCGGGTGGGCGAGATACCCGGCTGCGGTGCTGGCCGAACTGGGCACAACTACCGGCTTCTCGGGGGAGATCGTGAGCACACTGCCGGTCGGCGCCGGGCTCTCCTCGAGCGCATCGCTCGAAGTGGCCACCGCTCTGGCCGCCGGTTTCAGCGGAGACACTCTGGCGCTGGCCCAGCTCTGCCAGCGAGCCGAGCACCGCGCCACCGGAGTGCCGAGCGGAATCATGGACCAACTCGCGATCACCTCTGGCGTGGAGGGTTCTGCCTTGTTGATCGACTGTCGGGATCATTCGGTCGAGCCGGTGTCGTTGCCGCGCGGCACGGTCGTGCACGCTGTTCACTGTGGGGTCAGTCGCCGGCTCGAGGGCTCCGAGTATGCCGATCGCCGGCAGTCGTGCGAACTGGCCGAGCAGACGATCGGGCCACTACGCGACGCGACCGGTTCCGATCTCGGTGCCATTTCCGACCCGATGATTCGACGGCGAGCCCGACACGTGATCTCTGAAATCAGCCGGGTCTCGGCGGCGGTCGAGGCCACCCGACACGATGATGCCGCCGAGTTCGGCGCCCTCATGAACCGCAGCCATGCCAGTCTCCGCGACGATTTCGAGGTGTCGACTCCCGAACTCGACCAACTCGTCGACCAACTCCAACAAACACCCGGCGTCTTCGGAGCGCGACTCACAGGGGCCGGCTTCGGAGGATGCGCGGTCGTGCTGGCCGACGATTCCACGGACCCGGGTACGATCGGCGGTTGGCGGCTCGTGCCGAGCGGTGGAGCCCGGGTGGTGGAGGCCGGCTGAGACCGCCGGGGAACTTTCGGCTGGCGACGATCGTCACACTCCATGTCGCACCGTGGAGGTCAGCCGATGTCAGCCCACAACACGTACATCAGATCTTCCCGCCGGGGGCTGGCCATTTCGGCTGCCCTCGTGATGCTGGTCTCGGCCTGCAGCGGGGCCAGTTCCACCGGCGACACCGTCGCTCTGGGCTCGACGACAACATCGGGCCTATCGGTCACCGCTCCATCAACAACCGATGGGGAACCAGAGGTGGTCGGCGGACGAGGGTGGCTCAGCCCGGGCGACGACTCATGGTCTGAGTCTCCGGACTCCGACGGTGGTCTGGCCTACACCGAGTCGACGGCGGCGCCCGCCGTGGAAGATGCCGCACGTGAGATCGTCTCGGACGGCACCAGCACGTCTGGGCTGACCCCAGCCCCCGACAATCAGGTCCGATCGCTGCAGGCCGGGAGCATCAACGACATCGACGACGTCGTTGCCTACATGGCCTACCGAGACTCGATCACCGGTTCTGGAGTCGTCGTTCGTCCGCTCGACCTGTCGGGTGTGAGGGTTGTCTCGGTGGTCGGCATTGATGGTTTCCCGATCCTGGGGGCTCAGGTCAGCATCACCGCCGACGGTGAAGAACAGTCGCAACCGGCTGCCGTGTTGCACACCACCGCCGACGGCACCGTCCGCTTCTTCCCCGGGGCCTCGACCCAGATCTCAGAGTGGACCGTCACGGTGTCGGTCGACCAGGAGACGCTGAGCACACCACTCGCGGCTGATGGGATCACTACCGAGATGGTGGTCGACATGCCCGGCGGGCTGGCCGGTGCGATTCCTCTCGATGTCCACTTCCTGATCGACGCGACCGGCTCGATGCAGGACGAGATCGACCGGCTGCGCGACAACATGGCCGAGGTCGCCCGCCGGATCGACGAACTTCCGAGCACGCCCGATGTGAGATTCGGGTTGACCGTCTACCGCGACCTCGACGATCTGTTCGTCACCCGCACGTTCGATCTGACCGACGACCTGGATTCGTTCCTCGACGCTCTCGAATTGGTTGCAGCGAATGGTGGCGGCGACTATCCGGAGGCGCTTGACGAGGCTCTCGCCGATGCGCTCGCCGAACCGGCATGGAGGGGACCCGATGCCATCAAGCTGCTGGTTCTCATCGCCGATGCTCCACCCCAGATCTCCCGGCAGGTCGGTGTTCCCTACACCGACAGCGTGAAGGCAGCCGCCAACCGCGGCGTGAAGATTCTGCCGATCGCCGCATCGGGCACTGACGACCAGGCCGAATACGTCATGCGTGAGATGGCCTTCGCTACCGGTGGCCGTTTCGTGTTCATGTCCTACGGGGTCGGTGGCGCCGCCACCGGCGGGTCCACCGACATCACCCCCGATCGCTACGACGAGCTTCCACTGGACCAGTTGGTGGTGCGGCTGGTCGAAGACGAGATTCTCGCCCTCACAAACGTCTGACGATGTTGGTGCTGACGTGACCTCCTGATTCCGTGGTCGAGTCGGGCTCCCATTCGAATCCCTCAAACGCGAACTCCGACAGGCAGTCGATGGTCGGATTCCCGATCGTGACGAGGTGACGGGTCAGTGCTCCCTTGAGAAGCTTGTTCCAGTGCGACACTGTGACGAGCCCCCGATCGGGTCGCTCCTCGAGGAACTCCACATCGATGACGCTGTTTGGGGTGTCGCCGATGCGCCAAGAGGCGGCATGCTCGCCCGGCCTCAGGTCCCACACGGCGCGCCCGTGGGCGAAGTCGTCGAGGGCTGGGCTGAGGTGGCTGCGCCACCAGGTCGACAGCTTGCCGAGCTTCGGAAGACTGGCTCCCATCTTCAG